>NZ_JBVJAB010000005.1:397843-459677 GCF_055591025.1 Streptomyces sp. NPDC041784
GCACCCCAGGAACCTCGCGCATCCACCACCGACCTAAACCACCCCCCCACCCCCCCCCCCCCCCCCCCCCCCCCCCCCCCCCCCCCCCCCCCCCCCCCCCCCCCCCCCCCCCCCCCCCCCCCCCCCCTCTGCGTTCTCACTCACCGATGAGCTCCCAGGCGCCCTCCTCGGTGACAGGTGGCTCAGCCGCGGAAGCCCAGCAGCCCGTGCAGGGTGTCGCCGGGGGCCGCGGTGGCCGACCGGTCCGCGGTCAGGGCGGACGTCGCCGTGGTCGCCGGCTTGGGGTCCGCGGTCTTCTTGCAGACCGCGTCGGCCACGCCGCTGCCGTGCGGGACCGTGCCGTCGGTGAGGTACTTGGCCAGGTACTTGTCCAGGCAGGCGTTGCCGCTCAGCGTGATGCCATGGTTGCCGCCGCCCTGCTCGACCACCAGGCTGGAGTGCTTGAGCAGGCGGTTGACGGTGACGCCGCCCTGGTACGGGGTGGCCGCGTCGTCGGTCGCCTGGAACAGCAGCACCGGCGGGAGCTTGCTGTTGGCGACGTTCACCGGCTTCAGCGTCTTGGTGGGCCAGTACGCGCACGGCGCGTTGTACCAGGCGTTGTTCCAGGCCATGAACGGGGCCTTGGAGTACACGGACCAGTTGTCCTTGCGCCACTGGTTCCAGTCACGCGGCCAGGAGACGTCACGGCACTGGACGGCGGTGTAGACGCTGTAGCCGTTGTCGCCGGAGGCGTCGACGGCCGCGAAGTTCTCGTACGCCTCGACCAGCGGAGCGGACTTCTTGTCGTTCACGTAGGCCGCGAACGCCTCGGCGAGGGACGGCCAGTAGCCGTTGTAGTAGCCGCCGGGGATGAAGGTGTCCTCCAGCTCGGAGGCGCCCACCTTGCCGCCGGCCGGCTTCTTGGCGAGTTCCGCCCGCATCGCGTACCACTTGGCCTCGATCGCGGCCGGGTCGGTGCCGAGCTTGTACGTGCTGTCGTACTTGGCGATCCACGCCATGAGCGCCTTGTGACGGGCGTCGAAGGCGTAGTCCTGAGAGATGTTGGCGTCGTACCAGACCCCGTCGGGGTCGACGATCGAGTCCAGGACCAGGCGGCGCACCCGGGTCGGGAAGAGCTTGGCGTAGACCTGGCCCAGGTAGGTGCCGTACGAGTAGCCGAAGTAGTTGATCTTCTTGGCGCCGAGTGCCTTGCGGATCTGGTCCATGTCCTTCACGGCGCTGACCGTGTTGATGTACGGCAGGACGTCCGCGTACTTCGTGCCGCAGGCCTTGGCGAAGGACTTGGCGCGCGCGAGGTTGGCCTTCTCGATCGCGGAGGTGCTGGGCACGGAGTCCGGGCGGACCGGGTTGAAGTGGCCCGGCTTGCAGTTCAGGGCGGGCTTGCTCTTGCCCACGCCACGCGGGTCGAAGCCGATGACGTCGTACTGGGACGCGACCGCCTTGGGCAGCGAGGACGCCACGAACCCGGCGAGGGTCAGACCGCTGCCGCCGGGGCCACCGGGGTTGACCAGCAGCGGCCCCTGGTACTTCCGCGCGGTGTGCGGAACCCGGGACAGGGCCAGGGTTATCTTCCGGCCCTGCGGCTTGGCGTAGTCGAGCGGCACCTTCACCGACGCGCACTGGAGCGTCGGGTACTCGTCCGTGGCGCACTTCTTCCAGGCGACCTTCGGCGCCTGGGCTGCCTGCGCGGACTGCGGCGTGGCGGCCTCGGCCGGGACGGCCGTGAGAGATCCGGCCAGCACGACGGTCGCGCCGCACAGCACGGCTGTGCTTCTTCTCATGAAGTTCCTTCACAGCATGGGGGGTTCGACAGGACCGAAAGGTTCACGGCCCTGGCGGGATCCTGCCGAAGAAGCACGGCCGCAAGAAGCATTTCGACCGAAAATTGGAACTCATTTGGTTCAGGGGCGCCTGACACGCAGGGGAAAGCTGTCACCACGTCAGGGCGGTACGGGCTGACGCCGACCGTCACCCGAACTGCCGGAGAAACGCCTGCCAGCCTTCGCGGGAGACGGTGAGGAGGGGGCCGGCGGGGTGCTTGCTGTCGCGGACGGCGCGGCCACCGGAGGCCGTGTCGGCGACCTCGACGCAGGCGTTCTCCTGTCCCGAGTACGACGACTTCCAGAACGGGCTTACGACCTCGGTCACGATGCGTCTTCCTTCAAGCTCCGAAGTATGCCCCGGATGAGCTTCGCGCTCGTGTCCGGCGCCAATGCCGACGATCGTAGTAGGTCGTATGCATTGGCGTAAGCGGCAAGGTCCTCGGGCCCTTCGAGCACCGAAGCGCCTCGCAGATTGTCCATGGCGACCGCTTCGACGGTCGGCTCCGCGCCGAAGCTGAAGGAGTAGAACGCGGAGGAGTAACCAGCCAACACGCCTGCGCTGAACGGCAGTACCTGCACAGTGACGTTCTTCCGCTTCCCGATCTCAAGGATCGCGGACAACTGCTCCCGGTGAATCTCGACGCCGACCAGCGGGTGGGTGACGACCGCCTCCCAGAGGATGGCCGTGTACGAGGCGCCGCCCTCAGCGATCTTCGCCTGCCGCGCCATCCGGACCTTCACCAGATGCGCAACCCGCTCCGGCTCGATGTAGTGAGGGCCACCGGAGATGGCCGCCTCCGCATACTCCGGGGTCTGCAACAGCCCCGGCACCATGACCGGCTGCCACTCACGGATGTACGTGGCATCGTCTTCCAGCGCGATGTGATCGACGTAGTCCGGCCTCAGGTGCTCTGCGTGCTCGAGCCACCAGCCGCGGTTCTTCGAGTGCTTGGCCAACTCTTCCAGCTTGTCGCGGACTTCTTCGCCCGTGACGCCGTACGCGTCCAGCAGCAGTCGCACCTCGATGACGCGCGGTGTCGCATGCCCGCTCTCAACGCGGCTGATCCTGGCCTGACTTGACGCGATGACCTCTGCGGCCTGCGGCTGGTCCAGCTTGGCCGCCTGACGGTACTGGCGGAGCGCCGTACCCAAACGCCTGCTGCGTACCGTCGGCCGTCCACCTGCGGGCATGCCTGTCTCCCCTCTAGCTTTCCGCAGCACCCTGCCACAGGCACGGCAACTTTGCGGGTGCATCACCCGATCGAGTGGCACGCATGCATGTATTCATTGGTTGGCATTGTGCGGGTGCCGGATCCGCCCCTAGCTTCAGCCCATGCCCACAACCGAAACCTTCACCATCCCCAAGCGCAGAGACCACGTGCCCGCCGCCCGGCACAGCGTCCACAAGGCCCTCGGGAACTGGGGGATCAGCGGCGGCCTCGCCGACGACGTGACCCTCTCGGCGAACGAACTCGTGACCAACGCCGTGACCCACTGCCAGGTGTCCTGCGCCCAGGTCAGGATCACGCTCACGCTGCGGGGGCCGTACCTCTTCCTGGAGGTCTACGACCCGGACCGGGACCGCCTCCCGGAGGTGCGGGAGCGCGGCCCGGACACAGAAGGCGGTCGCGGGCTCACGCTGGTCGGGGAGCTGGCCCACGGCTGGGGACACACACGTCAGCGGCACACGAAGTGCGTGTGGGCGCGGTTCCTGCTCCCGGAGGGGACGTATGTTCCGGCGGACGCGTGAGGCGCCGGCGCGGCGCCCCGCGCCGGAAGGCCGCCCCCCGGACCCGTGCGTGCGGCCGCTCCCCAGCCCCTACGAGGCCCGCTGGCGCCGCTGGGCCAGACGCTCCTGCGCGGCCGGGCGCCGCCTGGCCCCGCCGCGTGATGACGAGTGCTGGCACACCCCCGAACGCTCTCGCCCGCCTCGATGGGAGGCCGGCGACGACATGGTCCGGCTGTACGTACTCGAGCCGTGACCACGGGGACGGGTCACGCACGCGAAGACGGCCGCCCGGCCGCACACCCCGTGCGCGACCGGGCGGCCGGGCTCACGCCGCCGTGCAGCTCACGCTCGGCGTACCCCCGCCGCCGGGCGCGCCCCCGAAGCCGAAGCTCGTCGAGCCGCCCGCCGCGATCGAGCCGTTGTGGGAGGCGTTCGTCGCGGTGACCGCGGACCCCGTCTGCGTGTACGACGCGTTCCACATGCTCGTCACCTGCTGCGAGCCGCTCCAGGTCCACGTCACCCTCCAGGACGAGATCGCCGTCGTCCCGGTGTTGGTGACCTTCACGTCGGCGTTGAAACCGCCGCCCCAGTCGCTGGTGACGGTGTAGGCGGCCGAGCAGGCGGCCGTACCGCCACCACCCCCGCCGCCCCCGCCGCCCGTGCCCGGAAAGCCCGGTGCCTTGACGCTCGTCAGGTAGCCGTCCTTCACCGTGTCCACGGTCTGCCAGTCGTCCTTCAGGATGCCTCCCGTGTCACCGGAGTTGGGGTTCCAGGACCAGAAGGTCCAGTGGAAGGAGTCGGCGCCGTACGTCGACGTCGGGCGGAGGTAGCTCACCAGGGCCGCGAGCCACTTCTGGTCCACCGTCGAGGCGAGCGTCGTGCCGAACTCGCCCACCCACACCGGCGCGATGTTCTGCTTGAAGATGTAGCCCCAGTACTTGTCCCAGATCCCCGGCATGTTGGCGGGGAAGGTGGGGTCGCTGAACCAGCTCTGCTGGGCCACGCTCGTCGCGTAGTCGTGCGCCGAGTACACCACCCGATTGGCCACGCTCAGCTGCACCGGGTACTGGGCGACGCCCATCAGGTTGCCGCCCCACCAGCCGGAGACGCCGTTGAAGGTCTGCACGCCCTCGACGAAGATCAGCAGGTCCGGGTTGACGGAGAGGACCGCGTTGCCGGCCCGCTGCGCGGCCAGCCGCCAGTCGGTCGCGGTGTCGCCGCAGCCCCAGCAGGCGGGGTCGTGGGGCTCGTTGTGCAGGTCGATGCCGATGACCGTGGGCTGACCGGCGTAACGGGCCGCCAGGGACTTGAGGTTGGTGATCCACGTCGACTCGGGGACGGCCGAGGTGTACCAGAGCGCGGACTGGCCGCCGGCGTCCGGGCGGTGCCGGTCGAGGATGACCTTGAGGCCGCCCTGACCGGCGTACGCGACGATCTTGTCGAGGATGCCCAAGGAGCTGAGTCCTTGCAGGTCGGCGTTCTTGCCGCCGCTGAAGTCGATGCTGTCGGGGACGGTCGAGCTCTTGAAGATGTCGTCGCTGTAGGGGATGCGGATCGTGTTGTAGCCCAGCGACTTCATCTGGTCGATCATGCTCTTGTAGTCGCGGGACCACAGGCCGTGGACGACGTGGTTGCCGGTCTCGAAGCCGAACCAGTTGATCCCGGCGATCCGGACCGGCTGCCCGGCGGCGTCGAGGATCTGGCGGCCATTGGTGTGCCAGTAGCCGGCGCCGGCATCGGCCGCGTGGGCGGTCTGCGCGCCTGCCGCCAGGGGGAGCAGCAGGGCCGCGACGGCGGCGCACAGCGCTCTGCGGAGGTTGCGGAACATGGCGTTGCTTCCTCTCGGGGGCGGCGCGGGCCCGGAACATGGGAGCGCTCCCATACACCGCGCACCACCCAGGAAACTGACACACCATGACCACGTCAAGGAGGGCGGCAGGGGAGACCGGAAGCGGCGGCACCGGGAAGGCGCCGCCGCTTCCGGAAGTCACCGCCCGAGCTTGTGGAACCTGCGCACGGCCAGCGGCAGGAAGACCAGCGTCAGCACCAGCGGCCACACCCCCGCCATCAGCAGCGCGTGCTGCTCGACCCAGGAGTCACCGCCCCCGACCGGCGTCCCGAACAGGTCGCGCGCGGCGGCGGCCGTGGACGAGATCGGGTTCCAGGCGGCCACGAAGCCCAGCCAGTCCGGCATCAGCTGGGGCGCGACGAAGATGCTGGAGATCATCGTCAGCGGGAAGGCCACGGCGAACAGTCCGCCCGCCGCCTCCGGGTTGGGCACCAGCAGCCCCAGCCACACCCCGACCCAGATCAGCGCGAACCGCAGCCACAGCAGCAGCCCGAACGCGGCGAGGAAGCCCCAGCCCGCGTCCGGCCGCCAGCCCATGGCCAGCGCGGTGAGCATCATGATCCCCAACTCGGCGCAGGCGACGAGGAGATCGGTGACCCCGC
This sequence comes from Streptomyces sp. NPDC041784, assembly GCF_055591025.1. Lineage (NCBI taxonomy): Bacteria > Bacillati > Actinomycetota > Actinomycetes > Kitasatosporales > Streptomycetaceae > Streptomyces > Streptomyces sp. NPDC041784. The sequence continues at coordinate 403,847 of NZ_JBVJAB010000005.1, forward strand.
GCCCGGCGACCACCGCGGAGGACGCCATCGGCATGGAGCGGAACCGGTCGATGACGCCCTTGGTGGAGTCGTACACCACCACGGTGGCCGTGTTGATGAAGCCGAAGGCCATCGTCATCACGAACATCCCGGGCATCAGGAAGTCCTTGTAGTCCCCGCCGCCGGGCACCGTCATGGCGCTGCCGAAGACATAGCCGTACAGCAGCACGGAGAGGATCGGGAAGCCCAGTTGCCAGGCGATGTTGACGGGCTGGCGCTGGTAGTGGGTGAGGCCGCGGCGGACGATGTTCCAGCAGTCGGAGAACAGCCAGTACACCGGCCCCCGGGCGCTGTCGACCGTACTACTGCTGCTGCTCATGCCGCCGCCTCCTTCTCCGTGCGGTGTCCGGTCAGGCGCAGGAAGACGTCGTCGAGGCTCGGCCTGCGCAGTCCGATGTCCTCGGCGTGGACGCCCTCGTCGCGCAGGGCGCGGGCCACCTCGGTGAGGGCGGCCACCCGGTCGGACACGGGGGCGTGCACCCGCAACTCCCGCTCGTCCGCCTCGGGTTCGCCGTCGGAGACGCGCGCCACCACCTTCACCACGGCCGGGATCTCGGAGCGCTCGGCGACCACGACCTCGATCCGGTCCCCGCCGACGGTGTCCTTCAGACCGTCCGGGGTGTCGTCGGCGATGGCGCGGCCCTGGTCGATGACGGTGATCCGGGAGGCGAGCCGGTCGGCCTCCTCCAGATACTGGGTGGTGAGCAGCACGGTCGTGCCGCCCTCCACCAGCGCCCGTACGGACTCCCAGACTTCGCCCCGGCTACGGGGATCCAGTCCCGTCGTCGGCTCGTCGAGGAAGAGGACGGCCGGGGCGAGGATCATCGACGCGGCGAGGTCGAGGCGGCGCCGCATGCCGCCGCTGTAGCCGCCGACGCCCTTGTCGGCGGCGTCGGTCAGGTCGAAGCGCTCCAGCAGCTCGGCAGCGCGCGCCCTGGCCCGCCCGCCGCCCAGGTGGAAGAGGCGGCCGAACATCTCCAGGTTCTGCCGGCCGGTGAGCACCTCGTCCACGGCCGCGTACTGCCCGGTGAGCCCGATCCGTGCCCGTACCTCGCGCGGTCGGCGGGCCACGTCGAGGCCGGCGACCTCCGCGCGCCCTCCGTCCAGCCGGACGAGCGTGGACAGGATGCGCACGGCGGTGGTCTTCCCGGCGCCGTTCGGCCCGAGCAGGCCGTGCACGGTGCCCTCCCGGACGGTCAGGTCGAATCCGTCGAGCGCCCGTTTGTCGCCGTACCGCTTCTCCAGTCCTTCGGCCCGTACGGCGTATCCGTCAGCCATCGGTTCCCTCCCTCGGTAACTGAGTACACCGTACCCGATTACGCGTACGCCGTACTCGGTTTTTTCGGGCGGAACTAAGCTGCCTCCATGACGAGCAGTACGGAGACCAGCGGCGGCGGCGACATCAACCGCACCCTCGAGCTGCTGTGGGACACCGGCCGGCGGCCCAGCCGCGGCCCGAAGCCGGGGCTGACGCTGGAGCGGATCGTGGAGACCGCGGTCGAGGTCGCCGACCGGGACGGCATCGCCGGGGTCTCGATGCGCCGGATCGCCACGGAACTGGGGACGGGCGCGATGTCCCTCTACCGGTACGTGCCCGGGAAGGCCGAGCTGTTCGACCTGATGCTGGACCGGGTCCAGCGGCCCTCCGAGAACCCGGCCGCCCTCGGCGACGGCACGTGGCGCTCCGCGCTGGAGGCGATGGCGCACGCCACCCTCGCCCTCTACCGCCGCCACCCCTGGCTGCTGGACATGAACCAGACCCGCCCGCTGCTCGGCCCGAGCGCGCTGGACGGCATGGAGAAGGTGCTCGGCCGGATCCGCCCGATGGGCCTGACCGATCCCGAGCTGGTCTCGGCGGTCATCATGGTCGACGGATACGTCGTCGGAGCCGCGCGCACCCAGGTCTACGAGGAGGCGGCCGAGCGCGTGACGGGCATGACGACCGCCGACTTCTACGCCGCCCAGGCGCCGTTCGTCGAGAAGATCATGGCCACCGGCCGCTACCCGGTCCTGGCCTCCCTCGCCGAGGACACCTGGAGCCCGGCGTTCGACCACTTCGGGTTCGGCCTGCAGCGGATCCTGGACGGGCTGGAAGTGCTGGTCGAGCGGCGGAGAGCGGCGGACTGAGGGTGAGGGCTCAGTCGCGGCGCCGCAGGCGCCGGAGGCCGAACACGGCGGCGAAGACCGCGGCGACGGCGAGCGCGCCCAGCTTGACGCTGCCGCCCGCCGAGGAGCCGCCGTCCTCGCTCCCGGAGTCGTCCGAACCGCCTCCGCCGGACGGCGACTTGGCATCGGCGGCGCCCTCGGGCGCGTCCTCCGCCACCACCGAACTGCCGGACCCCTCGCTGCCGTACATGAGCTTGCTGCCGTCGGCGGAGTAGCTGACGGACTCCCCCTGCCGCTGGAGGGGCACGTCGAGACGGCCCTCGCGCTTGATGGCGCCGCCGTTCCAGTCGTAGGAGATGCCTCCGAAGTAGCCGCGGACGGCGAGCTGGGTGCCGTCCGGGGAGAAGGCGGCGTCGGTGGCCCACAGCTCGACGGGGGCGGCGGGCTTGAAGATGTTCGAGCCGGAGGGCGAGAGCGTGGCCGGTCCCTCGTAGAGGTGTCCGCCGTCCTCGTTCTTGTCGATGAGGTAGACCCGCCCGGTCTTGGGGTGGACGAGGAGCGACTCGGCGTCCCGGGCCCCGTCGGAGTACTTGACGATGTACTGCGTGGCGCGGACGGTCGCGTCGGTGAGCGTCTTCGGCTCGGGCAGCCGGTAGATCCACACGTACTGCCAGCTGCCGCCGAGGTTGTCGCCGATGTCACCGACGTAGATCTGGTTGTCGGGCCCGATCGAGATCGCCTCGACGTCACGCGGGGTGCCGATGCCGGTGAGGGTGAGCCGGGCGACGGTCTTCCCGGTCGCGCTGTCGACGGCGTAGAGGTAGGGGCCGTCGTCGCTGTCGTTGTGGGTCCAGTAGATGCCGGGGTGCTGCCGGGAGGCGGCCAGGCCGCTGGACTCGGTGATGCGCGGATCCTCGATGGTGAACCCCTTGTCGCCGTCGGCGGCGGACGCGGGCACGGCGAACGCGCCCATGAGGAGGGCTCCGGTGAGGAGGGCTCCGGCACGGCCGGCGAAGGGTCGAGGCATGCCCCAAGCCTGCCATCCCGCCCGCCCGTTCCGGGTGGGGCCAGGTGTCGTGGCCAGCCTCACACGGTGCGGGGCTCCTGTGATCGTCCGACGATCCAGCATCATGAGCGGATGCTTAGGTTCATGCCCGTGGGCGACTCGATGACGATCGGCAGCGCGGGCGAGCACACCTGGCGCTACCGCATGTGGCGCCACCTGTGCGCGACGTACCGCGGGCCCTTCACCCTGGTCGGCCCGCGCGAGACGCTCTACGACAAGACGGCGGACGCGCCCACGTCGTACGCGTACGCCGAACCCGACTTCCCCCGCACCCATCTGGCCGGCTGGGGCGAGGGCTGGCTGCACATGGCTCCGCTGATCCGCGAGGCGGTACAGGCGTCCCGGGCGGACGTGCTGCTGGTCTCCCTGGGCCTGATCGACCTGGGCTTCTACACGAACGCGGAGCAGACGGCGGAGAACGTCCGGGCGTTCACGGCCGAGGCGCGCTCCGCGAACCCGCGCGTGCGCATGGTCTGGCTGCCGGTGATCCCGAACGTCCGCGCCGTGAACGACGCGCCCTTCGCCGCCGAGGTCGCGGCTTTCAACGAACGCCTGGCGAAGGCGGCCGCCGACCTGGACACCCCGGGCTCCCCGATCCTCCTGGCCTCGGTCCCGGAGACCTGGGACATCCACACCGACACCTACGACGGCACCCACCCCAACGCGGGCGGCGAACACAAGCTGGCGGGGACGTTCGCGGGGGCGATGCACCAGGCGTGGGGGGTGGGCGGGGAGTACGGGATCACCGCGTGACCGGGGCGCCGTGCGTATCGTTGTACTGCGCGGCCGCACCTGAGCGAGGGCGGCCGGGGAGGAGCGCCACGATGACCGTCCTTGAAGACAGGATCGCGATGGCCGACGCCAACACCCAGAGTTTGGACGAGTGGTTCGAGCGCCTGGAGCGGATGCCCGTCCCCGAAGGATTCAGGGTCGAGATCGTCGGGGGCAACGTCCACATGACACCTCAGAGGGCCACTCACTGGGAGATCATCTTCCAGATCGCCTGGGCCGTGCGCGAGAAGTTCGGGAAGAGCATCAAGGTCTTCTCCGGCGTCCGCATCGACTTCCCCGGCCACGAGAACGGCTTCTGCCCCGACGTGGTCAAGCTCCGCGACTCCGCGGAGGCCGACGACGAGGGCCGCTGGCGCCACGAGGACGTCGAATTTGTCGCCGAGGTCATCTCCAGTGGCACCGCCGCCAACGACTACGGCCCCAAAAAGACCGCCTACGCGACCGCCGAGGTCCCCGTCTACCTCATCGCCGACCCCTACCGAGGCCGTTGCTGCGTCCACACCGACCCCAAGGACGGCGACTACACCACGATGACGAGGGTCGACTTCGGCACCGACATCGACCTCACCGGAACCGTCGTCGACCTCACCCTCACGACGGACACCTTCCCCCGCGACTGACCGAACCCCCTTGCATGGAGCGCACTCCAAGTCGTTGGCTTGCGTTTCATGAAGTACACGCAGCTCGGACGTACCGGACTCAAGGTCAGCCGCCTCGTCCTCGGCACCATGAACTTCGGCCCGCAGACCGACGAGACCGACTCCCACGCGATCATGGACTCGGCCCTGGACGCGGGCATCAACTTCTTCGACACCGCGAACGTGTACGGCTGGGGCGAGAACAAGGGCCGTACCGAGGAGATCATCGGCAACTGGTTCGCGAAGGGCGGCGAACGGCGCGAGAAGGTCGTGCTCGCCACCAAGGTGTACGGCAACATGGCCGCCGAAGGCGACCCGTGGCCGAACCAGGACAAGCTCTCCGCGCTGAACATCCGGCGGGCCGTCGACGCCAGCCTCAGGCGGCTGAAGACCGACTACATCGATCTCTACCAGTTCCACCACATCGACCGCCTCACCTCGTTCGACGAGATCTGGCAGGCGATCGACGTCCTCGTCCAGCAGGGCAAGATCCTCTACGCCGGCTCCTCGAACTTCCCCGGCTACAAGATCGCCCAGGCCAACGAGACCGCCGCCCGGCGCGGCGGCACCATCGGCCTCGTCAGCGAACAGTGCCTCTACAACCTGGCCGAGCGCCGCGCCGAGATGGAGGTCGTCCCGGCCGCGCAGGAGTACGGGCTCGGCGTCATCCCGTGGTCGCCGCTGCACGGCGGTGTGCTGGGCGGGATCATCCGCAAGGAGATCGAGGGCGGCCGCCGCGCCTCCGGCCGGGCCGCCGACACCCTGGCCGACCCCACCGCCCGCGGCCGGATCCAGGCGTACGAGGACCTCCTCGACAAGCAGGGGCTGGAGCCCGGCGAGACCGCCCTGGCCTGGCTGCTCACCCGCCCCGGCGTGACCGGCCCGATCGTCGGCCCGCGCACCGCCGAGCAGCTGGAGTCGGCGATCCGCGCCGTCGACCTGGAGCTGAGCGAGGAGCTGCTGACCGGCCTGGACGAGATCTTCCCGGGCCCGGGGCCGTCGCCTGAGGCCTTCGCCTGGTAGACCCGGTGAGTGAACCGGTGGACCCCGGTGAGTCCACAGGGGGGCGGGGCCGCGACACTCCGCGGCTCCGCCGCCCTGCCACCCTGCCGCGATCGACCGCCGGCGGCCCGCAGCCGACGGACGACGGACGACGGACGACGGACGACGCGCGGTTCCCCGGCCCGGCTGCCGGTTCCCCGGCCTACCTGCCGACCGCCGCGGCCATCGCGACCACCACAAACATCAGCACGAGCGCACCGGCCATGATCCGGTTCCTGGTCTTCGGGTCCACACACCGAGCCTAACCGGCCCCGCCGAGCGCCCAGCGCCCGACCGGCTCATAGCGGGGCTGCTCCCCCGGCACCCCGGACCTCGGCAGGCTGCTGCGCACCAGCACCAGCTCCCCCACCGTCCAGGTCCGGCCCGCGAAGGCGTCGAGCGCCTCGACGTACGGCCGGACGTCCACCGCGTCCCGGCTGCGGGCCAGCGTCAGATGGGCCTTGTAGCGGCGGTGCTCCCCCATGTCGAGGCCCGCCTTGCGGGCCGCCGCCTCCGCCCGGTCGGCGAGCAGCCGCAGCGTGGCCATCTCCCCGGCGGCCCCGGCCCACAGCGCCCGCCCGTGCCCGAACTGGCCCCCGCCGCGCACGGCCAGCACGAAGGGGGCGGTGCGGTGCGCGGCCCGCGCCAGCCGCGCCGACAGCTCCGGTACGACGTCGTCGTCGACCTCGCCGTAGAAGGCGAGGGTGAAGTGCCAGCCGGGGCGGCCGGTCCAGCGCAGCGCGTCCGCGCCGGGCAGCGTGCGCAACTCCGCCACCTCGGCGGCGAGTTCACGGGCGATGTCGTCCGGGGGGAGCACGGCGGCGAAGAGTCTCATGTCCCCGATTTTCCCGGGTGGCGGCGCCGGACGCCCGGCATTATGGGCGTCATGGAGATCACCATCAGAGACGGCGGCCCCGACGACCTCCCCGCGATACTCGGCATGCTCGACAGCAGCGTGGAGTGGCTGGTCTCACAGGGGCGTACGGGCCAGTGGGGGTCGAAGCCGCTGTCGGAGAACCCGAAGACGGTGGAGTCGGTGGTCCGGAACATGAACGAGGGCGAGGTGTTCATCGCCGAGGCCGACGGTGTGCCGGCCGCCACGCTCACCCTCACCGACGCGCCGGGCGCCTACCTGTCCCATCTCCCGCCGCCCGGCGAGCCCGAGCGGTACATCCACTGGCTCGCCTCCGACCGGCGCTTCAAGGGGCACGGGGCGGGCGCCGCGCTGCTCGCGCACGCCGCCGAGGCGACCCGCGCCGCCGGCGTCACCCTGCTGCGGGTGGACTGCTACGCGGGCGCCGACGGGAAGCTCGTCGCCTACTACGTGGCGCAGGGCTTCTCCCCGACGGAGACGTACACCGTCGGGGAGAAGGAGAAGGAGTGGCCGGGTCAGGTGCTGGCGCGGCGGGTGTAGGGCCTGCCGGCGGGGGGCGACCCGCTACGCCACCGGTGCCAGTTCCCGGCGCTCGCGGGGTACGAACCGCACCCGCGGATGGCCGTGCTGCCAGCCGACCGAGAGACGCAGGCCGCCGACGCGGGTCAGGACCAGGCCGATCGTGACGGCGGCCAGGGCGGCGATCGCGCCGCCCGCCGCGAGGCCCGCGCGGACGCCGTACACGTCGGTGACCCAGCCCGCTATCGGGGCGCCGACCGGGGAGCCGCCGAGGAAGACCATCATGTAGAGGGCCATGACACGGCCGCGCATGGCCGGGTCGGTGCCCATCTGGATGCTGGTGTTGGCGGTGACGTTGACCGTCATGCCGAACATGCCGATCGGGACCATGAGGAGGGCGAAGAGCCAGAGGGAGGGCGCGCCCGCCGCGGCGATCTCCACCGCGCCGAAGGCGACGGCCGCCGCGATCAGCACCCGCATCCGGGCCGTGCCGCGCCGCGCCGCGAGCAGCGCGCCGCCCAGTGAGCCGACCGCCATCAGCGTGTTGAAGAGGCTGTAGGAGCCGGCGCCGGCGTGGAAGACGTCGTCGGCGAAGGCGGAGAGGTAGACGGGGAAGTTGAAGCCGAAGGTGCCGACGAAGCCGACCAGGACGATGGTCCAGGTCAGGTCGGGGCGCCCGGCGACATAGCGCAGCCCCTCGCGCAGCTGGCCCTTGGCGCGCGGCGCCCGCTCGACGGCGTGCAGTTCGCGCGCCCGCATGAGCAGCAGGCCCGCCATGGGCGCGACGAAGGACAGGCCGTTGAAGAGGAACGCCCAGCCGGTGCCGACTCCGGTGATCATCACACCGGCGACGGCGGGGCCGACGAGACGGGCGGACTGGAAGTTCGCGGAGTTGAGGCTGACGGCGTTCTGGAGCTGGTCGGGGCCGACCATCTCGGAGACGAAGGACTGGCGGGCCGGGTTGTCGACGACGGTGGCGAGGCCGACGGCGAAGGCGGCGAGGTAGACGTGCCAGACCTCGACGTGTCCGGAGAGCGTGAGCAGCGCGAGCGCGATGCCGGTGACGGCCATCGCCGTCTGGGTGAACAGCAGCGTCGGGCGCTTGGGCAAGCGGTCGACGAGGACGCCGCCGTAGAGACCGAAGAGCAGCATCGGCAGGAACTGGAGGGCGGTCGTGACGCCGACGGCGGTGGCGGAGCCGGTGAGGCTCAGGACCAGCCAGTCCTGCGCTATGCGCTGCATCCAGGTGCCGATGTTGGAGACGACCTGGCCGGCGAAGAACAGGCGGTAGTTCCTGACCTTCAACGAGCCGAACATCGAGGTTCTGGCGGGAGGGGTGCGCGGGGTGTCGGGGGTGGTCGGTGCGGGTGCGGAGTCTGCTCCGGGTCCCGTACTCAAAAGGGTTCGCCTCCTCTTGGCGCTGCTTACAAGTGTGCGAGCTTCTCCAGCACGGGGGCGGCGGCGCGCAGTTTCGCCCACTCGTCCTCGTCGAGGCCGTCGACCAGGGTGGCCAGGAAGGCGTTCCGCTTGCGGCGGCTCTCCTCCAGCATGGCCTCGGCCTGCTCGGTCTTGGTGACGACCTTCTGGCGCCGGTCCTCGGGGTGCGGCTCCAGCCTGACCAGGCCCTTGGCCTCGAGGAGCGCCACGATGCGGGTCATCGACGGCGGCTGGACATGCTCCTTGCGGGCCAGCTCACCCGGGGTGGCACTGCCGCACAGGGACAGGGTGCCGAGCACCGACATCTCGGTGGGGCTCAGCGACTCGTCGACCCGCTGGTGCTTGAGCCGACGGGACAACCGCATCACGGCGGATCGCAGGGAGTTCACGGCGGCAGCGTCGTCGCCATGTGTAAGGTCCGGCATGTTCTTTAACATAACTCATTACCCTCGCTAAAGACCACTGGGGCACGCCGGGAGACTCGTGAGACCCGCCACCGGAAGCCGACGGGACCCGCCGTCAGGGCCGGGACCTGGGGACATCCCCGGACATCCCACGTCACCCGCGAGAAAACACAGAATCACTCATACGGGTGATACGACCGCGGAACGTCGCCCACCACCCCGAACCGTGCCGCGACCCTCGTAGGCATGGGGACCAGTGTGCTCAGCCTGCGGATAGACGGGGAGCTGCTCGAACGGCTCCGCCACCACGCTGCCAAAAGGGGAATGAGCGTCCAGGACTATGTCGTCCAGACGCTCATTCGGGATGACTTCGACGAGCGGTTCCAGGCCGCCGTCGAGGAGACGGAGAAGTTCTACGGGCTCACCTGAGCCCGTAGAACTCTCGGGTCGAGTCGGGTCGGGTCGGATCGGATCGGATCAGGTCAGGCCGAGGGCCGGCATCAGGTAGTAGAAGACGAAGACCGCCGAGACCACGTACATCGGGACCGGGACCTCCCGGCCCCGGCCGGCCGCCAGGCGCAGCAGCGCGAAGGTGATGAAGCCCATGCCGATGCCGTTGGTGATCGAGTAGGTGAACGGCATCATCACCATCGTGATGAACGCCGGCACGGCGATCGTGTAGTCGGCCCAGTCGATCTCCTTGACCGAGCCCGCCAGGATCAGGAAGCCCACCGCCAGCAGGGCGGGGGTGGCGGCCTGCGAGGGCACCATGGTGGCGACCGGCGTGAGGAACAGCGCGACGGTGAAGAGGCCGCCCGTGACGAGGTTCGCGAAGCCGGTCCGGGCGCCCTCGCCGACACCGGCCGTGGACTCCACGAACGCGGTGGTGGCGGAGGAGGAGCTGGCGCCACCGGCGGCGACGGCGAGACCGTCGACGAAGAGGACTTTGTTGATGCCGGGCATCTGGCCCTGGGCGTCGGTCAGCTTCGCCTCGTCGGAGACGCCCATGATCGTGCCCATCGCGTCGAAGAAGCACGACAGCAGGACCGTGAAGACGAAGAGGACGCCGGTCAGCGCGCCGACCTTGTCGAAGCCGCCGAACAGGCTGACCTCGCCGATCAGCCCGAAGTCGGGCGTGGCGACCGGGCTGCCGGGCCACTCGGGGGTGGTCAGACCCCAGGACGGGACGGTCGCGACGGCGTTGATGATCAGCGCGAGGACGGTCATGGCGACGATCGAGATCAGGATCGCGCCCGGCACCTTGCGGACGATCAGGGCCAGCGTGAGCAGCGCGCCCAGGATGAAGACCAGCACCGGCCAGCCGTCGAGACGGCCGTCGACGCCGAGCTGGAGCGGGACGGTGGTGTGCGCGGCGTCCGGGATCCGGCTGACGAAGCCGGAGTCGACCAGACCGATCAGCATGATGAACAGGCCGATACCGATCGAGATGGCCTTGCGCAGCCCGTACGGCACGGCGTTCATCACCCGCTCGCGCAGGCCGGTGGCGACCAGCAGCATGACGACGAAGCCCGCGAGGACGACCATGCCCATCGCGTCCGGCCAGGACATCCGGGGCGCGAGCTGGAGCGCGACGACGGAGTTCACACCGAGACCGGCGGCGAGGGCGATCGGCACATTGCCGACGACACCCATCAGCAGCGTGGTGAAGGCCGCCGTCACACAGGTGGCGGTGACCAGCTGGCCGTTGTCGAGCTGATGCCCGTACATGTCCTTGGCGCTGCCGAGGATGATCGGGTTCAGCACGATGATGTACGCCATCGCGAAGAAGGTGGCGAAACCGCCACGGATCTCCCTCGGCAGCGTGCTGCCCCGCTCGGAGATCTTGAAGTAGCGGTCGACCATTAGAGGTTCCTACGATCAGAAGTAGACAAACACAAAACGGTTTCAGTATGAACGTATAAATCCCCGCAACGCTATCTCCGCGCGTAGACCCGTGCGGCGCGTGGCGCCCGGAACCCGCCTCGTAAGCTGTCCCCATGGCGAAGTGGACCCCCAAGCACGAGGCGCCGGAGCCCCTGGAGGGCCCCGTGGTCGCCACCATCACCGGCGGCACGATCCTCTGGTTCGTCCTCTTCCTCGCCCAGCTCCCGTTCTACGGCTGGTTCGACGACCACGGACACACCTGGTGGCTGTGGACCTGCCTCGCGGGCGCCGGCCTCGGACTCATCGGCATCTGGTACGTGCGCAGGCGCGACGCCGCCATCAAGCGGGCCGCCGCACTCCGTTAGAGCCCGCGCGTACGACCCGGGGGCCCGCGCGTCCGACCGGCCGGACACGGCGTACGACCGCCGTACTACACCCGTCCTCCCGAGGTCGGATCTTCCGGTCCGCCAAGGGGTGAACCCCCAAATCCGCACGTACCGTCGATGGCATGACCCATATCGACGCCCCCGCCGGGCTGCCGACGGCCACCGGTCTCACCGCCGCCGAGGTCGTGGATCGGGTCGCGCGCGGTCAGGTGAACGACGTACCCGTCCGCAGCAGCCGGTCCCTCGGCGAGATCGTCCGGGCGAACGTCTTCACGCGGTTCAACGCGATCATCGGCGTCCTGTGGGCGATCATGCTCGTTGTCGCCCCCATCCAGGACGGCCTGTTCGGCTTCGTGATCCTCGCCAACACCGGCATCGGCATCATCCAGGAGTGGCGGGCCAAGCAGACCCTGGACTCCCTCGCCGTCATCGGGGAGGCCCGGCCCACCGTCCGGCGCGAGGGCATCGCCCTGGAGGTCGCCACCTCCGAGATCGTCCTCGACGACCTCATCGAGATCGGACCCGGCGACAAGGTCGTGGTCGACGGGGTGTGCGTCGAGGCCGACGGACTGGAGATCGACGAGTCACTGCTCACCGGCGAGGCCGACCCCGTCGTCAAACAGCCGGGGGACGAGGTCATGTCGGGCAGCTTCGTCGTCGCCGGCGGCGGCGCCTTCCAGGCCACCAAGGTCGGCCGCGAGGCCTACGCCGCCCAGCTCGCCGAGGAGGCCTCCCGCTTCACCCTCGTCCACTCCGAGCTGCGCTCCGGCATCTCCACCATCCTCAAGTACGTGACCTGGATGATGATCCCGGCCGCCGTCGGCCTGGTCATCACCCAGCTCATCGTCAAGGAGAACGACCTCAGGGACTCCGTCGCCCGCACCGTCGGCGGCATCGTCCCCATGGTCCCCGAGGGCCTGGTCCTGCTCACCTCCGTCGCCTTCGCCATCGGCGTCGTCCGGCTCGGCCGCAAGCAGTGCCTCGTCCAGGAACTCCCCGCCATCGAGGGCCTCGCCCGCGTCGACACCGTCTGCCTCGACAAGACCGGCACCCTCACCGAGGGCGGCATGGACGTCACCGAGGTCCGTGCCCTGGACGGCGGCGACGGGACGTACATACGCCGGGTGCTCGGCGCGCTCGGCGAGTCCGACCCGCGGCCCAACGCCTCCCTCCGGGCGATCATCGACGCCTACCCCGACGCCGACGACTGGCGCTGCACCGAGTCCCTCCCCTTCTCCTCCGCCCGCAAGTACAGCGGCGCCAGCTTCAGCGAGGGCAACGGCGAGTCCAGCTCCTGGCTGCTCGGCGCGCCGGACGTGCTCCTCGACCCCGGCGACCCCGCCCTCGACGAGACCGAGCGGCTCAACGAGCAGGGGCTGCGGGTGCTGCTGCTGGCCCGTGTCGCCCGCGACCTGGACGACCCCGACGTGGCCAAGGGCGCCCGGCCCACCGCCCTCGTCGTCCTCGAACAGCGGCTGCGGCCCGACGCCGCCGACACCCTGCGCTACTTCGCCGAGCAGAACGTCCGGGCCAAGGTCATCTCCGGGGACAACGCGGTGTCGGTGGGGGCGGTGGCCGCCAAGCTGGGGCTGAGCGGACACACGGTCGACGCGCGCCGGCTGCCCGACGAGCTGACCGAGATGGGGCGCGCGCTCGACGAGGGGACCGTGTTCGGACGGGTCACCCCGCAGCAGAAGCGGGACATGGTCGGCGCGCTCCAGTCCCGCGGGCACACCGTCGCGATGACCGGCGACGGGGTGAACGACGTCCTGGCGCTGAAGGACGCGGACATCGGCGTCGCCATGGGATCGGGCTCCGAGGCCACCCGGGCGGTCGCCCAGATCGTGCTGCTGAACAACAGCTTCGCCACGCTGCCGTCGGTGGTGGCGGAGGGCCGGCGGGTCATCGGCAACATCACCCGGGTGGCCACGCTGTTCCTGGTGAAGACGGTGTACTCGGTGCTGCTGGCGCTGCTGGTGGTGTTCTGGCAGGTCGAGTACCCCTTCCTGCCGCGCCATCTGACCCTGCTCTCCACCCTCACCATCGGTGTCCCGGCCTTCTTCCTCGCCCTCGCCCCCAACAAGGAACGGGCCCGCCCGCACTTCGTGCGCCGTGTGATGCGGTACTCGATCCCCGGCGGGGTGCTGGCCGGGATCGCGACCTTCGTGACGTATCTGATCGCCCGCCACTACTACACGGGCGAGGGCTCGCTGGACGCGGAGACCAGCGTCGCGACGCTCACGCTGTTCCTGATCTCCATGTGGGTCCTGGCGATCGTCGCCCGCCCCTACACCTGGTGGCGGGTGCTGCTGGTGGCCTCGATGGGCGGCGCGTTCCTGCTGGTGCTGGCGGTGCCGTGGCTCCAGGAGTTCTTCGCGCTGCGGCTGGTCGGGATGACGATGCCGTGGATCGCGGTGGGCGTGTCGGTGGTGGCGGCGGCCGCCCTGGAGATCATCTGGAAATGGGTCGACCGCCGCTTTCCCGTCTGATGGCGAGGCCTCTCACCTCACCTGTGCCGCCTACTGGACGTCGACGAAGTCGCCGGCCGCGCTGACCGCCGGGCTGGTCGCCGTCCCGGCGAAGGCGAAGCGGTAGTAGCCGTCCACGGAGGCCGTGACCGTGGTCCTCAGGGCGCCGGTCGAGCTGGTCCTGACGGTCTTGACGGTGGTGTAGGCGGTGGCGCCCTTCCTCTTGAACTGGAGCGTCACCGGCTGGCCGGTGTACCCGGCGTACCTGTTGTTCTCCCAGTCGGCGCGGGTCAGCTTGCCCGTGACCGTGATGGTCGCGCCCTTCCTCACCGGCTCGGGGGTGGTGTCGGCCGTCAGCTTGGTGCGGCGCAGCACCTTGACCGTGCCGAGGCCGCCCTGCCACTTCACATGGGCGTCGGCGTCGACGGCGAGGCCGCCCACGTTCCAGGTGCCGGCGTAGGAGTTGAGCAGGTCGCCGTCGGAGGGACGGATGGTGATCGTCGCCTTGCAGTTCAGGACGGTCGTCGAGGCGGCGGTGCAGGTGCCCCGGTCGTCGCTGACGATCTTGATCGCGGTGCTGGAGACCGAGGTGCCGCGGTAGATGACCGGGCCGGTCCGGAAAGTGGCGGCCTGCAGGGTCGCGGGGTGGGTCATGGTGTACGTGACCGGCACGGCGGCCTGGGCCGAGGCGTCGACCACGACGTTCTTGCCCTTGGTGAACTTCACGCCGGAGAAGGTGACGTCCGGCGTCGCCGTCCCGGCGGCCTGCGCGGCGAGGGCGGAGAGGGCCACGGCGCCGGAGACGGCGGCCACGATGGCGCGTATGCGCATGGGGTTCCCCAGATGGAGAGGAGTGATCTCGGGAGTCTTTTGACTCATGGGGTGAGATCCGTGACGTAGGTGGCGCGTCGTGGCGAAAAAGGTAAGAGGACGGCAGGGACAGGCAAGAAAAAACGGCCGGCTCCGGGACTCCCCGGGGCCGGCCGTTGCGGTACCTGACCTACTTCAGGTCGGTCTGCTTCGCGTCGATCTGCTTCAGGTCGGTCTACTTCACGTCGACGAAGTCACCCGCGGTGGTGACCGCCGGGGTGGTCGAGGTGCCCGCGAAGCTGTAGCGGAAGTAGCCGTCCACCGACGCCTTGACCGTGGTCTTCAGCGCACCGGTCGAGCTGGTCTTGATGGTCTTGACCGTGGTGTAGGTGGTGCTGCCCTTCTTCTTGAACTGCAGCTTCACCGACTGGGCCGAGTACCCGGCGTACTTGTTGCTGTCCCAGTTGGCGCGGGTCAGCTTGCCCGTGACGGTGAGGGTCTTGCCCTTCTTCACCGGCTCGGGGGTCGCGTCGACCGTCAGCCTCGAGGCGCGCTGGACCTTGGTGGTGCCCAGGTTGGACTGCCACTTGAAGTCGTCCTCGCTGTCGACGTCGTCGGGGACGGCGAGGGCGCCCACCTTCCAGGCGCCGGCCTGGCTGTTGGCCAGGTTTTCGAAGTCCTCGGAGGCGGTGGGCCGGAACTGGAGCTTGGCCGTGCACTTCAGGACCGTCGAGGAGGCCGCGGTGCAGGCGCCCGGCTCGTCACCGATGAGCACGTCGGACCCCGTGCCGAGCGTGGTGCCCCGGTAGAGCACCGGGCCGGTGAGGAAGGAGCTCGCGCTGAGGTTCGCGGGCTTCGTCACGGTGTACGTGGCGGTGACGGTCACCTTGGCCGAGGGGCCGACCACGATGGCCTTGCCCTTGTTGACCTTCATGTTGGAGAAGGTGACGTTCGGCGCGGCCGTGGGCGCGGCCTGTGCGGCCGGGACGGCGAGGGCGGACAGGGCGAGGGCGCCGGAGGCGGCGACCACGATGGCGCGTTTGCGCATGGGAACTCCCAGGTGGGACGAGTGGGGAACTACTTCGCGTCGATCTGCTTCGGGGCGGTCTACTTCACGTCGACGAAGTCACCCGCGGTGGTGACCGCCGGGGTGGTCGAGGTGCCCGCGAAGCTGTAGCGGAAGTAGCCGTCGGCGGACGCCTTGACCGTGGTCTTCAGCGTGCCGGTCGAGCTGGTCTTGATGGTCTTGAGGGTGGTGTAGGTGGTGCTGCCCTTCTTGCGGAACTGGAGCTTCACCGACTGGCCGGAGTACCCGTGGTACTTGCCGTCGTCCCAGTTCGCGCGGGACAGCTTGCCCGTGACCGTGATGGTCGCGCCCTTCTTCACCGGCTCGGGTGAGGCGTTGACGGTCAGCTTGGAGAAGCGCTGGAGCTTGGTGGTGGCGAGGCCGGCCTGCTCGGCGTAGCCGACCTTGGTGATGTCGATGTCGTCGCTGAACGGGTCCTGGCCGTTCCAGTCGATGACGTAGCCGCCGGCCTTCCAGGTGGTGGCGTCGGAGTTGCTCAGCTCTTCGCTCGGGTAGATGTCGATGGTGCCCTTGCAGCTGGCGAGCGTCGTCGAGACGGCGGAGCAGGTCGGCCAGTCGTCGCCGATCAGTTCGTGACCGGCCGGATCCCCGAAGGTGCCTCGGTAGATGACGACGTCCATCCAGACGTCATCCGCATTGAGGTCGAGGTCGGCGGGGTGGGTGACCCGGTACGTCACCGGGACGGTGACCTTGTTGGTGGTGCCGACGACGATCGGCTTGCCGTTGTTGACCTTCACGCTGGAGAACGTCACGTCCAGCGGGTACGGCTCGTCCGCGGCGGCGGTGGTTCCGGTGAACGTGGTTCTACCCGAGGCGGCCTGGTGCACGGCCTGAGCGATGTCGGCGGCGTCGGCCTTGCCAGGAGTGGTGCCCGCGGCCTGGGCGGCCGGGACGGCGAGGGCGGAGAGAGCCAGGGCGCCGGTGACGGCGGCCACGGTGGCACGGATGCGCATACAATCCCCCGGTGGTGAAAGGACCCTGGCGGTGGGCGTTCTACGGCTCGTCGTCGGACAGGACCCAAGTGATGGTGAAGCCTGTTGGCTCATCGGGTCAGATCCGTGACTGGTGTGAATAGTTGTACGAAGTGAAGAAGATTTTCTGACGGCCCCTCCGCCGGCCCACATCATCCCGTTCGCGTCCTCCTACACCTTCGGCCACATGGACTTGCCGGCCGCGAGCGCGCCCTTGCCGTCGCCCACGTGCAGGCGCAGGTCGCCTGCGGTCGTCACGGCGGCGAGGTCGGCCTTGCCGTCGCCGTCGAAGTCACCTCCCAGGACGACACGCATACCGCCCCAGGTCTTGTCGGGCCACATCGACTTGGCCTTGTCGAAGGTGCCGTCGCCCTTGCCCGGATACAGGTGCAGCGCCCCGTCGCTCGCGACGGCGGCGATGTCGTCGCGTCCGTCACCGGTGAAGTCGGCCGTGGCGATGAGCTTCTTCTTCCACGTCTTGTCCGGCCACATCGACTTCTTCTGGTTGACCAGGTTGCCGTCGGCGTCCCGCTTGTAGGTGTAGAGGGAGCCGTCGGGCCACTGGAACAGCAGGGTGTCGCGCGCGGCGGTGCCTGTGCGCAGGTTGGCGACGGGCAGGCCGTCCTTCCAGGTGGCGTCGGTCCACAGCTTGGTCCGCTCGAACAGGTTCGGCGGGAAGGGACGACGGCTCTGGCTGTGCAGGATGAGGTCGCCTTGGCTGTCGACCGAGATCACTTCGGTGCCCCGGGCGTCATCGAAGTCCCCGGCGACAAGCCGCTTCTGGTTACTGCGACCGACAGTGGCCAGGGAGCCCCCGAACTGCAGCGTCCCGTCCGCCCGCCCGTGGAACACCTGGGCGTACCCGGGCTTCATGAGGGAGACGACGTCCGTACGGCCGTCCCCGTTGAAGTCGGCCGCCGTCATGACGTCGGTGATCTGCTTCTGGCGTGAGCTGAGCCGTACCTGCTGGACCCAGTCCGCGATGTCGTCGACGCGGGTGGCGACGGCGCCGGTGCGGGTCTCCTGCGAATTGAGGCAGCCGGTGTCCCAGGAGCGGCTCACCACGCCGACGACCCGCCCAGAAGCATTGAGCACCGGCCCGCCCGCGTCCCCCTTGCACAGCGCCGCCCCGGCGGCGGGCGAGATCGCGAGGGTCGTCGGATCGACGAGGTCCACACCGAAGGCACCGGTGTGGGCGCGCTCGGGGGTCCACTCGAGCCTGGTACGGCCGTAGCCGACCGTCCTGAGCTGGTCGCCCTGGGCCGGGGCGGCCCCGCTGACCGTGGCGGAGGCGATGTCCGGGAAGGGGCCGCCGAGCGCGTCGTCGGCGGAGACCGGGTTGAAGCGGGCCATGACCAGATCACGGCCCGGATAGGGGACGATCTCCTGGACCTTCTGGTCCCGCTGGGCCTTGTCCTCGGGCTTGTTGCCGTCGGCGGTGACCACGGCGGGCAGCGGCGGGGCGCCCTTCGTGAGCGTAGTGGCCTGCTGCGGATCGGCGGCGAAGCAACTGGCCGCAGTGAGGACCCACTGCGGGTCCACCAGGGTGCCGGAGCAGGCGCGTTCGTCGTCGGTGCCGCCGGCGACATGGACCTTGACCGTGGACTGGTCGGCGCCGTCGGCGACCTGGTCGCCGACGACGGACTGGGCCGGGGCCGCGGCCAGCAGACCGCTCGTCAGACCGGCGGCGGCGAGTCCAGTGGCCCACACCATGCGCGTCCTGCTCGGACGGGCGTCTTTCACGATTTCCCTCGAATCTCGTCTCGAATCCCGGAGTCGGGGTGTCTGCTTGGCCGTATGTCGGGGTGGTGCGGGGGCCAGTCAGCCGGTGACGCGGAGCTCGACGAGCACCGAGCGCGGTCCGCCACTGGTCCCTTCACCGACGGACTTCCATGTGTTCTTGGGGACGTCGACCGAGGTGGTCTGTCCGTTCGCCGTGAGGTCGGCGCTGATCGGGTGGTCCGCGGCATCCAGGCCGAACACACGGGGCAGCTCCAGCGTGAGGTGGCCCGTCGTACCGATGGTCCTGAAGCAGTAGGTGTCCGCGCGGCCGGCGGCCGGGTCGCCGATGGTCTGGACCCGGATCTGCTGGGCGGCCAGGTCGCAGTCGGCCAGCAGGATGCGGCCGTCGCCCTTCTTCAGCTTGATTCCTTTTTCCGCCAGGATTTTGTCGGCACCCGGATAACCGTAGTCCTCGACCGCAGAAGGCGGGTTCGAGTTTTCCGGCGATGGTGGCGGATCATCGGCGGAAGCCACGGAAATACCGGTGAGCGTGGCGCACGTGACCACGATTCCGGAGACGATGAGATTTCGGGCACGGAAAGGCACCGAGAAGTCCCTTCTGGACATGGACATGCGTGGGCGGCAACCGGTCACGGTCGCAAAAATGCCCTGATAAGCCGGTGCGCGCAGGCGCCACCGGTCCCCCGTTCAAACCCCCTGAAGATATGAGCACGGCTGAGACATCGGCTGGTCAGGCCGGTCATCCGAAGCAAAGTCGAGGCATAGCATATATATAGAGCCGGCCAACGTCAACACATAATTCACCACCCCG
The DNA here is from genome assembly GCF_055591025.1 of Streptomyces sp. NPDC041784. NCBI lineage: Bacteria > Bacillati > Actinomycetota > Actinomycetes > Kitasatosporales > Streptomycetaceae > Streptomyces > Streptomyces sp. NPDC041784. The sequence goes on from NZ_JBVJAB010000005.1 coordinate 422,923, forward strand.
CGCCAAGCCTGACGCAACACACCACAAAGCACCCATTGCCCGATCTGCACACTGTCGAAAAATGGCCTCCATAACGCGGTGAACGATAACTATTCTTACCCGTCGACCATTCGGCGACTCGTATTTCGGGGGTCGTCGCCGATTAACAGACAGGTACCCAGTGAATCGAAGAACTGACCAGTTCGATACCGCCGGGAAAGCCACACGTGTGATACGCAGAACGGCTCTGGGCCTGCTGCCCCTGGCCCTCGCCCTCGGCCTGCTGGGCGCACCGCCCGCAGCGGCGGCGGCAAGCACCGCAGCCGGTGTCCGGCTCGCCGCAGCCGGTGTCCGGCTCGCCGCCGCCGGGTCGGAGGTCACCGCCGCCGACCGCGGCCTGGTCCTCGACTACTGGCGGGAGGGCGGGCCCGGTGTCCGGGCGGCCGCCGAGGCGGCGCTGACCGGCAGCGACGCCGATGTGCAGACATTCCTCGCCGCCGCTGACAACCTGGTCTTCCAGGACGAGCGGGTGACCGCCGCGCAGATCGCGAGCGTCGGCGGTCCGGAGCTCATCGCCACGGCCCGCAAGGCGCTCGCCGGGACCCGCGAGGAGCTGGAGAGCTTCGTCAGCTGGGGCTGGGAAGCGCCGATGCGGCAGGACAACCGGGTCCGCGTCGCCCAGATCATCGACACGGCCGGGCCCAACGTCCAGGAGGCCGGGCGGAACGCGCTCAAGGGGAGCCCGGACGACGTACGGAAGTTCCTCACCGAGTTCCAGTACACCCAGCGCGAGCAGGACGAGCGCGTCCAGCTCGCCCAGGTCATCAGCGTGGGCGGCACCAACGTACGGGCGGCCGGGCGCATCGCGCTGAACGGCGGTGCGGCGGACATCCGGGAGTTCCTGGAGGTCGGTCAGTTCGTCGCCCGGGCCAAGGACCAGGAGCACGCCACCGTCGCCCAGCTCGCCGAGCAGGCGAAGGAGGCGGGACGGCAGGCCGTCGCGCAGACCGCTGCCGCCAAGGCAGAGTCCGCCAAGGCGGTGCAGGCTTCCCAGCTGGCCAAGGAGGCCGCACTGAAGGCCGCGGCCGAGGCCAAGGCCGCGAAGGACGACACGAACGAGGCCGCGCGAGCCGCCAAGCGTGCTGCCGCGGCCGCATCCCAGGCCGCCGTGTCCGCGCAGCGTGCCATCGACGCCGCGAACGCGGCGAACAACTCGGCCCGGGTGGCGGCCAACGCGGCCTCCCAGGCGGCCGCCGCTGCGGCCGGTGCCTCCCAGGCCGCCTCGCGTGCCCGTAACGCCGCCGCCGACGCCGCCGTGGACGCCAAGAACGCGGATGCCGCGAAGGTCGCCGCCGAGGCCGCGCAGAAGGCCGCCGACGGCGCCAACCTGGCCGCCGACGCCGCCGACCAAGCCGCCAAGGCCGCCGACGCGGCGGGCGACGCCGCCCACTCTGCGGCGAGCGCGGGCGCCAACGCCAACGCCGCCGCCGACGCCGCCGCCGACGCCGGCACCTACGCGGGCCAGTCGAGCGCGGCCGCCGCCGAGGCACGGGCCGCCGCCGCGGCCGCCAAGAGCCAAGCGGCCGAGGCGAACCGCGCCGCGAGCGCCGCCGAGACCCTTGCCCGCAAGGCGGCTACGGCGGCCCGCGAGGCCCGGGACGCGGCGAGGTCCGCGGCCACGCACGCGAAGAACGCCGGCGACGCGGCCCTGGACGCGGCCAAGCACGCCGGTGAGTCCGCGAAGGCCGCGGCGAGGTCCACGGAGCACGCGAACGCCGCGACCACGGCGGCGACCGCGGCCACCAACGCCGTGACCAAGGCCCAGCAGATCTTCACCCTCGCCCGTGAGGTCGAGACCGAGGAACTGCTCGGCCGCACCAACGCGGGCATCGAACTGGCCAAGCAGGACAAGGCCGAGGCCGACGCCCGCGCCGACGCGCAGGCAGCGCGGGTAAGGGCCACCAAGGACCGGGACACCGAACGGGACCGGCTGGTGGCCGAGGCCGCGAAGCCCGGCGCCGACCTCGCGGCCGTCGCTGAGCAGGGCCGCGACCTGGCCGTCCAAGTGATGAAGAACGGCACGGCATGGGGCCGCGTAGCCGCCGAGGCCGCCCTCGGCGGTACGGACGAGGTGGTCGTCGACTACCTGCGCAACGGCTGGAAGACCGCCAAGCAGCAGGACGAGCGCTCCTACGTCGAGCGGCTCGCGGAGGAGAGCGCCGACAAGGCCGTGCGCGACGCGGCCGAGACCGCGCTGGACGGCGACGCCGCCACCGTCTCCGAGTTCGTCGCCAACGGGCAGTACCAGGTCGGCGCGCAGGGCATGCGGGTCGCCATCGCCAAGGTCCTCGACGGCGCCGGCCCCGTCCTCACCGACGCGGGCCGGGCCGCCCTCGCCACGGGCGACCCGAAGAAGTACAGCGAGTTCCTCATCACCACCCAGCACCACGCGCGCACCCAGGACGAGCGGGTGCGGGCGGCACAGCTCATCGACAGCGGCACCCCCGAGGTGAAGTCTGCGGCCCGGGTCGCCCTGGCGGGCTCACCCCAGGCGCTGCACGCCTTCGTCGTCTCCGGGCAGTACAAGGCGCTGCGCAAGGATCACCTGTCCGCCACCCACGTGGCCCAGGTGCAGAAGCTGATCGCGGACGCCGCGAAGGTCGCGGCCACCGCCCAGCAGAACGCCGCGACCGCGCAGAAGGTCGCCGCCACCGCCCGCAAGGCGGCCGCCGAGGCCACCGAGTGGGCGAAGAAGGCGAACGACTCCAAGACCAAGGCGCAGGGGTACGCCGATCAGGCCGACCGGTACGCCAAGGACGCCGAGGCGTCGGCGGCCCAGGCGGCGGCCTCCGCCCGGACGGCCCGGGACGCCGCGAACCGCGCGGACGCCGACGCGGCGAGCGCCGCGAAGTCGGCGGCAGACGCCACGCTGTCCTCCGAGTCCGCGCAGGCTTCTGCGTCCACCGCGGCGTACCACGCCGACGAGGCGCGCAAGTCGGCCGTCGAGGCGGGCAAGGACGCGGACGCCGCGCTCAAGGCGGCCACCGAGGCGTTCACCATCGCGATCACCAAGTACCGCGAGGAGGAGGAGAAGCGGCGCAAGGCCGCCGTCGAGGCGAAGGAGGAGGCGGAGAACGGGCCGAGCCCGGCCGAGCAGTACCGCTGCCAGGGGTACATCCCGTGCGATCCGGAGGGCTTCGCCCGCTGGTGCCAGCACAAGGAGACCTACTGCGACATCCTCGCCCACGGCAAGGAGTTCGGCGACGCGATGGAGGAGCTCTGGAACATCCAGAAGGAGCTCCTCGGCATCAGCGGGTTCGAGGAGTGCCTCCAGAAGAAGGACTTCGACAGCTGCAAGGGCCTCGCCGTGGACGCCTTCCTCGGCGGCAAGCTCAAGGCGCTGGAGCGGGTCTACGACGAGCTGAAATGGCTGAAGCGCGGCTGCAAGATCGTCGACAAGGCACCGCTGCGGACGGCGACCAGGGCCGCGTTCACCACCGCTGCGGCAGCGGCGTCGAAGGGGGTGCCGTGCGGGGAGCACAGCGTTCCGGGGCTGCCCCGGGACGTCTCCGAGATCCCGGACTCCTTCGGCTGCGAGGCGTGCGCCGAGAAGATCCGGAAGAGTCTCGGGGGCGGCACGCTGTTCACGATCGAGCCGAAGCCCGGGGAGGACTTGCACCTTCCCCATTACCGGGAAAAGGACTCGGGTTGGTACCACCATGTGGTGGTGGTGTACAACGACCGGGTCTACGACGCCTGGACCGGGCGGGGCGGCGAGACCATCGCCGAGTACAAATCACGCTGGCGAAAGCCGCACACGCTCGACTTCGGTTTCTAGGAGCCTCATGATCGACAAGGATTTCGTCGAAGCCATCCGCGACAAGCCGGAAGCGTTCGGCCTGAACGGCACCTACTACCCGACCACCATGTTCCTCACGGGCGTGGACGTCAGCAGGTCGGGCGGGATGCTGCGCGGCTTCCGGGAGTGGCTGGTCGTCCGCCGGGACGAGTGCAACGGCCTCCAGTGGCATCAGCTCGTCCTCCTCGACCTGTTCCCCGACATGAAGCTCCAGGGCTGGAAGAACCCTGACCACTTCACCCCGGAGCAGCACGTCCGGGCCGTGGAACACCTCTTCTCGCTCGTTCTCGAATTCCTGTACGTACGGAGCAATCCGCGAGAGCTGGGACGCATGTACACGCGATACGAGGCGATGTACTCGCACATCCAGGGATAGGTCCGACCGGGAGAAAGCCCGGCGGCAAAGTCCGCCCCACCGAAACCCACCGGTGGGGCGGACTCTGTCGTGCGCCCGCCTCAGTCGAACCAGCGGTCCCGCGCCAGCTCCCCCGTCCGGGACGGGTCCTCCAGCAGCGCGGCCACCTCGAAGCGCCGCGGCCACTGCCCCGCCGCCCAGGCGAGGCCCGCGGCGACGCCCTCCAGGGTCGCGGCGTGCAGGACGCCGTCGTCGGTGAGGCGCCAGTCGATCTCCACGCCGTCGACGACGAGTTCCTCGTGTTCGACGTAGACGGACGGGGTGCGCGGGCCGAGGAGGACATGGACCGCTTCCGGGACGTCGTGCTCCGCACCCTCCGAGTCGATCCGTCCCGTCACGGACTCGCTCAGCCGCCGCACCTGGAACAGCTCGGCCAGCTCGGCGGCGCGGGCCGGCCGGACCGGGAGCAGCGGGACACCCTCGGTGAAGGGGAGCAGATCGGGCGAGTCGACGACGACCGCGTCGGCCGCGTCCACCACCTCCACCCGTCCGTCGACGACGGCCCGCAGGTCGTCCGGCAGGGTCACCCGCTCGGGGTCAAGCTCGGCCAGCGCGCCGTACAGGCCGTGCAGTTGGGCGGCGGACACGGGGCGCTCGGGGTCGGCGAGGCGCTCCAGCAGCTCGGCCGCGCCGCCGGGCTCGTCCAGGAGCGCGGCGACGGAGGTGCGCACGCCGAGCGCCCGCAGCACCTGCTCGTCGTCGAAGCCGGTCGCGTCGGCCTCGTCGTACAGGCCGTGCAGGAGGGGGTCCCCGCCCGCGGCGAGGAGGCCCGCCGGGCGGCGGCCGTCCAGGACCGGGTGCCCGCGCAGCCACCAGGCCGTGTAGGGCCGTACGACCTCGTGGGTGCCGTCGGGCAGCAGGACACGGACGGGCTGGGTGAGGGCGTCGCGCAGGGGCGGCTGGGCGAGCAGGGCGAGGGCCTGCGGCCAGCGGTCGTCGTCGACGAGGTCGAGATCGCGGACGGCGACGAGTTCGGTGGCCACGGGCGGCACCGGGGAGTCGGGGAAGCGGTCGAGGATGTCCTCGGACCAGACGTCCACGGCGTCGAGCAGACCGGCGTCGTCGGGTTCGGCGAAGTCGCCCTCGCGCGGCTCCAGTTCGTCCGGGTCGAGGACGACGTCCGTGGCGCGGACGAGCGCGAAGTTGGCGAGGACACCGCAGGCGGCGAGCGGCTGCTCGCCCCACCTGTCCGCCAATTCGGCGTCCACGGCGGCGAGTTCGTCCTCGCGGATGACGGAGGCGAACGGGCTGCCGGGCAGGACGAGTTCACCGGCGGGGACGAGTTCGCCGTCCTCGTCGGGGAGGGCGAGCGCGCCCAGCCAGGGTTCGTCGCCGGGCTCCAGGCCCGCGTCGCGGACCAGGGCGAGGACGGTGTCCGCCAGTTCCTCGGCGTCCGGGGTGCCCCGGTCGTCGTCCCAGGCGCCGGTGTCGTCGTCCAGGGACGCGGCGACGGCGGCCCGCACCTGCGGGGTGGTGAGCACCGCGCGGGGCGTGGCGGGCAGGGCGCCGAGCTTCTCCAGGAGCGGGTGCGCGGCGTCCGGGTGGGCGACCTTGAGGCCGAGCCGGGCCAGGAGGTCCGGGTCGGCGCTCGCCGTGTCCGTGGTGGGCAGCAGGACCTGGCGGGGGCCGATGGTGGTCCTGCCGTCGGCGAGCGGCACGGGCAGGCCGGAGAGCCGGTCCGGGTCGACGCCGGCCAGGCTCTCGTAGAGCCGGTGCCACCAGTCCGCGGACTTCTCCAGGCCCGCCAGGCGGTCGATCGCGTCGGCGAGCGGGATCCGGGCGACCTCGAGGGTGCGCAGCTCCACCCGCCGTTCGAGACCGGCGGGCAGCAGGGTGGGGAGTACCTCGGCCAGCACCCGTACGGTGTCGGCGCCGGCGCCCTCGACGACCTCGGCGTCCCGGGGGCGGAGGGCCTCGGGGAGGTGGTCCGCGTCGCCCTCGCCGGCCTCGCCGTCCTTGGCGGGAGCCACGGCGGGCGGCAGGAACGCCGTGCGGGGCAGCCTGTCGAGGATGGCCCGGCGCAGGGCGCCGTCCAGCTCGCCCTTGCCCAGCGGGCCGGGCACGAGGTCGATGACACCGGCGGTCACCGGCCGCCACTCGGCGAGGAGGCCGGCGTACGCGTCCGCCGCGCGCTCCACCAGGTGGTCGGTGAGCGGTCCGGGAGCGGCGTGCCGACGGGTGGTGTCGAGCGGGAAGGAGGCGATGAGCAGGGCGGGGACGCCGAGCTGCTCGTCGCTGGGGGTCGGGGCGTGCACGACCGGGCTGGTGCGGGGGCGCGCCGGGGCGCCGTCCGGGGTGACGGGTACGGCCCAGGTGACCGACCAGTGCGGACGCAGCCGCTCCTCGACCGGGCGGTCGGCGAGGAGGTCGGGGGCGAGCGGGCCGTGCGCGGCGGTCGTACGCCAGTGAGTGGTGCCGTGTTCCGTGTCCGCCACGACGGTGAGGGGGCCGTCGGCGGAACGCAGCAGGGTGCGCGGGGCGCCGCCGTCGATCTCGATCACGACCTCCTCCATGCCCGGGAGGGCGAGGAGCAGGGCGTCGTCCACGGCGGTGAGCAGCCGCTCGGCGAGGTCGGCCGCGGCCGCGTCGCGCAGCGGGAGGATGACGGCCGTGTCGTACGGGTCCGGGGCGGTGCCCTCCGCGGCGAAGGGGAGCCTCAGGAGGGGCACGTGGCCGTCGCGGCGGCGGATCTCGTCGCCGAGGCCGGGGCTGTGCCGGGCGGTGTCCCTGGCCAGCTCGCGGGCCTCGGCGAGGGCCCAGCGGACGCCGCCGTGCCGGCCGACGACGGCGGGCTCGTCGGTGACGGCGAGCACGGCGGCGAAGCCGACGCCGAAGCGGCCGACCGCGCCCTGGTGCGTCTCGCGCTTGGCGGAGGCGCGGAGGGTGGCGAGGGACTCGACGCCGGCGGCGTCCAGGGGAGCGCCGGTGTTCGCGGCGACGAGGACGCCGTCGCGGAGGGTGAGGCGGAGCCGGCCGGGGACGCCGGCGCGGGCGGCGGCGTCGGCGGCGTTCTGCGCGAGCTCCACGACGAGGCGGTCGCGGTAGCCGCCGAGGACGAGATCCTCCTCGGCGTTGGCGTCCTCCCGGAAACGGGCGGGACTCGTGGCCCAGGCGTCCAGAACTCCGCGGCGTAGGCGGGCCGTACCGAAGGGGTCAGCGCCCTCGGCAGCCGGCCGCACGAACTTGCTCACGTTCACTCTCCTCGTCGGCGTGAGGACGAAGGTACCGGGTGCCGCGACGGGGCCCGCCCGCTCGGTGAGCCGAGAGCTCCCCCCACCCCGGGGCTCCGCCCCGGACCCCGGCGGGCGCTCCGTCCCCTGCGCCCCTGAGGGACACTCCCGCGCCCCTGGTGCCCCCTGGGGGCATCAGGCCGCCTCTGGGGGCAAGGCGGGCCCAGCCGCCTCGCCCGGCCCCCTCCGCCCGCCTACAAGGCTTCCGGGGCCGGCCCGAAAAACATCCGCCCCTACGAGTGCCCCAGCTCCGCCGCGTCCTCGTCCGTCGTCGGCGGGACCGAGCCCGAGTCGGGGGCCGGGCGCAGGGGGAACGGGTCCACCCGGGTCTCGTCGATCACCGGCGGAGCCGGCCGCGGGGGCGTGGGCATGACCGCCGCCTCCGAGTGGCCGCCGCAGCCGTAGGAGAGCGCGACGACCCGGCCGTCCGCCGGGGCGAACTCGTTGGCGCAGACGCCGAAGGCCTGGCCGAGGGAGCCGCCGATCGGCTGGAGGAAACCGCAGCTGACACAGGACGCGGGGGCCGCCTGGGCCATGGGGGTCTTGGGGCCGTAGGCCTCCTCCCAGCGGTCGGCGGCGGTGTGCAGGCCGTAGCGGGAGAGGACCCGGGCGCGGCGCATGCCGAGTTCCTCGGCGACCGCCGAGATCGAACCCCGCTTCGGCGCGGCCCGCAGCGCGGCCGTCAGGTCCGCGTCCTCCGCCTCGGCCAGTTCCGCCATCTCCTCGGAGACCGGAGAGTTCGGCGGGGGCTCCTCCTCGCCGGTGTAGCCCGGTTCGAGACGGAGATCCTCGGCGTCGGTGGGCAGGAGGTCGCCCGGACCCATGTCGCCGGGGCGCAGCCGCTCGCTCCACGGGACCCACTCGGGCGCGAGGACCGCGTCGGGGCCGGGGAGCAGGACCACCTCGTTCAGCGTGACGATCTTGGCGCGGGAGGCGCGGGCCACCGTCGCCGCCCAGCGCCAGCCGCGGTAGCCGAGTTCCTTGCACTCGAAGTAGTGCGTGACCACACGGTCGCCCTCGGCGAGCAGGCCCACGTGCTCGCCGACGACGCCGGGCGCGGCGGCCTCCTCGGCTGCGGCGCGGGCGAGGTCGACGGCCTCGGCGCACAGGCGGTCGGGGGTGCGGCTTCGCGTGGTCGCTGCGCTCACAGGTATCGCTTCTCTCCTACGCCGTCTCTCGAGTGCGCCGGCCTGAAGGCGTGGGTGCGGACGGAGCGGACCAGGGGGCCGCGTCGACGTCCGCGCCCGATCGCGCTCGGGCGCACCTGCTGTCATCCATTCTGCGGGATGGCCGGGAGGCGCGCGGCCGAGAACAATCGCCACGGCGCGCTACGCACGCTACCTGTTCGCGGACGCTCGGCCTACACCGACGGGACGTTTCCCGCCCCTCGTCCGGTCCCCGGACCGTCCCCGACCCCCGCCATCAGCGGTCTCATGCCACCCCGCGCGCCCCCGGAAACTCAGAAACCGACACCGCCGTACGCGCGGTAACCGCACTACGGACGGCTTTCTCGGGGCACTATGACGGGGTGGCAGCCGCACGAACACCCCAGGGCGCCACCGGGACCGGTGGGACCAAGGGGTTCAAGGGGAGGAGCCGGACCGGCGGTTCGGGCCGGGTCGGTGGATCCGTGCGCGCTGTCGGACGTGCCCTGCACTTCCCGTTCACCGGCACGGCCCGCGGTATCCGGAAGGCCACGCACGCGCACGGCGCCGGTGAGTCCGGCCTCGGCAAGCTGATCGAGCTGCACGCGGTGAACGGCGCCGGCGATGTGATGATCACCATCGCGCTCGCCTCCACGGTCTTCTTCTCCGTCCCGACCGACGAGGCCCGCGGCCGGGTCGCGCTCTACCTCGCGATCACGATGGCGCCCTTCACGGTCCTGGCCCCGGTGATCGGCCCGCTCCTCGACCGGATTCCGCACGGGCGGCGGGCCGCCATGGCGGGCGCCATGTTCGCGCGGGCGCTGCTCGCGCTCGTCCTGTCGGGGGCGGTCGTCACCGGCAGCATCCAGCTGTATCCGGCGGCCCTCGGGGTGCTGGTCGCCTCGAAGGCGTACGGAGTGGTGCGCAGCGCGGTCGTGCCACGGCTGCTGCCGCCCACGTTCTCCCTGGTCAAGGCGAACTCCCGGGTGACCCTCGGCGGCCTGCTGGCCACCGGGGTCGCCGCGCCGATCGGGGCGGGGCTCCAGGCGCTCGGGCCGCGCTGGCCGCTCTACGGCGCGTTCGTGATCTTCATCGCCGGTACGTTCCTGTCGTTCACGCTGCCCCACAAGGTCGACTCCGCCAAGGGCGAGGACGTGGCACTGCTCGCCGCCGACGAGCAGCATCTGCACGGCCCTCACCGGCAGCCGGTCAAGCGGCCGAGCCTCAGGACGGTCGGCATCGCCGTCACCCACGCGCTGGGCGCCAACGCGGCGCTGCGCTGGCTGTCCGGGTTCCTGACCTTCTTCCTGGCGTTCCTGCTGCGCGAGCACCCGATGACCGGACAGAGCGCGGCGCTGTCGCTGGGCATGGTGGCGGTCTCGGCGGGCGTGGGCAACGCGCTCGGTACGTCGGTGGGGGCGGCGCTGCGGTCGCGGGCGCCGGAGCTGATCATCGTGACGGTGCTGGCGGTCGTACTGGGCGCGGCGATCACGGCGGCCGTGTTCTTCGGGGCGGTGGTGGTGGCGGGCCTGGCGGCGGTCGCCGGGTTCTCGCAGGCACTGTCCAAGCTGTCGCTGGACGCGCTGATCCAGCGGGACGTGCCGGAGCTGGTGCGGACGTCGGCGTTCGCCCGCTCGGAGACGCTGCTCCAGGTGTCCTGGGTGTTCGGGGGCGCGGTCGGCATCGCCATGCCGCTGAACGGAACGCTGGGCCTGTCGGTGGCCGCCTGTGTGCTCGCCACCGGCTGGCTGACGACCGCCCGCGGGCTGATCGGCTCGGCCCGGCACGGCAGCTCGCCCAGGTCCCGGGTGGAATGATCACGCACCCGCCCCGACCCCGGCCCCGACCTCGGCCGGGCCCCGCGTGGCGTAACACACAGCCACGCCGTACCCCGCGTAGGGAGCGGGCCGCGCGTGCCCGATAGCCTTCGGCCATGACCTCGATGCCCTGCGGCGGAGCCGCTGATGTACACGGCGTTGCCCGACGCCGCCGCGCCGTCGCCGTCGCCGGCGCCGTGTCCGCCGGACTGCTCGTCCTGTCGGCCTGCGACAAGCCGACGCCGATGTCCACGATCACCGTCGGCCGCACCTCGGTCAGCTCCGAGGCCACCTGTGGCGGCCACGACAAGGCGCTGAGCGCCGCGGACCTGACGAAGTGCCTGAAGGACGAGGACATCAAGTCCATCAGCGTCGACCCGGACGAGACCGTCCGTTTCGGCGTCGACCCGGACGTCGCCGACCAGCGCTGGACGATCCTGATGAACGGCCAGCCGCTCACCGAGGACAGCGGCAAGACCTACCGCACCATCCCGGGCAGCGTGTTCTTCAACGCCCAGTACGGCGCCCAGGGCGACTCCACCCTCGTCTCCATCAAGGCGGGCGACGGCAAGAAGGACAGCCAGACGGTGACCGGCCTGTGGTCGTTCAAGCTCAAGAAGGACGACTGACCACGTCCCGCGTCCGAGTCCTCGTCGCCACCGCGGTCCCCGCCGAACGGGACGCGGTGGCGGAGGCGTTCCCGGATCCCGGCCGGGAGGTACGGCTGCCCGGCGTGACCCTGCGCCGCACCGGTGCGGGATGCGACCTCCTCGCCGCCGGTGTCGGCCCCGCGCTCGCCGCCGCGTCCGTCTCCGCCGCCCTCACCGCCGCCGCCCTCGACCGCACCCCGTACACGCTCGTGGTCTCGGCCGGGATCGCCGGCGGCTTCGCGCCCGGGGCGCCCGTCGGCTCCCTGGTCGTCGCCGACGAGATCACCGTCGCCGACCTGGGCGCCGAGAGCCCCGACGGCTTCCTGCCGGTGACCGAGCTGGGCTTCGGGACCGTCACCCACCGCCCGCCCGCGTCCCTCGTACGGGAGGCCGCGACCGTCACCGGGGCGCACGCCGGCGCCGTGCTGACCGTGTCCACGGTCACCGGGACCGCCGAGCGGGCCGCCGTACTGCGCGCGCGCCACCCGGGGGCGCTGGCCGAGGCCATGGAGGGCTTCGGGGTCGCCGAGGCGGCCGCCGCGCACGGCACGCCCGTCCTGGAGATCCGCGCGGTCTCCAACCCCGTCGGCCCCCGCGACCGCGCGGCCTGGCGCATCGGCGACGCGCTCGCCGCGCTCACCGCGGCCTTCGGGAAGCTCGCGCCCGTCCTGGAGAGTTGGCACCCGTATGACCAGTGACCAGAAGCTGCGCATCGCGTACTCGCCCTGTCCCAACGACACCTTCGTCTTCGACGCCCTCGCGCACGGCCGGGTGCCGGGTGGGCCGGCGCTCGACGTGACGTTCGCGGACATCGACCTCACCAACGGCATGGCCGAGCGCGGCGAGTTCGACGTCCTGAAAGTGTCGTACGCGGTGCTGCCGTACGTCCTCGGCGACTACGCGCTGCTGCCCTGCGGGGGCGCGCTGGGCCGGGGCTGCGGGCCGCTGGTGCTGACCCGGGAGGCCGGGCTCGAACTGACGGGGCGGACGGTCGCCGTGCCGAGCGAGACGTCGACGGCGTATCTGCTGTTCCGGCTGTGGGCGGCGGACACCGTCCCCGGCGGGGTCGGCGAGATCGTGGTGCTGCCGTTCCACGAGATCATGCCGGCCGTCCGGGACGGCCGGGTCGACGCGGGGCTCGTGATCCACGAGGCACGCTTCACGTACCAGAACTACGGGCTGCACAGGCTCGCCGACCTGGGCGAGCACTGGGAGTCGACGACCGGGCTGCCCATCCCGCTCGGCGCGATCATCGCCCGGCGGTCCCTGGGCGCCGAGACCCTGACCGGGCTCGCCGACGCGATCCGCGCCTCGGTGCGCGCCGCCTGGGACGCCCCGGAGGTCTCCCGCCCGTACGTCATGGAGCACGCCCAGGAGATGGACCCGTCCGTCGCCGACCAGCACATCGGGCTGTACGTCAACGAGTTCACGGCGGAACTCGGCGAGGACGGTTATGCCGCGGTGCGCGGGCTGCTGACCCGCGCGGCGGCCGAGGGGCTGGTACCGCCCCTCGGTCCGGACGCTCTTTCGTTTCCCTGAACCGGACGTGAGCCCGACCTGAGCCGGACGTCCGAGCTACACGTCCAGTTGGTCGGCGACGGCGCGCAGCAGGCCGGCGATCTTCTTGCCGGAGGTCTTCTCGGGGTAGCGGCCCTTCTCGAGCATCGGCGTGATGTTCTCGAGAAGGGTCGTCAGATCCTGGACGATGGAGGCCAGTTCGTCGGGCTTCTTGCGCTGGGCCGCCGCGACCGACGGGGTCGGGTCGAGGACGACGACGGAGAGTGCCTGGTCACCGCGCTGTCCGGCGACGACGCCGAACTCCACTCGCTGGCCCGGCTTCAGCGTCTCGACTCCGGCGGGGAGGACCGAGGAATGGACGAAGACGTCACCGCCGTCGTCGCGGGAGAGAAAGCCGAAGCCCTTCTCGCTGTTGAACCACTTGACCTTGCCGGTAGGCACGTCTGTCCTCGTCCTCGTACTCGTCGGAAAACTGCTTCGGAAAACAGTTCTGGAACGGCTCTTGATAGCAGTCGGGCGGGTCGACCATGACCCGCCGGTCCAAGGCTAATGGTCTTCGGGCGGCTGACAAGACGTCGCCCGGTTGTTCCTTCGCGCTGGGAACTACCCTGGTCCGGTGCGTGACAAAACCCAAACGAATTCCGCCGCTCCCGGTGACCGACTGATCCGTGCCGGTGCCATCGTGTTCTTCGTCGGCACCGTGGCCACCCTCGTCACGGTCGCCCCTCTGTTCCTCGGTACGACGCCATTTCCGACGTACATGTTCGGATTGAGCATGCTCATGGGCGTCGGCTTCCTGATCGCGGGCGCCGGAGTGCTGCGTTCCGCCGCGGCGGGACGGCGTCAGGCGCGCGGCGCCGCCAGGTAGCCGGCCAGCCAGTCCGGGAACTCCGTGAGGTCGGCGAGGACGACGTCCGCGCCCGCCTCCCACAGTTCCTCGGCCGGGCACGGTCCGGTCGGCACGGTGACCGACAGGGCGTCGGCACCGCGCGCCCCGCGGACGTCTCCCACGTGGTCGCCGACGTACACGCGCGCGCCGTGCTCGCGCAGCGCCGCCGACTTCTGCTCGGCCCACAGGTTGCCGATGACCGCGTCGGCGTCGATGCCGAGGTGCTCCAGGTGCAGCTTGGCGTTGGGCTCCCACTTGGCGGTGACGACGATCGCGCGCCCGCCCGCGGCCCGCACGGCCCGGACCGCCTCCCGGGCGCCGGGCATCGCGAGCGTGCCCTCGACGGCGTGGGCCGGATAGATCTCGCGGTAGAGGGTGGTCACGGCCGCGACCCGCTCGGCCGGGAACCATTGGGCTATCTCCGTCTCCAGCGGCGGCCCGAGCCGGGTGACGACGAGGTCGGCGTCGATGTACGTCCCCGTCCGCGCGGACAGTTCCACGTAGCAGGCGTGGATGCCGGGCCGGGAGTCGATGAGGGTCATGTCGAGGTCGAAGCCGACGGTGGGGGCAGGAGACGTCATGGGGCCATTCTGCCCATCCCGCGCCCGGCCCCCTTTCCCCGGGCGTTCCTCTCGTCGTTCTCGCTCGTCTCGTCGGCTACTTCTGCCGGCGTGAACGCCAGACCAGGAACAACGCCGTCGCGACGGCCGCGCCCCGCACGACCCAGGGCCAGGTCTCGGCGAGCGCGTCGCTCATCCGCCCCTCGGCGATGGGCTCGCCCCAGCGGCCGTCGGACCGGCCCCACAGCCAGACGATCCCGGCGGCGACCGCGAGCCCCGGCAGCCACATGACGGCGAACTTCGTCTCCCGCTCCGTCAGCCGGTGCGAGGCGTAGGCGATGAGCCAGCCCAGGATCAGCGCGAACCAGTTGCCGAGCACCGCGCCCGCGACGAGCGACGCGGCGGCGAGGAGCAGCAGGGGGTTGTTCCAGCCACCGCCACCGCCGCCGCCGGAGCGCAGGGGGCGCAGCAGTCGGCGGCGGCCGGCCGGGGCGTCCTCGTCGGCGGCCGGCTCCGCCTCCTTCACGGCCGTCGGCGCGGGCTCCTCGGGCCGCGGCGGCTTCAGCAGGTCCGGGATCTCCACGCCCCCGACGAAGCCCGGCACCTCGTCGCCGGCCGCGAAGGAATCCGGTTCGCCGCGCCACCAGTCGGGCGGCTCCACCCCGTCGCCCGGCCGGGGACGGGGCACCCTGCCCCGGATCTCCTCCGGCCGCGGCCGGGCCTCGTCCTCGCGTTGCACGGGCACGGAGGGCGCCGGTGCCTGCGGCGCGCCGGTACCGCCGTCGGCGGCGGCCGCGACGACGTCGTCGGGGTCGCCGAGGCGCTCGATGATGCGGCGGACGGCGGCGGGCGAGTCGACGGGCGCCTTGGCGCGGCGCCGGTCGATCTCGTTGCGCAGCTCGGAGACGAGCCGCATCCGGGTGGCCGAGGACAGTTGTTGCTGCTGGGCGACGTCACCGACGCGGCTCAGATACTCGTAGACGACCTGGTCGCTCTCGATCCCCACGGGGGCACGTTATCGCGCGGGCCGAAGCGGGGGTCCGGGGACGCAGCCCCCGGCGGACGCCAACCGCTACCGTGGGCAAGATGAGCACCGAGGACCACCCGGCCCCGCGGTCCCTCGCGGAAGCGCTCCGCGGCAGGGACGACACCTCCCTTGCCGCCCTTCTGCGCAGCCGCCCCGACCTCATCACCCCGGTCCCCACGGACCTCACCCAGCTCGCGACCCGCGCCGGCACCCGCGCTTCCGTGGTGCGCGCGCTGGAGCGCCTCGACCGGTTCACCCTCCAGACGGCGGAGGCGCTGGCGGTGGCCGGGGAGCCGGCGACGTACGAGGAACTGCTCGGCCTGATGGCCGGGGACGCCCGCGACCCCGAGGTGGGCGCCGCGCTGCCCGCCGCCCTGGCCGCGCTGCGCGAACAGGCCCTGGTGTGGGGTGGCGACGACCGGCTGCGGCTGGTGCGCACCGCCCGGGAGCTGCTCGCGCCGTCGCCGCAGCATCCGTCGCCGACAGGGCTCGGGCCGAGTGTGCGGGAGGCGACGGCGGGCATGTCGCCGGGGCGGATCCAGGAGATCGTGGCGACGGCCGGTCTGCCGTCCACGCACGACTCGGTCTCCGCCGTGAACGCGCTGACCTCGCTCTTCAGCCACCGCAAGAAGATGGCCCGGCTGCTCGCCGGTGCCCCGGCCGAGTCCCTGGACGTGCTGGAGCGGCTGGTGTGGGGGCCGCCGTACGGGCAGGTCACGCATGATCCCGCCGCCCGGCTGCGCTGGCTGCTGGACCGGGGGCTGCTGCTGCCGACGGCACCCGGGACGGTCGTCCTGCCCCGTGAGGTCGCCCTGCATCTGCGGGCGGGCCGGGCGCACCGCGCGCCGGAGCCGGCGGCGCCGGCCCTCGCGGCGGCGGCCGGTCACCGTCCGCAGGTGGTGGACGCGACGGCGGCCGGGCAGGCGTACACCGCGCTGGCGACCGTCGAGGAGCTGCTGAAGGACTGGGACGAGGGCGGGCCCGCGGTGCTGCGGGCGGGCGGGCTGAGCGTCCGCGACCTCAAGCGGACCGCCGTCGCCCTGGACCTGCCGGAGCCGGTGGCCGCGTTCTGGGTGGAGCTGGCGTACGCGGCCGGGCTGCTCGCCTCCGACGGCGAGGCCGACGAGCGGTACGCGGCTACCCCGGCGTACGACGAGTGGCTGGAGCGTCCGCCCGCCGAACGCTGGGCGCGCCTCGCGGAGGCCTGGCTGGCGGCGACCCGGACGTCCGGGCTGGTCGGCGGGCGGGACGCGAAGGAACGGGCGCTGTCGGCGCTGGGCCCGGGGCTCGACCGGTCCGCCGCGCCCGAGGTACGGCACCGGGTGCTGGCGCTGCTGGCCGGGCTGCCCGAGGGCGCCGCGCCCGACGCGGAGGCGGTGCTGGCCCGGCTGCGCTGGGAGCGGCCGCTGCGGGGCCCGCAGACCGCGCAGGGCGAGGACGACCTGCGCACGCGCCTGGCCCGCTGGACGCTGGCCGAGGCCGAGCTGCTGGGCGTGACCGGGCGGGGCGCGCTGGCCGCGCACGGGCGGGCGCTGCTCGGGGCGCCGGCCGGTAGGGCCCCGCGCCCGCAGCCGCAGGGTCCCGGCGACAAGCTGCCCGTGCACCACCACCGGGCGCCGGGCGCCCTGGAGCCCCTCTCCCCGGCCGAGCGGTCCGTGGCCGCGGCGGCCGCCGCCCGGATCCTCGCGCCGCTGCTCCCCGACCCGCTGGACCACGTGCTGCTCCAGGCCGATCTGACGGCGGTCGCCCCGGGCCCGTTGCAGCGCCCGCTCGCCGCCGTGCTGGGGGTTCTCGCGGACGTGGAGTCGAAGGGCGGGGCGACCGTCTACCGGTTCACGCCCGCCTCGGTGCGCCGGGCCCTGGACGCCGGCCGCACCGCGTCCGACCTGCACGCCTTCCTCGCCACGCACTCGCGCACGCCGGTGCCGCAGCCGCTGGCGTACCTGATCGACGACGTGGCCCGCCGGCACGGCCATCTGCGGGTGGGCGCGGCTTCCGCGTACGTGCGCTGCGACGACGACAGCGTGCTGAACGAGATCCTCGCCGACAAGCGGGGCGCCGGCCTGCGGCTGCGCCGGCTCGCGCCGACGGTGCTGGCGGCCCAGGCCGACCCGGCGGCGCTGCTCGACGGGCTGCGCGCGATGGGCTACGCGCCGGCCGCCGAGTCCGCCGAGGGCGATGTCCTGATCACCCGGGCCGACGCCCACCGCACCCCGCCGCGCACGGCCCCCGAGCCGGTGCCGGACGGCCCGCCGGTGCCCGATGCCACGCTGCTGTCGGCGGCGATCCGCGCGATCCGGGCGGGCGACCTGGCATCGACGGCCCCGCGCAAGCCCGCGGACCCGGCGGACCCGCCGGCCCCCGGTGAGCTGCCCCGCACCAGCTCCGCCGAGACCCTCGCCACCGTGCAGGCCGCCGTCCTCACCGGCGAGGCCCTGTGGATCGGCTACGTCAACGCCGACGGCGCCGCCAGCCAGCGGGTCATCGCCCCCGTCCGGGTCGAGGGCGGCTTCGTCACGGCGTACGACCACACGGCGGACGAGGTACGGACGTATCCGCTGCACCGGATCACCGGGGTGGCGGAGCTGGCGGGCGACTGACGGGCGACCGACCGTCGACCGACGGGGCCGGGGGGCCTGTCCTAGCAGTCTCCGACGGGGGCGTCCGTGGGCAGGCCGAAGTGGGTGCGGGCCGCAGTCTCCAGGCCGGCCGCGTCCGCGGTGCCGTCGAGCCGGTAGGCGGCGAGGACACCGAAGTGGTCCTCCTCCCAGTCGCCGTAGCCGGCGCCGTCCGGGGGCTCCTCCTGTGCGACGACGCGATAGCCGCCCTCGGTGTCCCGCTCCAGCCGCATCACCCGCGGGACGTGCGCACCGCTGCACTCCTGGAGGGCGCCGTCGCGCACCCCGTACTCCATGCACAGGGTGTCGACGCCCGCCCGTACCCGGCCGTCGTTCTCCCGGAGGTCCAGCGCCCGCGCCTCGCAGAACCACCGCGCCCGCAGCGCGGGCCGGCTCTCGCCGTACCCGTCCCCCTTGGCCTCCGCCACCAGCCGGGCCTCGATCGCGGGCCGTACGGCGTCCCACAGCCCGGCGTCCACACCGGTCGTCGAGCCGCGCGCCCACGCTCCGGTCGCCACCAGCACCACCACGGCCCCGACGCCGGGTCCCCAGACGCGTACGGAAGTCACCGCGAGCTCCTCACCGAGCCGCGCGCGCTGCGCGGCTTCCCCCGGACAAGACCGTCGAGACGGGCTCGGGGTTGCACGCGGGATGGGGCACACTGGACGTTTGGCCGTGCCGAAAGGATGTGCGTACCACGTGAACGGACCGCTGATCGTCCAGTCGGACAAGACCCTGCTGCTGGAGGTCGACCACGAGCGGGCCGACGAATGCCGTCGCGCCATCGCCCCGTTCGCCGAGCTGGAGCGGGCGCCGGAGCACATCCACACCTACCGGGTGACCCCGCTGGGCCTGTGGAACGCGCGGGCGGCCGGGCACGACGCGGAGCAGGTGGTGGACGCGCTCGTGGAGTACAGCCGCTACCCGGTGCCGCACGCGCTGCTCGTCGACATCGCGGAGACGATGGACCGCTACGGCCGGCTGACGCTGTCCAGGCACCCCGCGCACGGGCTGGTCCTGACGACCACCGACCGGCCGGTGCTGGAGGAGATCCTGCGCAGCAAGCGAGTCACTCCGCTGGTCGGGGCGCGGATCGACCCGGACACGGTGGCCGTGCACCCCTCCGAGCGCGGGCAGATCAAGCAGACGCTGCTGAAGCTGGGCTGGCCGGCCGAGGACCTCGCCGGATACGTGGACGGCGAGGCGCACCCGATCGAGCTGGACGAGGACGGCTGGGCGCTGCGGCCGTACCAGAAGCAGGCGGTGGAGAACTTCTGGCACGGCGGGAGCGGGGTCGTGGTCCTGCCGTGCGGTGCGGGCAAGACGCTCGTCGGCGCCGGCGCGATGGCCCAGGCGAAGTCGACCACGCTGATCCTCGTCACGAACACGGTCTCGGCCCGGCAGTGGAAGCACGAGCTGGTGAAGCGGACCTCGCTGACCGAGGAGGAGATCGGCGAGTACAGCGGGACGAAGAAGGAGATCCGCCCGGTCACCATCGCCACCTACCAGGTGCTGACGACCCGGCGGAAGGGCGTCTACCCGCACCTGGAGCTGTTCGACTCCCGGGACTGGGGGCTCATCCTCTACGACGAGGTGCACCTGCTGCCGGCGCCGGTCTTCAAGTTCACCGCCGACCTCCAGGCACGGCGGCGGCTCGGGCTGACCGCGACCCTGGTCCGGGAGGACGGCCGGGAGTCGGACGTCTTCTCGCTCATCGGGCCCAAGCGGTTCGACGCGCCGTGGAAGGAGATCGAGGCGCAGGGCTACATCGCGCCCGCCGACTGCGTCGAGGTCCGGGTGAACCTCACCGACTCCGAGCGGCTCGCGTACGCGACCGCCGAGGCGGAGGAGAAGTACCGCTTCTGTGCGACGACCGCGACGAAGCGGAAGGTGACGGAGGCGATCGTGCGGCGGTTCGCCGGGCAGCAGATCCTCGTCATCGGGCAGTACATCGACCAGCTCGACGAGCTGGGCGAGCATCTGAACGCGCCCGTCATCAAGGGCGAGACGTCCAACGCCCAGCGCGAGAAGCTCTTCGACGCCTTCCGCGAGGGCGAGATCAGTGTGCTGGTGGTGTCGAAGGTCGCGAACTTCTCGATCGACCTGCCGGAAGCGACGGTGGCCGTCCAGGTGTCGGGCACCTTCGGCTCCCGGCAGGAGGAGGCCCAACGGCTCGGCCGGGTGCTGCGGCCGAAGGCCGACGGCCACCAGGCCCACTTCTACTCGGTCGTCGCCCGGGACACCATCGACCAGGACTTCGCGGCCCACCGCCAGCGCTTCCTGGCGGAACAGGGCTACGCGTACCGGATCATGGACGCGGACGAGCTGCTGGCGGAGAACGGCTGAGGCCGGGCGAGGCCGGGGGCCGAGCGGGCGGGGCCGGGGGCCGAGCGGGCGGGGCCGGGGGCCGAGCGGGCGAGGCGGGGCTACCGGCGGCGGACGCCGGCCTCCTCGCCGTACTCGCCGAGGACGATCACGTCGAAGGCGGCACCGGCGAAGACCTTGATCGCGCGCAGGGCGTCGCCGAGGCGGTGGCGGTGGGCGCCGGACAGGGGGGTCGCTCCGGACGGGCGACCGGGGGCTGGGGTGAGGGTCGCTGCACTCATGTCTCCATGGTGCGTTCCGAGGGGTAAAGAGGGCATCGGTCCCAGGTCCCCATTTGGCCTACTACCTGAGTACACCCGCTGGGCGCGGCCTCCCCTAGGGGGCACGGGGCGCGGCCTCCCCCGGGGGCGGAAAACCGTTCGCCTCCGGCTCGGCCCCTCGCCTACAATCTCCGCTCTTGCCCGCCTCCCCCTCGGAGTGCCGTCGTCCGGACGGAAACCGGACGGCATCGCCGTAGCCACCCCTTCAGCAGGCCCGGAGGCACCGCCTTGTCCACGTCGGCCCCCGACTCCCTCGACCCCCTCGGCGATCCCCTCGGCCGGGAGCGCGCGCATCTGCTCTCCTCCCGCGCCGCGCTGCGTGCCATGCGGGAGGACGTGGAGTCCCTCGACATCAGCGACGTCACCGCGAACTGGGTCAACGCCCAGATCCTGGAGCGCCAGATCGGGGAGCGCATCAAGGCGCTCGCCGACCTCAGCGACACCCCGCTGTTCTTCGGCCGGCTCGACTATCTGCACGCTCCGGGCGCCGATCGGGCGGAGGGCGCGGAGGGCGAGCAGTTCTACATCGGGCGGCGCCATGTGCACGACGGGGACGGCGACCCGATGGTCATCGACTGGCGCGCGCCGGTCTCCCAGCCGTTCTACCGGGCCTCGAAGAAGGACCCGATGGACGTCGGGCTCAGGCGCCGCTTCGGCTACACCGGCGGCGACCTCACCGCGTACGAGGACGAGCACCTCTCCGACCCGCGGGAGGGCGCCCGCACCAGCAGGCTGCTCCAGCAGGAGATCGAGCGGCCGCGTGTGGGTCCGATGCGGGACATCGTCGCCACCATCCAGCCCGAGCAGGACGAGATCGTCCGCTCCGAGCTGGGCGGGACCGTGTGCGTGCAGGGCGGCCCGGGGACCGGGAAGACGGCCGTCGGCCTCCACCGCGTCGCGTATCTGCTGTACGCCCACCGGGAGCGGCTCGCCCGCACCGGCACCCTGGTCATCGGGCCGAACCGGTCCTTCCTGCACTACATCGAGCAGGTGCTGCCCGCCCTGGGAGAGCTGTCGGTGCGCCAGGCGACCGTCGACGACCTGGTGGCGCATGTGGAGGTGCGGGGCGCGGACGACGCGGCCGCCGCGATCGTGAAGGGCGACGCGCGGATGGCGGAGGTCGTGCGCCGGGCCGTGTACGCGCACGTCAGCATGCCCACCGAGCCGGTCGTCGTGGTGCGCGGCTCCCGGCGCTGGCGGGTCGCGGCGTACGAACTGGAGGACATCGTCCGGGAGTTGCTGGACCGGGACATCCGCTACGGCGCCGCCCGGGAGGCGCTGCCGCAGCGTGTCGCGCACGCGGTGCTGGTGCAGATGGAGCGCTCCGGCGAGGCCCCGGACGACCGGGTGCAGGACGCCGTGGCCCGCAACAGCGCGGTGAAGGCGGCCGTGAAGGCGCTCTGGCCACTGGTCGACCCGGCCAAGCTCGTGCTGCGGCTGCTCTCGGACGCGGACTTCCTCGCCGAGCACGCTGCGGGGATCCTCACCGAGGACGAGCAGAAGACGATCCTGTGGGCGAAGCCGGTGCGGTCGGTGAAGTCCGCCAGGTGGTCGGCGGCCGACGCGGTGCTGATCGACGAGGCGACGGACGTCGTCGAGCGCACCGGCTCCCTCGGTCATGTCGTCCTCGACGAGGCGCAGGATCTCTCCCCGATGCAGTACCGGGCCGTCGGCCGCCGCTGCACGACCGGCAGCGCGACGGTCCTGGGCGACCTGGCGCAGGGCACCACGCCGTGGGCGACGCGGAGCTGGGCGGAGGCCCTCGGCCATCTCGGCAAGCCGGAGGCGGTGGTCGAGGAGCTGACGGCCGGTTTCCGCGTGCCGACGGACGTCATCACGTACGCGTCCCGGCTGCTGCCGCACATCGCGCCCGGCCTGACCCCGGTCGCCTCGGTCCGTGAGAACCCCGGCTTCTTCGACCTGCGGCCGGTCGGGGACACCGCCGAGGTCGTGGCGGCCTGCGAGGAGCTGCTGCGCAACGAGGGCTCGACCGGCCTGATCGCGGCCGACGCCCGGATCCCCGTCCTCGCCGAGGCCCTCACGGCGGCCGGTCTCGCCCACCTCGCCCCCGGCGAGGAGACCACGCAGGAGACCCGCCTCACCCTGGTCCCGGCCTCCCTCGCCAAGGGCCTGGAGTACGACTACGTGGTCCTCGACGAGCCCCGCGCGATCGTCGACGGCGAACCGGACGAACGCACGGGCCTGCGCCGCCTGTACGTGGCCCTGACCCGAGCGGTGTCGGGCCTGATCGTGACGCACGGGACCGCCCTGCCGGAGCAGCTCGCGGGCTGAGACGGCGCGGCTCGACGGCGCGGCTGAACCGGCGGGGGGCCTGTGTGGGACCCCAGCGGGACCTACGCGGATCTACGGGCCGACCCGCGCCCCGTCCAGCACCGCCCGCCACTCCTCCACCGCCGCCGCCGACACCGGGCCCGTCCAGCCCTCGGGGCGGGCCGCGCCGCCGATGTGGAAGGCGTCGACGCCGGCGGCGCGCAGGGTCGGCACGTGGTCGAGGCGGAGGCCGCCGCCGACGAGGAGCCGCTGCTCGTAGCCCTGCTCGCCGGAGCGGGCGGCCTCGGCGAGGAGGGTCGGCAGGCCCTCGTCGACGCCGACCGCCGAGCCGGCCGTGAGGTAGGTGTCGAGGCCGGGCAGGCCCTCCAGCTGCTTGCGCAGGGCGTCGCGGTCGGCGGTGTGGTCCAGGGCCCGGTGGAAGGTCCAGGGGCAGCCGTCCAGCTCGGCGAGGACCCGCTCCAGCGCGGCCAGGTCCGGCCCGCCCTCCGCGTCGAGGAAGCCGAGCACGAACTCCTCGGCGCCGGCCGACCGCAGCTCGCGGGCGGCCCGGACGAGCCGTTCGACGTCCCCCGCGGCGAAGCCGTCCGCCAGCCGCAGCATCACGCGCAGCGGAAGGCCGACGGCGGCCCGGATCCCGGCGAAGACCTCGACGCGCGGGGTGAGCCCGTCCGCGGCGATGTCGGTGACCAGCTCCAACCGGTCCGCGCCCCCCGTCTGCGCGGCGACGGCGTCCTCGGCGTCGAGGGCGATCACCTCCAGAACTGCACGCTCGCTCATGGAACCCCATTCCTCGACGGCGACTACGGCACCCACCACAACAGGTCTAAACCAATTCAAGGGTATCCCCGTCCGCGCGACAATGAGGCCATGGCCGACCTCGACGCGCTGCGCGCCCGCTTCGCCCACACCCTCCAGGCAGCCCGGGACCACCGCGAGGGCCCCGATCCGGCGCCCTACGCCGACAGCCTGCTGACCCGCTGGCAGGAACCCCAGCGGCACTACCACACGCTCACGCACCTCACGGCGGTCCTCGACCACGTCGACGTGCTGGAGCGGTACGCCGCCGACCCGGCCGCCGTCCGGCTCGCCGCCTGGTTCCACGACGCGGTGTACCTCCCCGACCGCTCCGAGAACGAGGAACGCTCGGCCCGCCTCGCCGAGCGCGCCCTTCCGGAGGCCGGCGTGCCGGACGCCCGCACCGCCGAGGTCGCCCGCCTGGTCCGGCTCACCGTCACCCACGACCCGGCCGACGACGACCGCGACGGCCAGGTGCTGTGCGACGCCGACCTCGCGATCCTCGCCGCCCCGCCGTCCGCGTACGCCGCGTACACGGCCGCCGTCCGCGAGGAGTACGGCTTCGTGCCGAACGACGCCTTCCGCTCGGGCCGCGCCGCGATCCTCCGCCAGCTCCTGGACCTCCCCCGGCTGTTCCGGACGCCGCACGGGGCGGCGCGGTGGGAGCCGACCGCCCGCTACAACCTGCGCGGCGAGCTGGAGCTGCTGACGTCGTGATCCGGACCGCGACCGGCCGCCTCACCCTCCGGGCCGCCGCCCTCCCCGCACTCGCCGACCTGCGGGCGGGCGGGGACGGCGGCTTCGTCTGGCTCGGCGGCGCGCCCTACGAGGGCACGCGCGGCGCCGCCGGCATGGTGCTCAGGGCCCACGAAGCGGGTGTCCTGCGGCCCGACTTCGGCCTCTACGTCCTCGTCCGGACCGGGGACGGCCGCGCCCTCGGCAGCATGGGCTTCCACGCCGCGCCCGACGAGGACGGCCGCACGGAGATCGGCTACGACCTCGTCGAGCCCGCCCGCGGCCACGGCTACGCGACCGAGGCGCTGCGCGCGCTGGCCGGCTGGGCGCTGGCACGAGGCGACGTACGGCGCCTGTTCGCGACCGTCGCCCACGCCAACGCCCCCTCGCGGGCCGTGCTCGAACGGTCGGGGTTCGTCTTGGTCGGGGAGAGCGAGCAGGAGTACGCCTACGAGCTGCGGCACGCCGGCGTCGGCTGAGCGCCAGCGGCTGTGCGCCAGGCGGCCGAGCGCTACCGGCCGGCCCCGCCGCCCTTGCGTCTGCGCAGCCCCGCCCCGTGCAGCAGCCGCACCACCTCGCGGCTGCTGACCTCGACCGCCCCGGCGGCGACCACCTCGGCGTACCGGTGGGACGGGATGTCGTAGTGGTCCCGCTCGAAGGCGCGCCGGGGCACGCCCAGCACTTCGGCGAAGCCGTGCAGTTCCTCGTACGAGACGTCGCTGACCAGGTGGGACCACATCCGCCCGTGCCCCGGCCAGTTCGGCGGGTCGATGTAGACCGTCACGGCGCGGACGGTCCCCCGCTCGCCCGGCCCAGCGTCCCCACCGCCGCGACCTTCACGCCCGCCAGGTGGCACACCCAGTGCGGGTCGGGGCCCAGCTCCGGCTCGACCTCGAGCGCGTGCGGGTCGCCGGAGCCGCACACCGGGCACAGCGGCCAGCGCCCGTACCGCTCCAGCAGCGCGTCCTGCACGTCCTGCGCCACCAGCCCGGCCACGTAGTGCACGCCCTCCGGCCACTGCTCCACCCACCAGCGTCGCTGCGCCACGGAGTCCTCGACCAGGGACACCACATCCGGCGCGGCAACCTGATCCGCGGCCAGATCGGCCAGGACGAGGGCGCGCGCGGCGTGCAACGCCTGCTCCAGGGGGCTCAACGGGTCAGCGGAGGGATCCATGTCCCCATTGTGCGCACGCTTGACCGCCCCCAGAACCGAAAATACCTTTCATAGGTGACCCAGGATGTGAAGGAAACTTTCAGCCCGGCACCGCCACCACCCCCCTCGACACCCACAGCGACGCCCACACCGGCGCTCGCACCGGCGCTCGCACCGGCACCCGCACCCGCCGCCCTCGCCGCCAAGGTCCGCACGATGGCGCCGTCCATGACCCGCTCCATGCAGCGCGTCGCCGAAGCTGTGGCCGGCGACCCCGCGGGCTGCGCCGCCCTCACCGTCACCGCCCTGGCCGAACGCACCGGCACCAGCGAGGCGACCGTCGTCCGTACCGCCCGGCTCCTCGGCTACCCCGGCTACCGCGACCTGCGGCTCGCCCTCGCCGGGCTGGCGGCCCATCAGCAGTCCGGGCGGGCCCCCGCCCTCACCACCGACATCGCCGTCGACGACTCCCTCGCCGACGTCGTCGCCAAGCTCGCCCACGACGAGCAGCAGACCCTCGCCGACACCGCCGCCGGCCTCGACACCGCGCAGCTGGAGGCGGCGGTCGGTGCGGCGGCCGTCGCGCGGCGCATCGACGTGTACGGCATCGGGGCGTCCGGGCTGGTCGCCCAGGACCTCACCCAGAAGCTGCTGCGGATCGGGCTCATCGCCCACGCCCACGGCGATCCGCACCTCGCGGTGACGAACGCGGTGCAGCTGCGCGGCGGCGACGTGGCGATCGCGATCACGCACTCCGGGTCGACCGGTGACGTCATCGAGCCGTTGCGGGTCGCCTTCGCACACGGGGCCACGACCGTCGCGATCACCGGGCGGCCGGAGAGCGCGGTGACGCAGTACGCGGACCATGTGCTGACCACGTCGACGGCCCGGGAGAGCGAGCTGCGTCCCGCGGCGATGTCCTCACGGACGGGGCAGCTGCTGGTCGTGGACTGTCTGTTCGTGGGCGTGGCCCAGCGGACGTACGAAGCGGCGGGGCCGGCGCTGGCCGCGAGCTACGAGGCGTTGGCGCATCGGCACCGGTAGGCCGTAGGGCTGATCGTTCGTGGTTCTCCGCGGGTCGTGCGCGGCCGGCGACACGGTTCCCCGCGCCCCTTGGCAGGACATCGCACCGAAGTCGAAAAGAGCTGTCTCTCCATGACCTCCACCCCTCATGAACTGCGCGCCCAGCTGAACTCCCTCACCACCGAGGCCTTCCGGCCGGAACTCGCCGACATCGACCAGCTCCCCACCCTCGCCATCGCCCGGCTGATGAACGGCGAGGACGCCGCCGTCCCCGCGGCCGTCGGCGCGCAGCTGCCCCGGATCGCCGCCGTGATCGACGCCGTGGCCGAGCGGATGGCACGGGGTGGGCGGCTCGTCTACGCCGGCGCCGGGACGGCGGGCCGGCTGGGCGTGCTCGACGCGTCCGAGTGCCCGCCGACCTTCAACACCGTCCCCGGGCAGGTCGTCGGGGTCCTCGCGGGCGGCCCCGCGGCCCTGGTGACCTCGGTCGAGGGCGCGGAGGACTCCCCGGAGCTGGCCGCCCGGGACCTGACGGCGCTCTCCCTGACTCCCGAGGACACGGTGATCGGCGTCTCCGCCTCCGGCCGCACGCCGTACGCCGTCGGCGCCGTGCGGTACGCCCGGTCCCGGGGTGCGCTGACCGTCGGGCTGGCCTGCAACGCGGGCAGTGCGCTGGCCGCGGCCGCCGAGCACGGGATCGAGGTGGTGGTCGGCCCCGAGCTGCTCACCGGTTCGACCCGGCTGAAGGCGGGCACGGCCCAGAAGCTGGTGCTCAACATGGTCTCGACGATCACGATGATCCGCCTGGGCAAGACGTACGGGAACCTGATGGTCGACGTCCGCGCCTCCAACGACAAGCTGCGCGCCCGCTCCCGGCGGATCGTCGCCCTGGCCACGGGTGCGGCGGACGCGGAGATCGAGGCGGCCCTCGCGGCCACCGGCGGTGAGGTGAAGAACGCGATCCTGGTGCTGCTGGCCGGGGTGGACGGGCCGTCGGCCGCCCGCCTTCTGGAGGAGTCCGGGGGACATCTGCGTGCCGCGCTCGGCTCGGCGGGCGGCTGAGCCGCACGCTCGGGGGGTGCCTATCGACGCCTCCTCCACCGCCGCCGCGATCCTGCCACTCGTCGGCGGCCCCGCGAACGTCACCTCCGTCGCCCACTGCATGACCCGGCTGCGCCTCGGCCTGGCCGACCCGTCCTCGGTGGATGGGGAGGCACTGCGGGCGCTGCCCGGCGTGCTCGGGATCGTCGTGGACGCCGACACGTACCAGGTGGTGCTCGGCCCCGGGGTGGTGACACGGGTGACGGCCGAGTTCGAGAAACTGACGGCCGAGTTCGAGGGACTGACGGCCGAGCCAGGGAAACCGAGCGCGGCCGAACCGACCGCCGCCGGTGCCCTGGCCGCGCGGGGCGAAGCGTCGAGGGCGGCGCGGAAAGAGCGCAATGCGACCCCGCTGAAGACCGTGCTGCGCCGCCTCGCCGCCGTGTTCGTCCCGCTCATCCCGGCCCTGATCGGCTGCGGGATCTTGGCCGGCCTCAACGGCCTGCTGGTCAACGCCGGTCGGCTGCCCGGCCTCACCCCCGCCCTGGCCGCCGTCGCCGCCGCGTTCATGGCCCTGATCGCCGTGTTCGTCGGCTTCAACACGGCGAAGGAGTTCGGCGGGACCCCGATCCTGGGCGGCGCGGTCGCGGCGATCGTCGTCTACCCGGGGGTGGCGAAGGTGACGGCGTTCGGGGTGACGCTCTCCCCCGGCCAGGGCGGCGTCCTCGGCGCCCTGGCCGCCGCGCTGCTCGCGACGTCCGTCGAGAAGGCGTGCCGCGGCCGGATCCCGGAGACCCTGGACGTGCTGCTGACCCCGGCGCTGACGGTCCTCGTCGCGGGCCTGGGCACCCTGTACGGGATCATGTACGCGGCCGGCGCGGTGTCCACGGCGATCGGCACGGCGGCCAACTGGCTGCTGGCGACCACCGGCGCCTTCGCGGGCCTGGTCCTGGGCGGCCTCTTCCTGCCGCTGGTGATGCTGGGCCTGCACCAGGCCCTCATCCCGATCCACACCACGCTCATCGACCAGCAGGGCTACACGGTCCTGCTCCCGGTCCTGGCCATGGCGGGCGCGGGCCAGGTCGGCGCGGCGGTCGCCGTCTACGTCCGGCTGCGCCACGACGTGTCCCTCGGCACCTCGTTGCGTACGACGATCAGGTCAGCGCTCCCGGCGGGCCTGCTCGGCGTCGGCGAGCCGCTCATCTACGGCGTCTCCCTGCCTCTGGGCCGGCCCTTCCTCACCGCCTGCGCGGGCGGCGCGGCCGGCGGGGCCTTCGTCGGCTTCTTCGCGATGCTCGGCGACAAGGTCGGCGCGACGGCGATCGGCCCGTCGGGCTGGGCCCTGTTCCCGCTGCTGGCCGGCAACCGGGGGCTCGGCGCGACCGCGGCGATCTACGCGGGCGGGCTGGCGACGGGGTACGCGGTGGGCTTCGCGGCGACCTACGCCTTCGGCGGCGTGCGAGCGGCGGCCGCCGCCCAGGGCGCGCACAGCTCCTGAGGGGAGGATGGGCCCATGCCCGTCGTAGAGATCCACGTACCGCTGACCTCCCCTCCCGGCCTGGCCGACGGCGCCTACCCGTACCCCTGGATCGACGAGGTCGAGGACTTCCTGGCCGGGCTGGAGGAGGACGGTGCCGCGGAGGTCTTCGACGAGGGCGTGGAGTACGGGGACTTCTACGTCTTCTTCGTCACCGGCGCGCCGGAGCCGGACCTGCTGGAGGTGGCCGCCCGGGTGGCCGCGCTGCCCGGGGTCCCGGCCGGGGCCCTCGCGGTGGTGAGCGACGGCCCGGACGGGGAGGACGAGGAGGACGGGGAGATCGGGCGCGGCCGACGGCTGGAACTGCCACCGCCGCCCACGCCCTGATCCGCGCCCTTGATCCGCGCCCTTGATCCGCGCCCCCGATCCGGCTACCTCCGGTGCCCGCGGTGGCCCGTCACCTTCGCGATCAATCACAGCTCCGCAGCTCAACTTGGCCGAGACCCTCCACCTGACCGCACCACGGGCCGCCCCCCTACCCTTGGTGCCATGAACCACGCCCAGCTCACCGCTCTGGGCCGCGCCCTCCGGCTGCTCGGGGAGCACGGCGAGGCCCTGACCTCCGACACGCCCGACGCCCGGTTGCACGAGATCAAGGCCGATCTGCGGCGCGCCCTGGAACTGCTGGACGAGAGCGTCACCGGTGCCGCCCCCACCACCCGCTGCGCCGAGCACCCGAACGGCCCGGTCGACGAGGCCGCCCCCGATCTGTGCCTGCTCTGCGAGACCCGGCGCCGCGCGGCCCGCCGCGCCGAGTTCAACGGCCCCGCGCCGCAGCCCGCGCACAGCTCCACCGCCCCCTCCCGGTACGGCACCCGCGCCGACCGGCCCCAACCCCAGCAGCGCTGGCTGGCGGAGCTGTGGAACGGCCAGGAGTGGCAGCTGTGCGGGACACCGCGCCGGGACCGGCGGGAGGCCGAGCTGTATCTCGCCGCCCTGCGCCGCGGATCCCGGCCCGCCATGGCCTACCGGCTGGTGCACGAGTTCACCGACTACGAGGTGCTCCGCGTCTGGGGCACCCCGCTGAAGGTCGACATCGAGCCCCTGGGCAACCTGTAGACCCACCCTCAGCCCCCTGGGCCCCGTCAGGCCGCCTCAGCCACCAGCGCGTCGATCTGGCCGAGCGCCTCGGACATCCCTCGACCATGCCCATGGCCACCACCACCGCTCAAGAGAGATATGACACGTTCGCGGTGACTTGGCCTCGAAGCAACCCCAGTTCGGGCCGGCCCTAGCCCTGGCCCTGGCCCGCCAGCAGCGGCAGTGGCGGGAAGTCCCTCCCCTCCCAGATCCGGCGGGACGTCTCCTCCGGGTAGGGGACCGTCTCCGGTCGCGTGTCCAGCACCCGCACCAGCCTCCGCTCCCCGTCGTACGCCTCCCAGCCCGGGTCGCCCGTTCGCGCGAAGGACGTCCAGGACGTACGGAAGACCTCCGACAGTGCCCGCGCCTCGTCCGTCACCTCCGCCCCGGCGAACAGCAGGTTCCCGAGGTCCGCGTCGAACGTGCCGAACAGCAGCGGGATGTCCAGGCCGTGGCAGGCGCCCAGGGTGCCGCCCATGCCGGGGGCCTGCCAGGTCAGCTCGTAGACATGGGCCCGCCCGCCCGCCGCCACCTGCGCCTCGGCCAGATGCAGGGAGGGCATCTGGAACAGCCAGTCCGACTGGACGCGCTCGAACAGCTCGGCCGGCCCCGCGTCCGGATAGGCCTCGCGGTAGGCGCGCTCCCCCGCCTCGCCGTCCGGGGCGAACAGCCGCAGCACGCCCGCCGCCTGTTCCTCCGTCACCTTGTCCAGCAGGCCGCCCAGGACCATGAACAGGCGCCACTCCTGCGCGTTGTGCCCGACGAGGAGGTCGATGTCCCGGGCGGCGCCCTCGGACAGCGCCCGCCAGGGGGTCGTCGGCAGCACCTCGCCGTCCACCACCGGGGAGAACGGGGTGACCGTGGGCGCCACCCGGCCCCAGCGGTCCACCCGCTGCGCCATCTTGGCGCCCAGCGCGGCCCCGGCCTCGGTCAGCGCGCGCGGGTCGACCGTCGACAGGTCGGCGGCCGTAGGGCGCAGACCCGCCTCCGCGGCGATCGCGGTCGCGAGGTCCCGGGCCAGCTCGTCGGAGAAGTACGTGCCGGGCACGCTCTGCGCGACCGCCCGCCCGAACAGGCCCCGCGCGCTCGGCATCGCCAGCAGTGCCGCCACCGACCCGGCACCCGCCGACTCGCCGAACACGGTGACCTGGCCCGGGTCGCCGCCGAACGCCGTGATGTTGTCCCGCACCCACTCCAGCGCCGCCACCTGGTCGAGCAGCCCCCGGTTGGCGGGCGCCCCCTCTATCCGCGCGAACCCCTCTATGCCGACGCGGTAGTTGAACGTGACGACGACCACGTCACCGGCGCGGGCTATGTGCTGGGCGTCGTAGCCCGGGCTGCCGGAGTGGCCGAGTTTGTAGGCACCGCCGTAGATCCACACCATCACCGGGCGGCCCGCCCGGCCGTCGGCGTCGGGTGTCCAGACGTTCACCGTCAGCCAGTCGTCGCCGGTGGGCGCGTCGAGTTGGCCCGTACGGCCCTGGATGCCGGCCTCCTGCGGGGGCGGCGGGCCGAAGGCGTACGCGTCCCGCGTGCCGTCCCAGGGCCGGGGCGGGCGCGGGGCCTGGAAGCGGGCCTCACCGACCGGTGGCGCGGCGAACGGCACACCCCGAAAGACCGTCAGACCGCCCTCGCGGCGGCCGCGCACGGCTCCGGCCGCGGTACGTACGACGAGATCGGGTCCGGCGTCGGCTGTCGTCATCGATCACTCCTCAGAATTCGCGGGGGGTCACTCGTGGAACGGGTGCCGATCACAGAAAGTGCCGAAGGCGGCCATCACCCCTCGTGTGGGTGACGCCCGCCTTCGGCCCGCTCCGACCGGGGCTCACACCCCGCCCGGCACGGCCCCGGCTCACACCTTGGCCGGCGCCGCCTCCTCCGCCCCTTCCTCGACGGCGGGCCCGGCGTCCGTCGCCTTGCGGCCGGGGATGAACGTGGCGAGGAAGAAGGCGAGCAGGGCCGCCCCCGCGCCGATCGCCATGACGACCTTGAAGCCGTTCTCCGAGGGCAGGGCGTAGCCGCCGAAGTCGGTGGTCATCTGGGCGAGGACGACGCCGGCGATGGCGCTGGCGAAGGACGTGCCCAGGGACCGCATCAGGGTGTTGAGGCTGTTGGCCGCACCGGTCTGGGAGGGGTCGACCGCGCCCATGATCAGGGCGGGCATCGCGCCGTAGGTGAAGCCGACGCCGGCGCCGATGACACAGGACACCAGGACCAGGTGCCAGACCTCGCTCATCAGCACGATGTTCAGGGTGTAGCCGGCGCCGACGATCAGCGCGCCGATCATCAGGGTGACCTTGGGGCCCTTGGTCCTGGTGATCCCGGCGGACACGGCGGACATGACCATCATCACGAAGCCCTGCGGGGCCAGTACCAGACCGACGGTCAGCATCGACCTGCCGAGGCCGTAGCCGGTCTGCTCGGGCAGCTGGAGCAGTTGCGGCAGGACCAGCGACATCGCGAACATCGAGAAGCCGAGGGCGACCGAGGCGAGGTTGGTGAACAGGACCTGGGTCTTCGCGGTGGTGCGCAGGTCGACCAGCGGCTGGCGGGCCTTCAGCTCCCACCGGCCCCAGGCCAGCAGGATGACGACGGCGGCGCTGCCGAGGCCCAGGGTCGTGCCGGAGGTCCAGCCCCAGTCGGCGCCCTTCGACACGGTCAGCAGCAGCGCGACCAGACCGGCCGACAGACCGAGCGAGCCGACGAGGTCGAAGCGTCCGCCGGCCCGGTTCCCCGACTCGGGGACGAGGGCCAGGACGAGCAGGAGGGCCACGACGCCGAGGGCGGCGGAGGTCCAGAAGAGGACGTGCCAGTCCCAGTTGTCCGCGATGAACGCGGCGGCGGGCAGCCCGAGCGCGCCGCCGACACCGAGGGAGGCGCTCATCACCGCGGTCGAACCGGCGAGCTTCTCGGCGGGGACGGTGTCCCGCAGGATGCTGATGCCCAGCGGCACCACGGCGGCCGACAGGCCCTGGAGGGCGCGGCCGACGATCATCGGGACGAGGGAGTCGGCGAGGGCGCAGACCACCGAGCCCGCCACCAGCAGCAGGATGCTGACCACCAGCATCCGCCGCTTGCCGATCATGTCCCCGAGCCGGCCGACGACCGGGGTGGCGACGGCGGCCGCGAGCAGGGTGGCGGTGACGGCCCAGGCGGTGTCGGACGCGGGCGCGTCCAGCAGCTTCGGCAGCTCGGGGACGATCGGGATCACCAGGGTCTGCATCAGCGAGACGACGATCCCGGCCAGGGCCAGCACCGCCACCACGGCGTTCGACCTCGGCGGGGCGGATGTTCCCGCCGCGGCGGGTCGGGCAAGGGCGTCGGACATGACAGGGCCTCCGTCGGACGTGCGGGGGTGAACTGCTTGACTCAAGCAAGCTTATATAGATTGATTGAGTTAAGCAAGATAAATCGCCCGCGCCTGCCCGGCCCTACAGGAAGGGACCCCTGAGGAAGGAAACCCCACAGGAAGGGAAGGACGGCGACTCAGCCCTGCCGCTCGACGAACGCCCGGGTCCGGTCCTCGTCCAGCTCGTAGACGGTCTCGTGGGCCCGCGGATCCCGCGCGTGGAAGGTGTGGAACATCGGGCCCGCCCCCCCGCCCAGCTCCACCAGCGAGGCCGACGCCCCGCGCACGGCCCGCTCGGTCCCCGGCGCGGTCGTCAGGTCGATCCGGTTGACCACCCCCGGCGTCACCCACACCGGCACCGACGCCAGGAACCCGCACAGCTGGAGATGGAAGTGCCCGGTCAGGACGACCCGCACGTCACTCCCCCGGATCACCTCCGCCAGGCCGTCCGCGTCGCGCAGGCCGAAGACCTGCTGGGTCGAGGAGATGTCCAGGGCGATCGGCGGGTGGTGGAAGGCGAGGATCGTGCCGCGCTCGGCCGGCGTGCTCAACACGCCGCTCAGCCAGTCCAGTTGGGCGGCACCGAGCCGGCCCCACACCTTCCCGGGCACCAGCGAGTCCAGGGTGACCAGCCGCCGGCCGCCGACCGTGCTGACGGCGGCCCGCTCGGCGCCGGGGAACTCGACGGCCGCCGCCGGGTGCCCGGTGCCCAGCACCTTCGCGAACGCCGTGCGCTCGTCGTGGTTGCCGGTGGTGTAGAAGACGGGCGCGCCCATCGCACGCGCGAAGTCGCCGACCAGCTCCCGTACGGTCGTGTACGCCTCCACCGAACCGTCGTCGGCGAGGTCCCCGGTGACCACGACCGCGTCCACGCCGCGCTGATGGCGGAGTTCGGCGAGCATCAGCCGCAGGGAGCCGGCGGCGTCGACGCCGTGCCGGCCCGGTGCGTCCGTCCGCTCGACGTGCGTGTCCGAGAGATGAAGGATTCTCATCTCCCGGACGATACGCGCGTGCCGGGGCTCAGCTGAGGGTCTTCAGCGCGGCCGCGTCGTAGGGCCCCAGCTCGTCGGTGCGGCCGGCGAGGACCTTCGCCGCCCACTGCGGGTCCTGGAGCAGCGCGCGGCCCACGGCCACCAGGTCGAACTCGTCGCGCTCCAGGCGGTCGAGCAGGTCGTCGATGCCCTTGACCGGGGAGCCCTCGCCCGCGAAGCCGCGGATGAAGTCGCCGTCCAGGCCGACCGAGCCGACGGTGATGGTCTGCTTGCCGGTGAGCTTCTTGGTCCAGCCCGCGAGGTTGAGGTCGGAGTCGTCGAACTCCGGGAGCCAGTAACGGCGGGTGGAGGCATGGAAGGCGTCGACTCCGGCCGCGGCGAGCGGGGTCAGGATGGCCTCCAGCTCCTCCGGGGTCTCGGCGAGCCGGGCGCCGTACGCCTCCTGCTTCCACTGCGAGTAGCGGAAGATGACCGGGAACTCCGGCGAGACGGTCTCGCGGACGGCGGCCACGATCTCGGTGGCGAACCTCGTCCGGGCGACCGGGTCACCGCCGTAGGCGTCGGTACGGCGGTTGGTGCCGGCCCACAGGAACTGGTCGACGAGGTAGCCGTGGGCGCCGTGGATCTCGACGCCGTCGAAGCCGATGCGCTCGGCGGCGGCCGCGGCCTCGGCGAACGCGCCGATGACGTCGTCCAGATCGCGCTGGGTCATCACGTGTCCGGTGCCCTCGGTGCCGTCCACCCGGATCCCGGAGGGGCCGACGGCCGGCGCGTCCGCGAACGGCGGCTCGCCCTGGTTGCGCACCATCCCGATGTGCCACAGCTGCGGCACGATCGTGCCGCCCGCCGCGTGGACGCCCTCGGCGACCTTGGCCCAGCCCGCGAGCTGCTCCTCGCCGTGGAACCGGGGCACCCGGTCGCTCTGCCCGGCGGAGTCGTGCCCGACGTAGGTCCCCTCGGTGACGATCAGGCCGACGCCGGCGGCGGCGCGGCGGGAGTAGTACGACACCACGTCCTCGCCGGGGATGCCGCCCGGGGAGAACATGCGCGTCATCGGCGCCATCGCGATGCGGTTCGGGACGGTGAGGCCGTTGATCGACACCGGGCGGGAGAGGATCTCGGCGGCGCGGGTGGGGCTGGGCTGGGTGACGCTCACGTGGGGGGCTCCTCGTGACGGGGGGACCGATTGGTATGTGCACATGCATCAAGTGCCTGTGTGGGTCAACCCGCCCGTGCGTACGCGGCATTCCGGTTCCGCCCGGCCGATCCTGTGATCCAGCGCACGTCCACGCCCGTCCGGCGGCGCCCGAGCCCCACACGGAGCAACTCCGCTGGGCACGTCCTGCGCAACCTGCCAAGACTCGTGGTGGAAACCCGACCGAAAGGCGCACACCCATGCCCATACACGGTTTCGCCATGACGTCCGCCGTCCTGGCCCTGTCCTCCGTGTCCCTGCTCGCCTCCCCCAACGCCGGGACCGCCGCCGCGGCCCAGGACACCCCCCTGATCATCGGCCACCGCGGAGCGGCGGGCCTCGCCCCCGAGAACACCCTGGAAGCCGTCGACGCAGCCGACCGGGCAGGGGTCGACTGGGTCGAGGTGGACGTGCAGCGCAGCAAGGACGGCGTGCTCGTCCTCATGCACGACCAGGACCTCGCCCGCACGACCGACGCCCGGACCGTCTTCCCGAACCGCGCGCCGTGGAAGGTCGGCGACTTCACCGTGGCCGAACTGAACCGGCTCCGCGCGGGAGCCTCGCCCGACTGGAAGGGGACCGGGTACGCGTCGGCCCGCATCCCCACCCTCGGAGCACTGCTGGACCGGCTGGACCGCAACAACCAGGGCCTGCTCCTGGAGGTGAAGTGGCCCAGCAACTTCCCCGGCGTCACCCGGGACATCCTGAACGTCCTGAACCGCAAGGGCTGGCTGGACGCCCACCACGTCAACGACCGCCTGTACATGATCAGTTTCCTGGGCGCCGCTCTGAAGGACGTCCACAAGCAGCGGCCGGACATCAAGCTGGGGATCTGCGACGAGACCCCGACGGCCGGCGAGCTGGCGTCGTACGCGAAGTTCGTCGACGTCGTCAACCCCAACTACCGTGCCCTCACCAAGTCGTACGTCGACAGGGCGCACGCCATGACGGGCACCCACGGCCGGCCGCTGAAGCTCTGGCCGTACACCGTGAACACCTCGACCCCCGCCCGCACCCTCAGCAACTGGGGCGTGGACGGCATCACGACCGACCTCCCCGACAAGATCAAGAAGGCGCTCGGCCAGAGCTGACGCCCTGAGTGATCACCCGGAAAAGCCCGAGGGCGGGGGGGGGGGGGGGGGGGGGGGGGGGGGAGGGGTGGGGGGGGGGGGGGGGGGCGGGGTCGGGTTGTGGGGGGCAGTATCCCTC
>NZ_JBVJAB010000006.1:0-236830 GCF_055591025.1 Streptomyces sp. NPDC041784
TGCCGCGGCACACGGTACGACGCAGACCACCGACGCTCACTCCCGCTCACCAGAACACCCTTGAACACACTCCAGCGGCAGCAGCTCCGAACCCCCTGATCGGTGTCCCCATCTACGCGATCTTCGATCCCCGTACCGGGACGGGCGCCGTCCTCACCGACATCCATCCCACCCCCGACGGCCCCCGCTACGCCACCCGCAAGGACTTCGTCTACGGCGAGGACGTCACCATCGGTGACTGGACCATCCCCACCGAGAACCTCCCCCGCTACATCCGCTGATCACCGCACGGCCGAAGCCCCCGCCGCCTCCGCCTTCTCCAGCCAGTCCAGGTACCAGCGGGCGAACGTCGTCGGCGTGCCGTCCGGGGCACGGAGAGGTTCGAGGTCCGCGTCGTCGCAGCGGGGGTCGGACCAGACCGTGCCGCGGTGGACGCCGGTGACGACGAGCCACTCGCGTCGGGCGCAGCCCAGGTGGCAGATCGGTATCGCTCCGGCCGTGCGCTCGGGGGCGAACAGCGGGCCGTCGTACCAGCGTTCCTGCCACGCCTCGTACGCCTCGTCGAAGGCGTCGATGTCCTCGAAGGACTCCTCGTCGGGCTGTTCGGCGAGGAGGGCGTCGACGATCTCGGGGTCCGGGCCGCGCTCGGGGAACGGCCGGGCCAGCAGCGTCAGGTCGGCGAGGTCCGCGCCGTCTCCCTCCCAGCGCCAGCCGCCGTCCACCCGCCGGACCGGGAAGACGCCGTACGACGGGCCCGCGCCGCCCGCGCCGACCCGGGTGAGGAACGTCCGGTAGTCCTCCGGCAGCCGTACGCCCACCTGCGCCTCCAGGTCGGCCAGCTCGGCTTCGGTCAGAGGTTCGTCCAGGGCCCAGCCGTGCCCGTACGCCCCGAACACCTCGCGGCTCGCCTCGCGGGAGCCCAACTCCGTGACGCGCCGCCGCACGCCCGCCCATGTCTCGTCGACCATGCCCCGACCGTACGTCCCCCACTGACAACGGGCCCCGCGGGCATTCACTTCTCCAGTGCCGCCCGCAGCTCCCCCCGTTTCCTGATCCCCAACTTCCGGTAGGTGCTGGTGAGATGGGTCTCGACCGTGCGCCGCGCCACGTGCAGGGCCTGCGCTATCTCCGTGTTCGTACGGCCGTCCGCCGCCAGTTCGGCGATCCGGCGCTCGCTGCCGGTCAGCGCGGCGGACCCGGTGTGGGCGGGGGTGGAGCGGCGGGCTCCGGCGGTGCGCAGGGCCTCCTCGGCGTAGGCCAGCAGCCGTACGCTGCCGAGCCGTTCGGCGCGTTCGGCGCCCTCGCGGAGATGGTCCCGGCCCCGGGTCCGCTCGCCGGAGGCGATCAGCTGGAACCCGTGCGCGAGGAGCGAGGCCACGAACTCGGCCTCGGCCGGGGAGTCCCGCAGCACGGTCACCGCCTCCTCGCCGAGTTCCAGCCCGCGCCGCCCCCGGGTGGCCCGGCCCAGCACGCGCAACGCGCGCCCCACCGTGCGCGGGGTGTTCCAGACGCGGGCCAGTCGCAGTTCCTCCTCGGCCAGGACCAGCGCCTCCTGGGGGCTGCCGAGGGCCAGCCGGCACTCCGCGGCCGCCGTCCGCCACGGGGTGACGACCGGGCTGAGGACCGCGCGGGCGGACTGGCGGCGTCCGCACTCCAGGAAGTCGTGCAGGGCGCCGGTGACGTCCCCCTCGGTGAACCGCAGGACGCCCCGCGCGTACAGGAAGCGGTTCAGCTCCCAGCTGTCGCCGGCCCCGCCGAGGTCGAAGCCGTCGGCCAGCCGCCGGGCCTCCTCGGTGCGGCCGGTCTCCACGAGCGCGAGCAGGGCGTGCGCGTCGGCGTTGGCGGGGCCGGTGTGCCGGGCGGGGCCGGCGGGACGGGCGGCGAGCAGGACGTCGTACGCGCCCCGGGCGGCGGCGATGTCGAGGCGGACGTCCAGCAGGGCCTGTTCCATCGGGTGCAGCAAGGACGGCCGCTGCCCGGCGAGGCCGCGTTCCACGAGTCGTTCCGCGTCGTCGAGCTGGTCGGCCCACTGGGCGACGGCGGCGGCCGTACCCAGCAGGAAGGGTTCCGCGAGCGGATCGGAGGGTTCCGTCAGCAGGGTGCGCAACCGCCGCATCGCGTCCTGCGCCGAACTGTCCCCGGCCGTCGCCGCGTACCGCACGAGCAGCGCCTGGCCGGAGGCGCCGACGAGTTCCGGGGTGCGTTCGGCGGTGTCGGCGAGCCAGCGGTACGCCTCCCGGCGGGCGGTCTGGTCCTGGTCGGAGAGGAGCGCGGACGCGGTCTGCACGGTACGGGCCAGCTCGGGGTGGCCGGCCAGCCGGCCCTCCAGGCGGCGCAGCACCTCCATCGCCGTACGGACCTCGCCGAGGCCCGCGAGGGCGGTGCCGAGCGCGATCGCGGTACGGACCCGGTCGCGGGGTTCGGCGGGCAGGTCGAGTGCCTCGGCGAGCCGGGGTATGCCGGCCGGGGCGTCGGCGGAGACGTACTCGAGCGAGCCCAGCTCGGTCAGCAGGCGCTGGCGCAGATCGTCGGGGACCGGCTCCTGGAGGGCGCGGCGCAGGTATCCGACGGCGGCGTCGGGGCGGGCGTCGCGCAGGGCGGCCGTCACGGCGTCGCGCAGCACGCGCAGCGCCCAGGGCAGGCCGACGGGCCCGCTGTCCAGCAGTTGCCGGGCGACGGCCTCGGCCCGGTCGCCTCGGCGCAGCATCGCCTCGGCGACCGCCCGGTGCGCCTCCTGCCGCCGGGCGGCGGGCCAGCCGGCGAGTACGGCGTCCCGCAGCAGCGGGTGCGCGTAACGGGGCCGCCCGGCGTGGTCCGGCCGCAGCACCCCGAGCCGCGCCATCGCGGTCACCCACCCGGCGACCCGCGCCGGATCGGCCCCACAGGCGTCGGCGACGAGCGCGGCGTCGTGGGCGGCGGCGCGGGGGTCGATGCGGGGGGCTGTGCGGGGGAGGATCCGGGGCTCGGCGGGCCCGCCCGCATACGGCTCGGCGGGCCCGCCCGCATACGGCTCGGCGGGCCCGCCCGCGTGGGTGGCCAGTGTTCGGGCCACCTCTGCCGTCTCCGGGCCCGCAGTGTCCAGCCACCAGGAGACGGCGGCCGGGTAGGAGCCGGGGTACAGCGCGGCGGACGTCTCCGGTACGGCGGTCGGGGGCGGGGCGCCGCCGAGGTCGTCGAGGAGGGCGTGCAGGAGCAGGGGGCTGCCCGCGCCGGCGCGCACCAGGTCGGCCGTCCACCGGGCGGAGGCCGCGGGGAAGGCGGCCCGGACCACGTCGGCGGAGGCCTCGTCGGTGAGCGGGGCGAGGGTGTGGGTGCGGACCAGGGACGGGGAGAGGGCGTGGGTGAGGCCGGCGGGCCCCGGGGCGATGTCGTACTGGCTGCGCTCGGTGGCCACCAGGAGTACCGGTAATCGGTCGACGCGCCGGGCGGCCTCCACGAACCAGCGGCGCGACGCGTCGTCGGCCAGGTCGACGTCGTCCACGGCGACCATCAGCGGGCCCTCGGCGGCGTACGACCGCAGCAGCCGCCACAGGCGGGCCGCGCTCCCCCGGTCGTCCAGGCCGGGCGCCACGTCCGCGAACTCCGGTACGGGGCCGAGGAGATGGAGGACCGCGGAGAAGGGGACGGCGGTGTCCTCGGGGGAGCAGCGGGCGCGCAGCACCCGCAGCCCGCGCTCCGCCGCCCGCGCGACCACGCTCTCCAGCAGGGCGGACCGGCCGGTGCCCGTGGCCCCGCGCAGCAGGACGAGCCGCCCGCTGCCGGCCAGGGCGCGCTCGGCCTCGGCGTCGAGCAGCCTGTGCGCGTCGTGGCGTTCCCGCAGCGGTCCGGTCATCTCTGCCTCCTGCTGTCGGAAGTTCCTGGTACGGACGTCCGTGATGTGGACGTGCCGGGTGTGGGCGTGCCCGGTACGGGCGTCCCTGGTGTGGACGTGCCTGCTGAGGACGACGGCGAATCGGGCACCGCCGTCCCTGTGGCGAGGCTCACGATCCCTCGCCCACGACCCCCGTGAACCCTTCTGACCTGCGGTGACGTGCGGACACCGTGGTGCCGTGGCCGCTGCTCTCGTGGTCCTCCTCGTGGTGCTCCACGATTGCCGCCACCCCACGGTTCGCAGAAGTCTGAATCCGACCCACCCGCCACCGGTCCCCGCCGGCCGGCGGGCCCATGACCCTGGGGGAATCGGTTGCTCAGCTCACCCCGGACACCGGACACCGGCACCACGACAGCCCGCCGGCGCATTCCCGTGTCCGTCCAGGCCCCGGACCCCATCTCCCGCGAGGGCGCCGTCAGCCAGCTGCGCGGACGGCCGGAGATCGAGGTCCGCGAGGACCCCGCGGCCGCCGGCACGGTCGCGCTGCTCATCGAGGACACGCTCGACGAGGCGGCGCTCGGCCGGCTCAGGCGGATCGCGCGCGGTGAGGGCACCCGTGCGGTGCTCGTCGTCGGCACCATCCGCGAGACGGAACTGCTGGACGTCATCGAATGCGGCGTCGGGGCGATCGTCTGGCGCCGCGAGGCCACCGCGCACCGGCTGGTGCAGGCGGTGCTGGCGGCCGCGCGCGGCGACGGTGACCTGCCCGCCGATCTGCTCGGCCGGCTGATCAGCCAGGTCGGCACCCTGCACCGGGGCGCGGTCGGCCGGCCGGGCGCGCCCTCGCTGGGCCTCGCGCCACGGGAGGTGGACGTCCTGCGGCTGGTCGCCGAGGGCCTGGACACCGGAGAGATCGCCAGCAAGCTGTCCTACTCGGAACGGACCGTCAAGAACGTGATGCACGGACTCACGACCCGCCTGCATCTGCGCAACCGGGCGCATGCCGTGGCATATGCCCTCCGGGAAGGCTACATCTGACCGAACGGGCACTCGAAGGCGGACACGCGGGCAGCGTGTCGTGCCCGGTCCCCGACCCCGGCACGCCTCTCCCACCCGGGGCGCCCCGGGCACGATCGACGAACGGCTTTCCGGGCAAGGCAGTTGAGGAGCGCGACGGTGATCCACGAGGTCGACGAGGTCCTCAAGGGACTGCTCGGCGGCGGCGCCCTGACCGGCTCCGACATCGACGTCTCCTTCGAGGCCCCCACCCGCGACTGGGCGGCCCGCCGCAACGCCCCCGTCGTCAACGCCTACTTGTACGACATCCGGGAGGACGTGTCCCGCCGCCAGCGCGGCCAGATCGCGGTGCGCGACCAACGGGACGTAGTGGTGAAACGCCGTCAGCCGCCGCGCTGGTTCCGGCTGTCGTACCTGGTGACCGCGTGGACGAAGACCCCACAGGACGAACACCGGCTGCTGTCCGCCGTGCTGGCGAACCTGCTGCCCCGTGAGCTGCTCTCCCCCGAGGAACTTCCCGGCCTGCTCGGCGCGTTGGGGCTCTCGGTGCCGGTGAACGTGGCCGGGGTGCAGACCGAGTCCCGCTCCCTCGCCGAGATCTGGTCCGCCCTGGGCGGCGAGCTGAAGCCCTCCCTGGACCTGGTGATCACGGCGCCCTTCCCGGCGTACCCGGAGTACGACGCCGGGCCGCCGGTCACCGAGGGCGCGGCGGTCCGCGTCCGCGGCATGGACGACGACCCGCCGCAGGACGGCGAGCGCGCGCACCGGCCGCACCAGGTGGCCGCGGCCCGCGCCGCCCGCGAGGACCGCCGGTGACCGACGCGCTGCTCACCCGGCTCGCCGCCCTGCGCGACCGGGTCGCCGTCCTGGTCGACCACCGCGCCACGGGCGACCCGACGGCCGACGACCCGCTGCGGGGGCTGTACCTGTCCGAGGAGGCGGTACGGCATCTGCTGGGCCGAACGGCGGCCGGGTCGCCCGTGGCGGACCTCCCGCCGACCGGCCCCGCCGGCCCCGTCGGCCCCGCTGTGGGCGACCCCGTCACCGCGCTCGCCGAGCGCCTCCCCCTCACCGACCTGGACGTCACCGTCCTGCTCATCGCCCTGGCCCCGGACCTGGACCGCACCTTCGAGCCGCTCTACGGCTACCTCAACGACGACGTGAGCCGGCGCCGGGCGACCGTCGGACTCGCCCTCGACCTGTGCGGGGTGCCCGCGCACCTCGCCCCGGCCCGCGCCCGATTCCACCCCTCGGCACCGCTGTGCGCGCTCGGCCTGCTGGAGGTCGAGGAGCCCGAACGGCCCTTCCTGTCCCGCTCGTTGCGCGTCCCGGACCGGCTGCTCGCCCACCTCCTGGGCGACGACACCCCGGACGCCGCGCTGCACGGCCATCTCGGTCCGCTCCCGCAGCCGCTCCCGCAGCCGCAGCCACAGCCGCTCCCGGCCGACGAGGACGACGGGACCGCCGTCTTCGTCCAGCGGCTGGCCAAGCGACTGCTGGACGGCCCCCTCACCGCCTACCTCCGCGAGCACCGCGAGGGCGACGGCCTGGCCGCCCTGGCCACCGCCCTGCACGCGGCCGGCCTGCCGGCGCTGCGCTTCACCGGCCCCGCCGACCGCGTCCCCGACCTCCTGCGCGAGGCACGCCTCGGCGGGCGGGCCGTCGTCCTGTCCGGCCTCCCGGACCAGCCGGGCCCGATGGTGGCCGAGCTGACGGCCGCGACGGACGTGACCGTCCTCCTCACCGACCCCCGCCCCTACGACCCGCACTGGTCCCCGTACGACCCGCTGGTCGTGGAGGCCCCACGGCGCCGGGCGGGCGGAACGGAAGCGTGGACGACGGCGTTCGGCACCACCGAACGGCCGGATGCCGAACCAGGCCTCCCCATGGAAGGCCTCCCCATGGAAGGCCTCCCCACGGACGGCCTCGGCCCGAACAACATCGGCCCGGACAGCCTCGGCCGCCTGGGCTTCGACCTGGCCACCGCCGTCGCCCCCTACCGCCTCGGCGGCGACCGTGCCCAGCGCGCCGCGCACGCCGCCCGTGCCCTCGCCGCCTTCGAGGGCACCCCGCTCACCGCGGACCACGTACGGCTGGCCGCCCGCCAGCAGTCGGCGTCCGGGCTGGAGCGGCACGCCCGCCGGATCCGTCCCGCCGTCGGCTGGGAGGATCTCGTGCTGCCCGAGCGCCCCCTCGCCCAGCTCCACGAGCTGGCCCTGCGCGCCCGGCACCGCGACCGGGTCCTGGGCGACTGGCGGCTCAGCGCGGGCGGCGGCCGGGGCCGGGGCGTGCTGGGCCTGTTCGCGGGCGAGTCCGGCACCGGGAAGACGCTGTCCGCCGAGGTCGTGGCCGCCGAACTCGGCCTCGACCTCTACGTCGTCCAGCTCTCCTCCGTCGTCGACAAGTACGTCGGCGAGACCGAGAAGAACCTCGAACGCATCTTCACCGAGGCGGACCGCACCGACAGCGTGCTGCTCTTCGACGAGGCCGAC
This sequence comes from Streptomyces sp. NPDC041784, assembly GCF_055591025.1. Taxonomy (NCBI): domain Bacteria; kingdom Bacillati; phylum Actinomycetota; class Actinomycetes; order Kitasatosporales; family Streptomycetaceae; genus Streptomyces; species Streptomyces sp. NPDC041784. Next base: position 7,321 of record NZ_JBVJAB010000006.1, read on the forward strand.
GCCGTGTTCGGCAAGCGGTCGGAGGTGAAGGACTCGCACGACCGGTACGCCAACATGGAGAGCGCCTACCTGCTCCAGCGCCTGGAGTCCTTCGACGGCATCGCGCTGCTCACCACCAACCTGCGCGCCAACATCGACGAGGCGTTCACCCGCCGGCTCGACCTGGTGGTGGACTTCCCGTTCCCGGACCCGGAGCAGCGGCTGGCGCTGTGGCGGCACGGGCTGGCCCATGTGCCGTGCGAGCGGGGCGTGGAACCCGGCCCGCTCGCCCGGGAGTTCGAGCTGGCGGGCGGTTCGATCCGCAGCGCGGTGGTCACCGCCGCCTACCTGGCCGCCGGACGGGGCGCGCCGGTGGGCGACGGCGACCTGTTGGAGGGGGCCCGCCGCGAGTACCGCAAAGCGGGCCGCCTGGTGCCGGGAGAGGCGACCTGGTGAGCCGCTCGGCCGCCTCGCCCAGTGGCCTTATCCCTTGCGCCACTTCTGGTTCGGGGTGCCCGAGCACGTCCACAGCTGGAGCTTCGCGCCGTTGCCGGTGCCGTTGTCCTTGACGTCCACGCACTTGTCGGCCTGCGGGTTGACCAGGTCACCGGCCTGGCTCAGCACGAACTGCTGGGCGGGGTTGCCGCTGCACCGGGCCAGCTGGATGACCGCGCCGTCCTCGCGCGAGCCCCAGGCGACGTCCATGCACATCCCGACGGACCGTACGGTGCCGTCGCCCCGGAAGTCCCACTTCTGGTTGGCGGATCCGGCGCAGTCCCAGATCTGGAGCGGGGTGCCGTCCTTGCCCTTGCCGTTCTGGGCGTCGGGGACGTCGACGCAGCGGTTGGACGCCTGGCCGATGATCAGGTCGCCGACCGGCTCGGGTTCCTCCTCCTCGTCGTCGGAGCCGCCGCCACCGCCGCCGCCCGAGGTGGAGGAGCCGCCGGAACCGCCCGAGCCGGACCCGGAGCCCGAGTCCGATCCGCCGGTGTCGTCCTGCTGGGGCGGCGTGGAGGGGGTCTCGACGTCGGGGAGGGCCTCGGCGGAGGCGTCCGGCTTTTGCGCGGACGGTGCCGACACGACGGGGCTGGGCAGCGCGGTGCTGCCGGCCTGCGTGAGCTTCTCCGAGGCGCGGGTGCCGACCGACGGCTTGTACGTCAGCCAGATCATGACGAACGCGAGCGCCAGCGCGAGGGAGATGCTCAGGGCGGTCGCCAGCCATCTCGGCAGGAACCCGCGCTGCACGAACGTGCCGTCCACCGACAGCGGCACCGCGCCCGAGCGCTGCACGTTCAGCGCGTAGGGCCGCTGTTCCTTCGACCCGAACCAGATGATCTGCCGGGGCCGCAGGGTGGTGTCCACGAACACCGCCCGGCCCGGCTCGATCTGCACATTGCCGGGCCGGAAGTCGTACGCCAGGTTGTCGCCCATGTCGGAGCCGGCGACGGACGCGGTGAGACGGGTGTTGCCGAGGTTGTCGATGGCGAGCCGCGGCCGGCCCCGCAAGCGGCCCTTGACGGTCGGCGGGACCAGCTCCGCGCGCACCTCCGTGAAGGGGGTGACGGTCAGGTTGCCCTCGGGGACGGTGACCGCGTCCGGGTGCTCGGTCGGCGTGATCCGGACCGCGTACGGGTGGGGTCCCGCCGTGGCGTCCGGGGTGCGGGGCGGGGCGAAGGTCAGCTCGACGGTGCCCGTCGTCCCCGGGTAGAGCCGCAGCGTCGGCGGCTCCACCGTCGTCCAGGGCGCCACGCTCCCCACCGGCTCGAAGCGGTACTCGTCGACGACGTCACCGGTGTTGCGCACCCGCAGCCGGACGGTCGTGCCGCCGCCGGGGTCCACGGTCGCGGCCACTGGTTCAAGAGAAGTCCACAGGCTCACGCACCGACGCTACGGCGAGGGCGGCGGCCGAGGTCAGAGGCCACGGGGCAGAGCGGGTGCCCGGCAGGACCGGACCGGCTTGCCCTCCCGGCCGAACGTGCCCCCGGGGTCCTTCGTCGGACGCACTCCCCCGTGGGGCTCACCGGCGTCCAGTCCGACGCGCCTTTCGCGTCGACCGCCCGCACCTGGTGGCACTGCCTCTCCGCCGGCTGACCGGTGAAGGTGAACGGGGTGCTGTTCGGACCCACGCTCACGCTCGTGTTGAGGGTGCTGTTGCGACCTGGTAGCTCGTCTCGTCGGTCGCGGTGTCCTCCCAGACCACCCGTACCCGGGAAGGATCCCCGGCGAGCCTGGTGGCGACCACGCCCGACACCTCGGCGGGACGCCCGGCCCCCAGTCCGGGACCGGTGGTGTGTTTCAGGCTGACGCCGAGCGGCCGCTCAGGGGTTTCACACGGTGAACCGGACCGCTTCCAGCTGGAGTTTGTCCCCCATGGGGCTGCCGCCGTACTTCCAGCCGCCCGGTTCGGTGCAGCCCACGCCCAGCCAGCCCCGGTCCTTGATGTGCGGGTTGAAGCAGACCGCGCCGTCCGGGGTCTTGATCGTGAAGCCCTGAAGCGGCGAGAGCGCCTCCTTGGTGCTGCCGATGTACATGTCGACCCCGTCGGCGGCGTTCGACCACTTGTCGCCCGTGTACCAGCCCTCGTTGACATGTGCGCCGTTGCCCGTGACCCCGCCGGTCGCCACCGTGGCGATGTTCAGCGCCTTGATGGGCAGGCTCTGGCCGGTCGTGCCCGCGATCGCGCCGTCGCACACCGGGGCCTGCCAGCCCTGGTCCGCCACGTACGCGCGGTAGCAGATGTGCCGGCCGTCGCTGCGCGCGGCGAGCTTCTGCACGGCGTCGGCGGCCGTCTCCGGCTCCGGCGCCGCGTCCTCCTCGGCCGCGCCGTCGTCGCCGCCGCCCGAGCCGCCGCCGTCCCCGCTACCCGCCGTGTCCCCGCCGCTGTCCGCGGGGGCCGACGGCAGGGCGGGCTCACTGGCGGCGGGCGCCGAGGGCGCGCTCGGCGCGGGCGCCGAGGGGGTGGGCAGCGCGGTGGCCTCCGCCTGCGCGGCCTTCTCCGTCGCGAGGGTGCGCACCTGCGGCTTGTACGCCAGCCAGATCATGACGAAGGCGATCGTCAGCGCGAGGGAGATGCTCAGCGCGGTCGCCAGCCACCTCGGCAGGAACCCGCGCTGCACGAACGTCCCGTCCACCGCCAGCGGCTGCGCCCCCGACCGGCGCACGGTCAGGCTGTACGGCTGCTCCTCCTTCGACCCGAACCAGATGATCTGCCGGGGCCGCAGCGTGGTGTCCACGAACACCGCCCGGCCCGGCTCGATCTGCACACTGCCCGGCTGGAGTTCGTACGACAGCCGGTCACCGTTGTCGCTGCCGCTGAGGGAGGCGGTGACGCGGGTGTTGCCGACGTTGTCGATGGCGAGCCGCGGCCGGCCCCGGAAGCGGCCCTTGACGGTCGGCGGTACGAGTTCGGCGCGTACCTCCGTGAACGGGGTGACCGTCAGGTTGCCCTCGGGGACCGTGACCGCGTCCGGGTGCTCGGTCGGCGTGATCCGGACCGCGTACCGGGTGGGACCCGCGGCCGCGTCCGGGGTGCGGGGCGGGGCGAAGGTCAGCTCGACCGTGCCCGTCGTCCCCGGGTACAGCCGCAGCGTCGGCGGCTCCACCGTCGTCCAGGCGGCGACGGGGCCGACGGGTTCGAAGCGGTACTCGTCGACGACGTCACCGGTGTTGCGCACCCGCAGCCGGACCGTCGTCCGGCTGCCCGGATCGACGGTGGCGGAGGCTGGTTCGAGGGAGGTCCACATCAGTCAAGGTCCAGGTGGCTCGGCAGTCGACGGCTGGTGATCCAGCCGTACCGGAGCCGGCGGGCGCGGCGGAAGGACCGCGGGGGCAGTCTCGGGGGCAACCCGCCCACCTCGCCCGTCCGCGACCGCGGCCGTCCTGCCCCTGCGGGCAGCGGCCATGCCCCCGGACGTGCACCGCGGGACGTTTCGGGGACGCGCTTCGCGCGTGACGGTGAGAGATGTCCTGACGCGTACCCCGAGGAGAGCACAGCATGCCGTCCTACCTGTCGCCCGGCGTATACGTCGAGGAGGTGGCCAGCGGCTCCCGCCCGATCGAGGGAGTGGGCACCTCGGTCGCGGCCTTCGTCGGGCTCGCCCCGACCGGCCCGCTCAACGAGCCGACCCTGGTGACCAACTGGACCCAGTACGTGGCGGCCTTCGGTGACTTCACCGACGGGTACTACCTCGCGCACTCCGTCTACGGCTTCTTCAACAACGGCGGTTCGGCCGCCTACGTCGTCCGGGTGGGCGGTTCCCCGGCGGGCGCGGCCGGTGACACCAAGTCCCCGGCGGCGGTGGGCGCTTCCGCCGCGCCCGCCGCGCTGCCGGCCGGTGAGCCCCGGCAGCTCGGCACGTTCGCCGTGACGGCCGTGGCGCCCGGCGACCTGAGCGTGGAGGTCGCGGACGCGGAGGGCGAGGGCCCCGCCGAGCGGTTCAAGCTGATCGTCAAGGACGGCGACCGGGCGGTCGAGACGTTCGACGTGTCCGCGAAGAAGGGCAACCGCGCCTACGTCGTCACCCAGGTCAAGGAGCGGTCCAAGCTCATCACCGTGGCCGAGGCCGCGCCCGCCGCGCAGCTGGCCCGCCCGGAGAACCAGACGGTCGCCCTGCCGGCCGCGTCGGCCGCCGCCGCGCCCGCCGTCCCCGCCTCGGACGAGGCCGCCTCGGTCGGCCCGGCCCAGTACCTGGGCGACAGCGCCGACCGCACCGGCTTCGGTGGCCTGGAGGCCGTCGACGAGGTGTCCATGGTCGCGGTGCCCGACCTGATGGCCGCCTACCAGCGCGGCGCGATCGACCTGGAGGCCGTCAAGGCCGTCCAGCTCGGCCTGATCGCGCACTGCGAGCTGATGGGCGACCGCGTCGCGATCATCGACCCGCCGCCCGGCCTGAACGCCCGCCAGATCCGCGTCTGGCGCCAGGAGACGGCCGGTTACGACTCCAAGTACGCCGCCCTGTACTACCCGTGGATCAAGTCCTTCGACCCGGCCGTCGGCCAGTCCCGGCTGGTCCCGCCGAGCGGCCACATCGCCGGCGTCTGGGCCCGCAACGACTTCGAACGCGGTGTGCACAAGGCCCCCGCGAACGAGGTCATCCGGGGCGCGGTGGACCTGGAGATCCAGATCACCCGCGGCGAGCAGGACCTGCTCAACCCGATCGGCGTGAACTGCATCCGGGCGTTCCCGGGCCGCGGCATCCGCGTCTGGGGCGCCCGCACGCTGGCCTCCGACCCGGCGTGGCGCTACCTGAACGTCCGCCGGTACTTCAACTACCTGGAGGAGTCGATCCTGATCGGCACCCAGTGGGTGGTGTTCGAGCCGAACGACCACGCGCTGTGGGCCCGGATCCGGCGCAACGTCTCCGCGTTCCTCGTCAACGAGTGGCGCGCGGGCGCCCTGTTCGGCGCCCGGCCCGAGGAGGCGTTCTACGTCAAGTGCGACGAGGAGACCAACCCGCCGGAGTCGGTCGACGTCGGCCGGGTGGTGTGCGAGATCGGCATCGCGCCGGTCAAGCCGGCCGAGTTCGTGATCTTCCGGCTGGCGCAGTTCTCCAGCGGGAGCGGGGAGCTGGAGGAGTAGCCCACCTCCGTCCGCCGGTACCTCCCCTCAACCCACGTAGAAGGAAAGCCAGATGAGTCTCCAGCCGGGTGACGCCCTCACTTCGCACAATTTCGGCCTCCAGATCGACGGCGTGATGGTCGAGTACCTCGCCGAGGTCAGCGGCCTCAGCCTCGAACAGGACGTCATCGAGTACCAGCAGGTCTCCGCGCAGGGCAAGCCGGTCACCAAGAAGCTGCCGGGCGTGAAGAAGGCGGGCACCTGCACGGTCGTACGCGGTATGACCCAGTCCGCCGCGTTCAACCAGTGGATCACCGAGTCGATCAACGGCGTGATGGGCACGGCCCGCAAGAACGCCACGATCATGGTGATGGATTATCAGAACAATCCGGTCAAGCGGTACAACATGCGCAACGCCTGGTGCAGCAAGATCGACACCAGCACCGTGAAGGCGGGCGAGGCGTCGGCGCTGACCGAGACCGTGACGATCACGTTCGAAGAACTGGTCATCGAGTAATGCGGCGTACGGCGGTGCGGGGGCCGGTGGCGGGCGCGGAGCAGCCTCAGGAGGCGGCTCCGCTCCCGTCGCCGGAGCCCGCGCCCGCACCCGCGCCGGCCCCGGTGCGACAGCGGCTGCAGACGGAGTTCCCCTTCGAGCTGCCGCGCGGCTACGTCGACGAGGCGGGCACGGTCCACAGCGACGGCGTGATGCGCCTCGCGACGGCGCGGGACGAACTGGTCCCGCTCCGGGACATCCGCGTCCAGGAGAACCCGGCGTACCTGTCGGTGGTCCTGCTGGGCCGGGTCATCACCCGCCTCGGCACGCTGCCCCTGGTGCACGACGGGGTGGTGGAGAACATGTTCGCCTCCGACCTGGCGTTCCTTCAGGACTTCTACCGCCAGATCAACGCCGAGGGCCACACCCGCGCCTCGGTGGAGTGCCCGCACTGCGCGGAGCCCTTCGAGGTGGAACTGGGCGGGAGCCGCCTGGGGGAATCGTGACGTACGCGACCGACCGAATGCACGAGGAGATCGCGTACGTCGCCTACCACTTCCACTGGCCCCTGGACGACATCCTCGACCTCGAACACCACGACCGCCGCCGCTACACCGGGCACATCGCGTCACTGGTGACACGGGGCGGGGCGGAGGGTTGACGTGGGGTTTCTGGATCGGTTGAGGGGCCGGGGAGCGGCTTCGGGGTCGGCTTCGGCGGGGGCTGGGGTTGAGGCTGCGGTTGGGGTCGGTGGTCGTGCCGGGGCCGGTGCGCGCACGGAGGTGAGCGGGGAGGGCGGGGAGTCACGTCCGGCGGTGGTGGCCGCGTGGACCGGGCTGCCGCCCATCCAGCGGGCGGTGGGCGGAACGACGGCGGCGGGGGTCGCCGACGCGGGGTTCGGCGGGCGGCTCGCCACCTGGCAGAACCCGTCCTTCACCAGGACGCACGCACACACCGTCCTCGGCGACGGCCCGTCCGGCCGCATGGGCGACCTGCTGGCCGCACCGGCCCGAACGCAGACGTCACCGGTGCCCTCCGCGCCGCCGACCGCTCCCCCCACTCCCCCGGCTGCGCAGCCGCTGACGATGCCGTCGTATGCGGGACCGTCGACAGCGAGGCCCTCCCACGGCGGGCCGCCCCACGGCGGGCCGTCCGCAGGGGCGTCGACCTACGCTCGGCCGTCGGCTGCGACGCCGTCGTACGGCGGATCGTCGGCAGCGGCGCCGGCACCGGCCAGGTCGGTGACGCCTCTGCAGACCCGGGCGGTGAGGCCTGGGGCTGGTCGGGCGGGGGCGGCTGTGGCTGGTCGGACGGGGGCGCCTGCGGCTTCGGCTGGTCGGACGGGGGCGCCTGCGGCGGGGGCGGCTTCGGCGGCGCGGCCGGGGGTGGCTGGGCCGCCTCCGGCAGGGTCTCCTTCACCTTCACTGGCGCGGGCGGTGAGGCCGGCTCCGGCTCCGGCAGGGTCTCCTTCACCGGCGCGGGCGGTGGCCCCTGCGCCTGCCCGGGCGGACGCTCCTTCACAGATCCGAGCGGGGGCTTCCTCGTCCGCCCGGACAGTGGCGCTTGCCCCAGCCCGGACCATGGCCCCTTCGCCTGCCCAGACGGCGGCTCCTTCACAGGCGGCTCAGGCGGGGGCCTCTTCGTCCACCCGGAGCGGGGCTCCTTCACAAGCCCAGGCGGGGACGCCTTCGCCTGCCAGAACCGGGGCTCCTTCACAGGCCCAGCCGGGGGCTCCCTCGTCCGCCCGGACAGTGGCGCTTGCCCCGGCCCGGACCGTGGCTCCTTCGCCTGCCCAGACGGCGGCTCCTTCACAGGCGGCTCAGGTGGGGGCCTCTTCGTCCACCCGGAGCGGGGCTCCTTCGCAGGCCCAGGCGGGGACGCCTTCGCCTGCCCGAACCGGGGCTCCTTCACAGGCCCAGCCGGGGGCTCCCTCGTCCGCCCGGACGGTGGCGCTTGCCCCGGCACGGACCGTGGCTCCTTCGCTGACCCGGGCGGTGGCACCTCTACCGACTCGGGCGGTGCCTCCCGCGTCGGCTCGGGCGGTGGCTCCTTCACAGAGCCGGGACATGACTCCCCCGTCGGCCCGGACGGGGCCTCCTTCACCGAGCCGCCCGTCGTCGGCCTCCACGCCCTCGGCCGCGGTGCCTGTGCAGACCCGCTCGGCAGGCCCTTCCGCGAGCCGACCTACGACTCCTGCACCGACGCCGACGGCAGCGACTTCCCTGACGCCGACGACGGCACCGTCCCCTACGCCGAGCCCGACGGCGACTTCCCCGACCCAGGCCGCGGTTCCTGTACAGACCCGCCCAGCGGGGTCTTCCGCAACCGGACCAGGGGCTTCTTCCCCGGGCTCGACGGCGCCCCTTTCCCCGGCCCAGTCGCCGAACCCGACGGCGAGCCGGCCGACGGCTCCTACACCGACCCTCCCGGCGGAAACTTCCCCCACCCAGGCCACGGTTCCCGTACAGACCCACCCAGCAGGACCCTCCACAACCCGGCCAGCGACCCCTATCCCGGGCCCGACGGCGACCCCATCCCCGGCCCGGACAGCGGCGACCGCCCCGACCCGGCCGACGCCCCCTGCACAGACCCGCCCGTCGTCGGCTTCCACGCCCCCGGCGGCGGTTCCTGTGCAGACCCGCTCGGCAGGCCCTTCCGCGAGCCGACCTACGGCTCCTGCACCGACGCCGACGGCAGCGACTTCCCTGACCCCGACGGCGGCACCGTCCCCTACGCCGAGCCCGACGGGGACTTCCCCGACCCAGACCCCACGTCCCGTGCAGACCCGCCCAGCGGGACCTGCCGCAACCGGACCAGGGGCCTCTCCCCAGAGCCCGACGTCGACCCCATCACCGGCCCAGTCGCCGAACCCGACGGCGACCCAGCCGACGGGTCCCGCACCGACCCACCCGACGGGAACTTCCCCCACCCAGGCCGCGCTACCCGTACAGACCCGCCCGGCAGGACCCTCCACACGCGGGCCAGCGACCCCTTCCCCGAGCCCGACGGCAACCTCATCCCCGGCCCGGACATCGGCGACCCCCGCGGCCCAGCCGGCGCCCCCTGCACAGACCCACCCGACGGGAACTTCCCCCACCCAGGCCACGCTTCCCGTACAGACCCGCCCAGCAGTGCCCTCCACAACCGGACCAGCAGCCTCGACCCCGAGCCCGACGTCGACCCCGTCCCCGAACCCGACGGCGGCGTCCGCCCCGGCCCACCCGACTTCCCCCACCCAGGCCGCGGTTCCGGTTCCCGTTCCCGTTCAGACCCGCCCGGCAGGACCCCCTCGGACGGCGGCTTCCTCTCCGGCCCGGTCGACAACCCCTGCGCCGACACAGCCCACGCTTCCCGTACAGACCCGCCCGGCAGCACCTGCCGTAACGAGACAAGCGGCCCCGTCCCCGAACCCGACACCGATCCCGCAGGCAGCGACCGCCCCCGCCCCACCGACGACTCCTGCGCAGAGCCTCCCGGCGGGGACCTCCCCCACCCGGGCCGCGCTTCCCGTGCAGACCCGCCTCGCAGGTCCCGCCCTCACCAAACCGGCCACCCCCGCTCCCTCACCCCAGGCCCTCCCGCCCACCCACCAGGCCGTACCCCGACAGCAGCCCCGTACGACCGGCGGCGCCCCCATGCCCGGGAGCGCGGCGCCCGTCCAGCGAGCCGTGGCGCGCCCGGACGCCGCCCCTCTGCGCCGCACCGGCCTGGGTGCCCCCGTCACGCACCCGCTCACCACCCAGCGAGCGAAGTCACCCGGCACCCCCGCCTCCACCCCCGCGCCCCGCCCCCGCCCTCATCTCGGCGCCCCCCTCACCCACACGCCCCCCGTCCAGCGGCGCCCGACCACCGCCACTCCACCGCCGGTTCAGCAGTCCCCCACGCTCCCCGCTCCCTCCGTCCCCCTCCCGGTACGCCCCACCCCGGGGACACCGCCCATCCCGGTCGTCGTCCACCCGCGCCCGACGACCGCACCCCCACCTCCCCCCACCGTCCAACGAGCCCCGGCCTCCCGCCCCACACCACCTCCGCCCCCAGCGCCACCCGCACCCCCACCCCCACCCGCACCGCCCACCGGCAACAGCGACAAGAAGACGCCCTCCGCTCCCGCCCCCGCCTTCGACCCCCGCTCCCTCACCGACTTCCAACTCGACGAACTCACCCACCGCCTCACCGGCCGCATCACCCGGCTCCTGCGCACCGAACTCCGCCTCGACCGCGAACGCATCGGCAGACTCCGCGACCCCCGCACCTGACCAGGACCGACAAGCCGCACCCCCGAGAAAGGCCAGACCCCTCGATGTCCCGCGATCTCGACCCGGGCTCCACCATCTTCTTCACCCTGACCATCGACGGCGAGAGCCTCGGGTACTTCAACGGGTGCGAGGGACTGTCCTCCCAGGTGGAGATCGAGCACCGCCAGGAGGGCGGGAACAACGGCTTCGTCTGGCAGCTCCCGTCCCGCGTCACCTTCTCCAACATCCGGCTGACCCGCCCCCTCACCCCGGACACCGCCAAGGTGGCCAAGTGGATCTCCTCGGTGACCACCGGAGTGACCCGCCCCACCGCCCAGATCGCGGCACTGCGCGCGGACGGCTCGGAGGTCGCCCGGTGGGGGCTGATCGACGTGCTGCCGGTGAGCTGGCAGGGCCCCTCCCTGGACCCCGCGAACCCGGGCGTCGCCACGGAGGTCCTGGAGATCACCCACCACGGGTTCACGGACTAGGCGGGGAGAGGCAGAAGCACATGGCCAAGGGAAGCAGGGGCGGCGCCGGCAAGAGCCTGGTCCGCGCGACGCTCGCGATCCACGAACCGCCGGTCGGGACGAGCACCACCCCGGGCGGGCTGATCAGGTCCTTCGGGTTCGACTTCAACCCCGCGCAGTTGCAGCTCGGCCGCCGCGCCCAGTGGAAGGTGACCCCGACCGCCGCCGTCCGCGACGGCTCGAAGCCGGAGTTCATGGGCCCGGAGCCGCGCGAGATGACCGTCGAGGTCTTCCTCGACACCTCCGACGAGCCGGGCAGCAACTCCGTGCTGAAGAAGGTGGAGTCGCTCCTGGAGTGCTGCGAGGTCACCTCGAAGTCCATCGCCGCCGAGCAGCCGTCCCCGCCCTGGGTGGTCTTCCAGTGGGGCTCGTTCTCCACGGCCCGCTTCACGGCGTACGTGAGCAGCGTGGACGTGTCGTACTCCCTGTTCGGCACGACCGGCGTGCCGATCCGCGCGACCTGTCAGATCCGGCTGCACGAGATCCCCAGCAAGACGCAGGGCCAGAACCCGACGTCCGGCGCGCTGACCGCGCAGCGGGTGCACCGGGTCGTGGCGGGGGACTCGCTCCAGTCGCTGGCCTGGCGCGAGTACGGCGACACGGCGGCCTGGCGGGCGATCGCCGAGGCGAACGGCATCGACGACCCCACCCGCCTGCCCACCGGCATCGAACTGGTCCTGCCGGCCGCCGGGGAGGTGGGGCACTGATGGTGCAGTCCGCGTTCTCCAGCATCATCAAGGTCACCCTCGGCGGGCGGCCGCTGCCCGCCGACTTCGCCCCGCTGCTGGTGGAGGGCTGGGTGGACCAGGGGCTCGGGGTGCCCGCCGCGTTCCGGCTGACCTTCCGCGACCCCTACCGGCTGGTCCTCGGCAAGCTGGGCGTGAAGTTCGGGACCCCGGTGGTCCTCACCCCGATCGCGGACGGCAAGGGCGGCGGCGACCCGCTGCTCACCGGCGAGGTCTGCGGACTGGAGGCCGACTACGACGGCACCGGATCCTTCACCGTCATCCGGGGCTACGACCACGGCCACCGGCTGATGCGGCAGCGCCGGGTCGCCGCGTACCGCAACCAGAGCGCCTCCGACATCGCCCGCAAGCTGGCCGCGCAGGCCGGCGTCCCCGTCGGGAAGATCCAGTCCACCAGGACCGTCTACGAGTTCATCAGCCAGGCCAATGTCACCGACTGGGACTTCCTCGCCCGGCTCGCCGACGAGAACGAGATGGTCATGTCGGTCGACTCGAAGGGGAAGTTCCAGTTCGTCAGGCCGGATCCGGCCTCCGGGGCGCCGCCGACCTCGACGCCCGGCGAGAAGAGCCCGTTCGTCCTCGAAGCCGGTACCGACATCCTGCGGCTGCGGACCGCCGTCACCTCCGCCGAGCAGGTCGCCACGGTCGAGGCGCGCGGCTGGGACGTGACGACGAAGAAGAAGCTCACCGCCACCGCGCCCGCCACCACCAACCCCGGCATCAGCATCGGCACGACCCCCGGCGAGGCCGCCGCCAAGTTCAAGCCGGCCAAGCTGGTCGACGCGCAGACGCCGTACGACCGGCAGTCGGAGGTGAAGTTCGCGGCGGAGGCCCTGGCCGACGATGTCACCGGCTCCTTCGCCGAGCTGGAGGTCATCGCGCGCGGCACCCCGAAGCTCCGACCGGGTCTGCCGGTCACCCTCGCCGACGTCGGCGCGCCCTTCGAGGGCAAGTACACCGCCACCTCCGTCCGGCACGTCTTCGGCGACGGCAAGCACTACGAGGCGTGGGTGACGGTCAGCGGCCGGCAGTGGCGGTCCCTGTACGGGCTCGCCTCCGGCGGCGGGGGCGCGACGAACGGCCTCCGTCTCCCCGGCACCACCAACGCCCTGGTCACCGACGTCCAGGACCCGCTCAAGCAGGGCCGGGTGAAGCTCCAGTTCCCGTGGCTGGACGACACGTACATCTCCGACTGGACGCGGGTCGTGCAGTGGGGCGGCAAGGACGGCGGGTCGGTCTTCCCGCTGGACGTCGGCGACGAGGTGCTGGTCGCCTTCGACCGGGGCGCCCTCGACCACCCGTACGTCATCGGCGGCCTCTACAACGGCAAGGACCGGCCGACGCCGGTCAAGGACGTGCCCCTGCACGACGGCGCCCGCCGCCGCGCCGCCCGGCACACCCTCTCCGACCGCGACGGCAACCGGGTCGACCTGCTCAGCCAGAAGACCGGCGGCCGCAAGCAAGGAGTGCGGGTGACGTCCGGCGACGACCGGCTCGTCATCAACCTGGACCGCACGAAGACCGAGATCACCATCGACAGCAAGGGCACGGTCAGCATCACGGGCAGCCGCTCGGTGTCCATCGAGGCGGGCACCGACCTCACCCTCAGCGCGCGGCGCAAGCTCACCATCAAGAGCGGCGGACTGCTCGACATCCGCGGCACCGGCATGGTCAACCTCAAGTCGCTGACCAGCGTCGTCGCCGTGGACGCGATGGGGATGCTGAACCTCAAGGCGGGCGGCGCCGCCACGATCAGCGCGGGCGCCAGTGTCCAGGTGAACGCGACCGCCAACGTGGGCATCCGCGCCGCCACCCTCATGCTCCAGGGCGCCGTCCTCGTCAACGCCAAGCCGTACCCGCTGCCGTGACGCACGACAGAGAGGTGGCCCTCTGATGGCCGAGCAATTCGTCGGATCCGGCTGGGCGTTCCCCCTGCGCATCGGCCCCACCGGAGGCATCGCCCTGGTCAGCGGCGAGCGCGAGATCGAGGAGGCGATCCGGCTGATCCTCGCCACCGCGCCGGGCGAGCGCCCCATGCGCCCGGAGTACGGCTGCGCCATCCACGACCTGGTCTTCGCCCCGGTCAACGAGGCCACCGCCGGCCGTATCCAGCACGAGGTGTACGTCAGCCTCGACCGCTGGGAGCCGCGCATCGAGGTCAACGACGTCGAGGTCACGGCCGGCGCCGAGCAGGGCGTGCTGTTCATCGACGTCCGCTACTCCATCCGCGGCACGAACAACCCGCGCAGTCTCGTCTTCCCCTTCTACGTCATCCCGTCCCACGACGAGCCGGACTCCCCGGGCGCCACGGGTACGGCTTCCGAAAGCGACCGCTGATGGCCCTGCCCTCCCCCAATCTGGACGATCGCCGCTTCCAGCAGTTCGTCGACGACGCCAAGCGCTACATCCAGCAGCGCGCCCCGGAGTGGACCGACCACAACGTCTCCGACCCGGGTGTGACGCTCGTCGAGACGGTCGCGCACATGGCGGACCAGATCGTCTACCGCCTCAACCGCGTCCCGGAGAAGAACCACCTGGCCTTCCTGGACCTGGTCGGCATCCGGCTCTTCCCGCCGTCCGCGGCCCGTACCGACGTCACGTTCTGGCTGTCGGCGCCGCAGGACGAGCCGGTGCCGCTGCCGGCCGGCACCGAGGTGGCCACCGTCCGCACCGAGAGCGAGGAGGCGGTGGTCTTCGCGACGGAACGCGAACTCACCGTCGTACCGTGCCGGTTGTCGCACCTGGTGGTGCAGCACCAGGGCGAGCCGGTCGCCGACCGCAGCACCGACCTCGCCGAGGGCAAGGACCTGCTCTGCTTCGCCGAGTCCCCGCGGCCCGGCGACTGCATGCTGCTCGGCCTGTCCTCCGCCGTCCCGCACTGCGCCGTCGCCCTGGAACTGGACAGCCGGGTGGACGGCGTCGGCGTCGACCCCCGCCAGCCGCCGCTGGTCTGGGAGGCGTGGACGGAGGACGGCTGGCAGCCCTGCGAGATCGACCGCGACGGCACCGGCGGCCTCAACCGCCCCGGCGAGGTCGTCCTGCACATCCCCGGCGGCCATGTCCTGTCCCGCTCCGGCGGCCAGGAGGCCGGCTGGCTGCGCTGCCGGGTCACCGAGCCGCTCCCCGGCCAGCCCTTCTACACCACCTCCCCCACCGTCCGCTCCGCCGAGGCCTTCACGGTCGGCGGCACGGCCCCCGCCGTGCACGCGGAGACGGTGTACGACGAGGCGCTCGGCGAGTCGAGCGGGCTGCCCGGCCAGCATCTGCGCCTCGCCCACGCCCCGGTCGTCGGCGACGACCCGCCGCTGCTGCTCCAGACCGCCGAGCACGAGGGCTGGGTCGACTGGCAGGTCGTCCCGCACTTCGCCGCCTCCGGACCCGACGACCGCCATCTCACCCTCGACGCGGCCACCGGCGAGATCGCCTTCGGCCCGTCCGTCCGCGAACCCGACGGCCGGCTGCGCCAGTACGGCGCGGTGGCCCCCAAGGGCGCGGTCGTCCGCGCCCGCCGCTACCGCACCGGCGGTGGCCGCTCCGGGAACGTGGCCCGGGGCGCCGTCCAGGTGCTGCGCACCTCCGTGCCGTACGTCTCCGAGGTCGTCAACCGCGAGGCCGCGCGCGGCGGGGTGGACGGCGAGACGGTCGAGGAGGCGAAGCTGCGGGCGCCGATCACCCTGCGCGCCCAGGAGCGGGCCGTGACCCTGCGCGACTACGAGGAGCTGGCCCGCCGCGCGGCCCCCGAGACCGCCCGGATCACCTGTCTGGAGGGCGAGGAGGGCGAGCACGGGGCGTACGCGGTCCGGGTACTGGTGGTGCCGCAGGCCGTGCCGGACCCCGGCGGCCGACTGCGCTTCGAGCAACTCGTCCCCGGCGACGCCCTGTTGGACCGCATCACTCGTCACCTCGACCAACGCCGCCTGATCGGCACGCGGCTGGCGGTCGGCCCGCCGTACTACCAGGGCGTCACGGTCGTCGCGACGGTCCACGCGTTCCGCGGCGTCGACACCGACCGCGTCCGCCGCCAGGCCCACGACGCCCTCTACCGCCACCTCGACCCGCTGACCGGCGGCGCGGACGGCAAGGGCTGGCCGTTCGGCCGCCCGGTGCAGTCCGGCGAGGTCTTCGCCGTCCTCCAGCGCGTCCCGGGCGTGGAGCTGGTCGACCAGGTCATCCTGCACCCCGCCGACCCGCTGACGGGCAAGCGCGGCGAGGCAACCGACCGTATCGACCTGTCCGCCCCGGCCCTGGTCTTCTCCTACGACCACCGGGTCCGTGTGATCGGGGACGGCGCGTGAGGGGCTCGGTCGACGGGCTCGGCTCCTCCGCCCCGATCGGCGCGATGCTCCCGGCCGTCTTCGCCGACGACGACCTGGCGCAGCGCTTCGTCGCCGGTCTGGACGAGGTCGTCGCGCCGATCCTCAACGTCCTCGACTGTCTGCCCGCCTACTTCGACCCGGCCCTCGCCCCGGTCGACTTCGCCCAGTGGCTGGCGGGCTGGGTGGGAGCGGAGACCGACGGCACGGAACCGGAGCCGAGGCTGCGGGCCGCGGTGGCGGCGGCCGCCTATCTGCACCGGGTCCGCGGCACCCGGCGGGGTCTCGCGGAGGCGATCCGGCTGGCCTTCGGCGTGGAGCCGGAGATCTCCGAGAGCGGCGGCTCGGCGTGGAACGCGCGCCCGCTCGGCCCGTTCCCCGGCGACCACCGCCCCCACCTCCACGTCACGCTGCGCCTGCCCGACCCCGGCCCGACGGACGAACACCGCCTGGACGCCCTGGTGGCCGCCGCCCGCCCCGCCCACATGCCCTACTCGGTCAAGGTGACCGCAGCCGAAAGGACCCCGGAGAGATGACCACCCAGAACTGCGCCGACTGCGGCACCCGGGCGGAACCCGGCCAGTCCTTCTGCGACGCCTGCGGTGCCGTCCTGAGCTGGACGGACCGGGCATCGGTACGGGCCGGGGCGGGGGCGTCCTCGTCGGGGGCGTCCTCGTCGGGGGCGTCGGCGGGAACGACGCCGGGAGCGACGCCGGGAACGCCTGGCTCCGGCTCCGGCTCCGGGTCCGGGTCCGGCTCCGGGTCCGGCTCCGGGTCCGGCTCCGGGTCCGGGTCCGGGTCCGGGTCCGGGTCCGGGTCCGGCTCCGGGTCCGGCTCCGGGTCCGGGTCCGGGTCCGGGTCCGGGGACGACGTACGACGGCCGGAAGCCGATGCGGCGGCCGCCGCGACCCGGCCGGGTTCCGACACCCCGTCACCGTCATCGTCACCGACGCCGACGCCGCGCCCCACGCCGGACACCACCGCCTCCGCCTCCGCATCCGCCTCGGTCTCCGCCGACGACGATCACACCCCGGACGACGAGGACACCGCGGAGAACCCCCTCCCGGCGCTCCCCCCGACCACGGCCGACGACCCCGAGACCGCGGCGACGACGCCCACCCCCGCCCTCGGCGACACGATGGCGGCCCGGGCGCGCTCCCTCCTCGTCCCCGTCGACGAACCGGAGACGCCCGCGCCCGCCGCGCCGCCCACCGTGGCCCCGGTGCTGCCGGGCCGTCCGGTGGCCGACCGGCCCCAGGTCCGGGTGCCCGTCCCCGAGCGGGCCGACGCGAACGGCGTCGCGTGCCCCTGGTGCCACACGCCCAACCAGCCCGACCGGCACTTCTGCACGCGCTGCGCGATGCCCATGACCGTGGAGGACCGCTCCCCGCAGCGCCTCCCGTGGTGGCGTCGCGTGCTGAACCGCGACGGTCAGGCCCACTGGGCCGGCGACCGCCCCCGGCTGCGCCGCACCTTCGACCGCATCCTGACCTGGGTGGTGTGGGCGCTCGTGCTCACCCTGCTGGTCTGGGTCGGGATGAACGCCTCGGGATGGGTGCAGGCCACCCGCGACCACTTCGCCAAGCGTGCGCCGGTGGCCCCGGACGCGTACGCGGCCTCCCGCTCCTACCCCGGCCACAAGCCGGACCTGGCGTTCGACAAGTACACCAACACCTGGTGGGGTCCGGGTGTCTCGGAGTCGGGCGAGGGCGAGTGGATCGAGGCCCGCTTCGACGAGCCGACCCGCCTGCTGGACGTGATCATCACGTCCGGTACGTCGTCCAAGGCCGACCAGCTGAACCAGTCGGCCCTCCCGCACCGCGTCAAGGCGACGATCACGACGAAGGACGGCAAAACCACGACCCGCGACCTCGTGCTCGACCAGAGCGCGGGCGGCCAGCGCCGCGCCTTCCGGGTCGGCGAGGTCACCAAGGTCCGCTTCACGATCGAGTCGTCGTACGGCGCCTCGGGGAGCAAGCAGGTGGCGATCGCGGAGATCGAGTTCTTCGGCCGGTCGAGCGCGAACGCGTCCTGACGAGACACGGCCCCGGCACGGCCGCGGACGAGGCTCCCCCTCCGTCCGCGGCCGCGGACGGGCGGGGCGGCGGGGCGGTTTCGAGGTCGTCACCGAACTGCCGCCGCGACAGGCGGGCACAACGAAACGAGTCCCACCCCGCCTGAGCGGGATAGGACTCGATACAAGAGCGCCGGGCAGGCCTTGCACCTGCATCTCCCCGCAGGAAGCGGGGCGTCTTTCCTTGGACCACCAACGCAGAACCTGTTCACCGTTGTACTGCGGCGACCGGCTCAAGATCAATCATAGCGTATGACCGGGGTCCTCCGCACCACGCGTGTGTCGGTGCGCCGACGGGCCGTCGAACACGTCCGGGCGACCTCGGGCCACGTCAGGCGACGTCGTCGACCTTCAGCTCCGGCCCGACGACCAGCGTGACGACGCCCGCGGCGGCCGAGGCGTCCGCCGTGGCCTTGGTGCCGGGCAGCCGGGAGGCGATGGCCGCCGCCTGCTGCTCCAGACCCGCCGGGGCGGTGACGGTCGTCTTCGACACCGTGGCGGGCGCGTTGCCCGTGCTGGTGACGGTGTAGCCGGCCAGCCGCAGCTTCTCCGCGACGGCGGCGGCGCGGCCGCCGATGCCGGTGCCGTTGAGGACCTGGACCTTCACCTGGGAGGCGTACAGCAGGTCCTTGACGTCCGCCTTCAGCTGCTCCTTGGTCGTCTCCTTGTCCGTGGCCAGCGCGGTGAACAGGTCGGCGGCCTGCGGGTACTGCCAGACGACGTTGGCCTTGTCGGACGGTACGTCGGCCTCGCGCGGGTAGTTGGGCACGGTGAGGAAGGCCAGGCGGTCGCTCGGGATGCCCTTCAGCTCGTTGGCGAGACCGTACAGCGGCTTGATGCCGGCCAGGTCGGGGTCGGCGGTGAGGGACTTGGTCGCGGACTGCATGAAGCCGTACAGCGAGTCCGGGCTGGTGAGCTTCTTCTGGGCCTTCTCGGCCAGGGCGTTCATGAACTCCTGCTGACGGCCGATGCGGCCGATGTCGGAGTTGTCGCCCACGCCGTAGCGGACGCGCACATAGCCGAGGGCCGTCTCGCCGTCGACGGTCTGGCAGCCGGCCTTCATGTCCAGGCGGGCCTTGTCCGACTTGATGGGCTGCTCGGGGCAGACCTCGATGCCGTCCAGGGCGTCGACCATGCCCTTGAAGCCGGAGAAGTCGATCGACATGAAGTGGTCGATGCGCAGGCCGGTGTGGGCCTCGACGGTCTTGATGCTGCACGCGGCGGCCTCGGCGACCTCGCCGCTGGTGCCGCCTATCGCGAAGGCCTCGTTGATCTTGCCCTTGTGCGGGGAGGACGTCTTGCCGCCGCCCATCTGGCAGGCGGGTATCTGCACGTACGAGTCGCGCGGGAACGACACGACCGCGGCCCATTTCCGGTCTGCCGGGATGTGCAGCACCATCAGCGTGTCCGACTGCATGGTGGTCAGGTCCTTGCCGTACTTGGCGTTGGCGCCGTCGCGGCTGTCAGAACCGACCAGCATGATGTTCTTCGAGCCCGGGCTGAGGTTCTCGGGCCGGTCGCCGCCGATCTTGTCGTCCACGTCGGCGGAGTTGATGTTGTTGTTGAGGTCCTGGTAGATCCAGGCGCCGACGCCGCCGATGCCGAGGACGACCACGGCGGTCACCCCCGCGCCCCAGGCGAGGATCCGTCCCCGCCGCGTCAGCCGGGTGCCGCCGCCGCTCCGGCCCGGCCCCCGACCCGCGCTCCGGCCACTGGTCGGGCCCGCCGGAGTACGTCCCCGCCTTCTCGTTCCGCTCACCGGCGCTCGCTCCTCCGCATCGGCCGTTCCACCCCGTACACCGTGCTCGGATCGTCGGCGTTGGTCACCGCCGAACGTCGGAACCCTACACGCAAGGTGGAATACGTCCCGAGAGCACAGACGACTCAGGAGACTCACGGAACCTCAGAAGGGTTGCCCTGGGTGGGAGTTCGACGCGGCGGGCACCGGGCCCACGCACACGAGTCCGCCCCGGACCGCGGAAACCGGCCCGGGGCGGCGTGAGCTGCTGCTCGGGTACTGCTGGGCCCCTACGGGGCGTTGATCAGGTCGTACGGCGGGACCGTCACCGTGCGGGCGCCCGGCGTACCGCCGATGACGACCTTGCGCAGAGAGACGTTGTTCTTGAGGTTGGTCTCCTTCAGGCGCTTGGCCGGGTTGGCGATGACCTTGATGTAGTACGTGCCGTTCGGCAGGTCGGTGATGTCGAAGGACTGGCCGGGACGGTACTGGGTGTACGTGTCGCCGGAGCCGACGTCGAGGACCTCACGCACCGAGATGGAGTTCTGCTCGCCGCAGGCGGTCGACAGGTCGGTGTTGTAGGGGTGCCAGTTGGCGTTCTTCACCGTGTAGTCGACCGCGTCGGTGTTGGCCAGGCAGAACGCCTCCTTGCCGCTCTTGACGATCTCCTTCTTGTCGGCGGCGAGCAGGTGGTAGCTGGCGAAGTCCGTGAAGTGCCAGTGCTCGTGGCCGATGCGCGGGTCCCACTCCATGGTGCCGGTGGGGGTGTAGCCGATCTGCTTGCCGTTCGCGTCGTAGAAGTACTGGTACGCGTCCATCAGGTCGGCGCCCGGCTTGCGGAAGCCGTCCACGACGAGCGGGGCGGGGCCGGCGTTCCACACGTTGGCGCTGAAGGCGAGGTAGTCCTTGCCGGGCGCGTCGCCGTCCTCGCCGTCGGTGACCGTGATGTCCCAGGCCGGGAGCGAGCGCAGGTCCGGCTTGGGCGCGTTGGCCGGGACGGACGCCCGGCCGGTGGGCCGCTTGGCGTTGGCCTTCAGCGCGGGCGCGACACGGGAGCCGTCGGTGTGGCCGGCGCCGTCGCCCAGGTGGTGGGCGAGACCGCGGTCCTCGAGGGCGTGGGAGAGGGCACCGGGGGTGGGAGCGTCGGCGCCGCGGGGACCGTAGTGGTGACCGCTGTCGTGGCCGCCGGCAGCAGCGCCGCCGTGACCGCCGCCGTGGGCACCGCCGTGGGCCATGGAGGAGGGCTGTCCGGTGGTGAGGCCGACGCCGCCGCCCTCCCCGCCGTCGCTGATCTGCCGGACCGTCACCTTGATGGTGGGCCGGGTGTCAGGGATGCCGAACAGGTCGCGGTACTTCTTCGCCACCGACACCTTGGCCGTGTACTCGCCGGCCGGCAGGTCGATCGGCTTGTCGGAGTCGACAGCGGTGGTGTTGGCCGCCCAGCCCTTCTCGACGCCCCAGACGGAGCCGAGCGTGAAGGGGTTGGTGGGGCAGCTCTGCGGATAGTGCGAGGTGGCCGGGGCGTCCGGCCGGAGCCGGCCGGAGGCGTTGTTCGGGCAGAAGGTGCCCGTGGTCTTCTGCACCTCCCTGCCCGACGCGTCCTTGATGGACACCTCCAGGAAGCCCGGCAGCCCGGAGAAGTCCTTGACGGTCCCGGCGGGCAGGGTCTTGGTCGTGGTCCGCGTGCCGTTGCGCAGGATCTGCTGCGCGACGACGGGGTCCTTGTACGACTTGCGCGTCACCTTGAGCTCGAAGGGCGCCTTGTCGACGGTGACGTACGTGCCGAGGTCGAGGTAGACCCCGGATTCCCCCTCCCACCGGTCGACGGTCACGGCCTTGGAGGCGGCCACGAGCTTGAGCACCGGCGTCCCCGGCGTGCTCGCCGGCGCCGCACCGGCGCCGGGGGCGGCCCCTGCGACGGCGACGACGGTGAGCGCGGCCCCCGCGGCGAACGCCCCGCGCTTGAATCCCTTGCGGTGTTGCAGTCTGGTCATCGGTTCCTCGTCTGCGAGTGCCATGGTCAGTGGCATCGGACTGGACAGCCCACCCGGCCACCACACGGACGCACCCCACGCGCCCCGGCCGGAGATGTGAGCACCCTGTGAGAGGGGTAAAGGGCTTACGGGGGTTGCCTGTTGAACGAGAAACCCACCGAAAGAGCGAAAGAGCGTCAGAGGCCGTACCGGCCCAGCCGTAGTCGCGGAAGCCGTACAGGTCGGGGTAGGTCGACGAGACGTGGTTCCAGACCCCTCTCGTACGGGGTTGCCACCCGTTCGACGCCCGGCTGCTTCGCCCCGCGTCCCCGGAACGGGTGGTTCGGGGGCGAGTCCGGCGTGCGGGCGGCGGACGTGCCGTCATCATGAGCCGGTGTATCAACCGGTGGCCTCTTCCTCCTCTCGCTCCCCCCGCGCGCTGCTGACCCTGTTCCTCGTCGCCCTCGTCCTGCTCGCGGGGCCCGCCTGTGTCCCCGGCGGGGAGCGGGCGGCGGGCGTGCCCGACGCGAAGCCGTCCGGTGGGCCGACGCCGGGTCCCTTCGGGGCTTACCTCGGATACGGCTCCGAGGGGGTGCGGCGGATCTCGGGGCTCGACGGCTGGCTGGGACCGGCCACGCCCCGGGTCGCGCACGCCTACCTTCCGGGGGACCACTGGTACAACATCGCGGGGGCGCCCAGCGATCTCGAACACTGGGCGCGGTGGCGCAAGGCCCGCGCCGACCGGCTGTTCGTGCTCAACGTGCCGATGCTGGAGCGCGCGGAGGCGCATCTGCCCGACTCCTTCGTACGGCGGGAACTGCACCGGGGCGCGGACGGGGCGTACGACGGACACTTCCGCAAGCTCGCCCGGCGGCTCGTCTCGCTCGGGGTGCCGGACACCGTGCTCGTCATCGGCTGGGAGATGAACGGGATCACCTACACGCACCGGTGCGGGCCCGATCCGCAGGCCTGGAAGGCGTACTGGGTGCGGATCGTGACCGCCATGCGGTCCGTGGACGGGCAGCGGTTCCGGTTCGAGTTCGCGCCCAACCGGGGGATCGACGCCGTCCCGTGGCCCAGGTGCTACCCGGGTGACCGCTATGTCGACGTCATCGGCATGGACGCCTACGACCAGCCGCACGGCATGTCCTTCGCCGAGCAGCGCGACGAGCCGTACGGCCTCGCCGAGCACGTGAAGTTCGCACGGGCGCACGGCAAGCAGATCGCGTATCCCGAGTGGGGCCTGTTCCGCAACGGCGACAACCCGGCCTATGTGCGCGGCATGCTCACCTGGTTCGCCCGGCACCGGCCGCTGTACCAGACCATCAGCGACTACTGCCCGCACGGCGTGTGGCGCTGCTCCGGGAACCCGAAGTCGTCCGCCGAGTACCACCAGCTGATGACGGGGCCGTTCGACTGAAAACGCGGCGCGTGTCCCGTCGCATGGCCCGGCACACCCCGCCGCCGGTCTGATGATCCCAAGATGCGACGAGTATCTCGAGTGTCCTGCGCCCGTGCCGTCCCGCTGGCCCTTCTGCTGGTGACGCTCGCCGCCGTGCCCTCCGGCGCGGGGGAAGCCGACACGACACGCGCCCCCGCGATGCGCGCCGACACCGTCCGACGCGAGGCGGCACGGGCCGTCCGCGCCCACGAGGCGGCCCGCGCGCGCGTCGACCTGCTTCGCGCGGCCGACGCCCGCCCCACGAAGATCGAGTCCGCCGAACGGCGTCGCAAGGAGATCCGCGCCGGTCTGTGGGACCTGCTGTGGGCGGCGGGGCGCGAATCCGGTGATCCGGTCGCCGTGGATCCGTCGGGGCGGACCGGGCACTGTCCTCTCCGGGGGGACGGCGACAAGGAAAAGGCGAAGACGAAGGCAACGGCAGAAGTGCGCGGCGCCGCGTCCAACAGCACCGCCGATGCCACACCCGACAGCCCCGCCGACGCCGCCCTCCGTCCCTGGACCGCCCCCACCCGCGACTACTGGCTCTCCGCCGGATACGCCGCCTCGGGCACCCGCTGGGCCCACCGGCACACCGGCCAGGACTTCGCCGTGAACACCGGCACCCCCGTGTACGCCGTCGGTCCGGGCACCGTACGCGCCACGACCTGCGGTGACGGGTTCGGCAACCAGGTGGTCGTGCGGCACCCCGACGGCTACTTCACGCAGTACGCCCATCTCTCCCGCATCGACGTCCGCTCCGGCGAGCGCGTCGCGGCGGGCGAGCGGCTCGGGGTGGCCGGCGCCACCGGCAACGTCACCGGCCCGCACCTCCACTTCGAGGTACGGATCACGCCCTACCTCGGGTCCTCCGTGTCGCCCCTGCCATGGCTGCGGCGGAAGGACGTGCGGGTGAGCCCCTAAGGGCCGGCGGGCGAGTGGCTAGGGGCCGGCCGGCGAGGGGTGTGGACGCCGTATTCGCGTGGACACCCTCGCGCGCCGTGAACCATGCTCCCCACCATGATCCGAGCAGCCACCGTCCACGACGTCCCCGAGATCCGCGCCATGATCGGCGAACTCGCCGCCTACCACCGGTCGGCCGAGGAGGCCCGCGCCGGTGAGGAGCAGCTGCGTGAGGCCTTGTTCGGCGCGCATCCCGCCGCGTACGCGCTGATCGCGCAGGACGACGAGACGGCCGAGACCGTCGGGTTCGCCCTGTGGTTCCCGAGCTTCTCCACCTGGACCGGCACCCGTGGTGTGCACCTGGAGGACCTGTTCGTCCGCCCGCAGGCGCGCGGCGGCGGCCACGGCAAGGCGCTGCTCGCCGCCCTGGCCGCGGTCTGCGCCCGCCACGGTTACGAGCGCTTCGAGTGGTGCGTGCTGGAGTGGAACGAGCCGACGATCGCCTTCTACAAGTCGATCGGCGCGCAGATCGTCGACGACTGGCGGGTCTGCCACCTCACCGGGACGCCCCTCGCCGAACTGGCCGCCCAGGCCCCGCAGGTCGGCTAGACAGGCTGGACCGGCTCGCTGATCCGGCTCAGCCGGTCAGCCGTCCGAGCCGTCCGAGCCCCCTGAGCCCTCTGAGTCCTGTGAGCCCTCTGAGCCGACTCCTCCGGGGAATCCGCGCAGGCCCGCCAGCTTGTCCGGGTTGCCCTGGATGCGGATGGCCTGCATCCGGCCGTCCACCAGGTCGAAGGTGAGCGCCCCGGCCGGCTCCCCGTCGAAGTCGTAGAGGATCCCCACCTGGCCGTTGAGGACGGCGGGCCGGAAACGTACGCCGAGCGCGTGCCGCTTGGTGAGGACGCCGAGGATCCAGCGGCCCACGTGGTCGGCGCCGTGCAGGGGGCGGCGGGCGGCGCTGACCTTGCCGCCGCCGTCGGACCAGCAGGTGACGTCGGGGGCCAGGAGTTCCATCAGCGCGTTCAGGTCGCCGCCCTCGCAGGCCGCGATGAAGCGGGAGGTGAGTTCGGCGCGCCGGGAGTCGTCCGCGTCGAAGCGGGGGCGGCGGGCCTGGACGTGGGCGCGGGCGCGGTGCGCGGTCTGGCGGACGGCCGGTTCGGGGCGGTCGAGGATCCCGGCGATCTCCGCGTGCGAGTAGCCGAAGACCTCGCGCAGGACGAACACCGCGCGCTCCAGCGGGGACAGGGTCTCGAGGACCACCAGCATGGCCGTGGACACGGTGTCCGTCATCTCCGTCTCTTCGGCAGGAGCGTCGGGTGCGGTGAGCAGAGGCTCGGGCAGCCAGGGGCCGACGTACTGCTCGCGGGTGGCGCGGGCCGAGGTGAGGCGGTTGAGGGAGAGGTTGGTGACCGTACGGACCAGGTAGGCGCGGGGGTTGCGGACGGCCGTGCGGTCCGCCGCGTTCCAGTTCAGCCAGGCGTCCTGGAGGACGTCCTCGGCGTCGGCGACGCTGCCGAGCATGCGGTAGGCGGTGGCGAACAGCAGCCGGCGGTGTGCCAGATAGGGGTCGGTCTCCGTCATCGTCCCAGTGTCCTTGGCATCCTTGCCGTCCTTGCCGTCCTTGCCGTCCTTGCCGTCCTTGCCGATCATCGTGCCACTCCCAGGGCGGGGCCACCGTTCGCTTCCGGTGACGCGACGCCCATGGGACAAGTGGCCCGGGCGGGACGTGACACACGAGGAATGTGATGCCGGTCACATGTTACGACTGCCCCATCGGCGTCGGAAATCCGTGCGAGGAGTGGGCACGTCACGGGACACTGCGGTGATCACCGCAAGGGAGGTGATCACCGTAAGGGAGGTGATCACCGAAGGGGAGGGCCGGGATGGCCAAGCGGCGTTACGTGGCCCGGGGCGTGCCCGGCGGATACCGGATCTGGGACCACCGTCGCCGCGGCTACTGGGGCGACTTCTACGAGTTGTGTCCGGACGACCTGCTCACCGCGCTGAACGCCGGGGCGGACCAGGCGCGGATCGTCGAGCTGATGCGCCGCTACAAGAAGGCGCGGCGCTGAACCACCCGACGCCGAGCGGCCGGGGCCCGAGTCAGGGCCGGGTCAGGGCAGGTCGGGCCGGTACGCCACCAGCGCCCAGATCACGAAGATGTCCATCGCGATGAGGATGATCGACCAGACCGGGGCGTAGGGCAGGAACAGGAACTGCACGATCACGCTCAGGGAGGCGAGCATGATGCCGCTGTATCGGGCCCACTCGGCCTTCTCCATGAGGAGCCAGGCGCCGGTCGCCGCCGCCACGACGCCCACGCCCAGCAGGATCCAGCCCCACGCGGTGAGGTTGATCTCGTAGACGTACCCGCCGGACAGGGCGTACACGTCGTCCTCGGCGATCGCGGAGATGCCCTGGAAGACGTGCAGGAACCCGTTCACCAGCATCAGCACACCCGCGAAGGTGACCCCGCCGGCGGCCAAGCTGCCGCGTCCGGCCCAGTGCCGGGTCGGGCCGCCGGGGGAGCCGGTGCCCTGGTGGGAGGGGTCCCAGATCGGCGGCTCCTGGGAGGAGTGGGACTGCGACTGACCGCTCATGGCCGTACCCCGTCTCTGTCGTCGGGTGGATCCGAGTCCGTCGGGTGGATCCGGGTCGTCGGGTGGATCCGGGTCGTCGGGTGGAGCTGCCCTTCGACCTTCCGTCCGGGTGAGGGCCACCACCACGGGGACTGGGCCGTCCGGGTGAGCCGGCATGCGGGTGGGGGCGGGCGGGCCTTCACTGGAAGGAGGCCACGGGACCACCAGGAGGCACGCATGCCGCGCACCAAGAACACGCTGCCGCTGACGGTGGCGGCGGCAGTCTGCTGCGCCGCCGTCCTGACCGGCTGCTCGGACGACGACACGCCGTCGTCCGTGTCGTCCGCCGTCAGCAAGGCCGCCTCCGCCGCCGAGTCCCTGGGCCGGGAGGCGGCCACGGCCGCCGCCTCCTCCCTCTCCGCCGAGGCCTCGTCGGCGTTCGCCTCGGCGACGGCGGAGGTGGGGCGGCAGCTGGACGAGATCAAGGGCGGCACGGACGTGAAGTCCGACGTGAAGCTGGGCACGCCGGGCAGCGACGGCGGCCGGGCGACCGTCGACGTCACCGCCACCAACACCGCGGGCTCGACGAAGTCCTTCGCCGTGCAGGTCGACTTCACGGACACCAGCGGCAACTGGCTCGACACGGTCGTCGTCACCGTCTCCGACGTGGCCGCCGGCAAGACCGGCACGTCGACCGCGCGCAGCAACCGCGACCTCTCGGGCGAGGTGAAAACGGAGGTGGCGCGGGCGGTGCGGTACTGACGCCGGTGGCCGGCACCCCGTCCCTGCCGGGCTCGCTCCTCAAGGAGGGCCTGGCCGACCCGCACCGCCTCCCCGAGCACCTGGCCCTGCTCGCCGTACGCCGGCTGGGCCCGGTGGCCCGCCGTACGGCCGGCGCCGAGCCGCCGCCCACCCGGGCCGAGGTGATCCGCCGCGGCCACCGGGCCACGGTCGCCGAGGGCGCGTTCGTCGGCGGCCCGTTCCTGGCGCTCATCCCGGTCGCCTTCTGCGCGGCGCTGCTGCGCCAGTCGCGGATCTGCCTGGAACTGGCTGCGCTCACCGGCCGCGACCCCACCGAACCGGACCGTGCGGCCGAACTGCTGGTCCTGCAAGGGGTGTACGACGATGTCGACGCCGCCCGTGCCGCCCTCGCCGTGCACGCGCCGGCCCCCTCGCACGGGGTGCGCCCGACCGCCCTGTGGACCCTCACCCTGCGCATGGCCCGGCTGCTCGGCCTGCTCGTCCCCGAGGATCCCGCCGGCCGTCCGGGCCGGTGGACGCAGATCGGCCGCTGGCTGCTGCTGGCGGTGGTGATCCTGGTGGGCACGGTCGTCCCGCTGGTCTGGCTGCCGTACATGGCGCGCTCGTACGACCGGGCCACCGGGCAGCTCACCCGGCGCGCGGTGCGTTTCTACTTCCCCGGGGAGTCCGGCGCGGCGGAGGTCCCGGCCGGGCGGCGCCGCCTGGACCCGACCACGCTGGCCGGGGCCGGGCGCGCGGCACTGTCCCTGCTGGTGCCGGCCGTCCTGGCGCTCGGGGTGGTCGTCGCCGACGTCCGGATCGCGAGCAGCCGGTGGCCGGTGCTGGGCATCGTGCTGATCGCGGGGTCGGTGGTGTCGGGGGCGGTGTGGTGGCACCGGCACCGGCACCGGACGGCGGACGTGGAGGCGCCGGAGGGGTGACGGCGGGCGAAGTCGGGGGGCGGTCGGGCAACCCCCTAGGGTGGGCGCGCGTAACAGCCGGTGAAGGACGGGGGACATGAGCGCACGAGACATGAGCGCAGACGACATGAGCGCACACGACACGGTGATACGGCCCGGCAGTTCCGAGAAGGCCCAGGAGCGCCGGCTGCCCGGCTCCCTCCTCTGGGCCCTCGCGTTGCCCGGATCCCTGCTGCTGGCCTCCGCCGTCGCACAGTGGGTGACGGTGCTCGGGGTCGTGCTGGTGCTGGGGATCGTCGGGGCCGGGACCTGGGTGGTCGGCGGGCGATGGCATCGCGCGGGGGCGGCGACGATCGTCGCGTTCGGCGGGTTCGGGCTGACCATGTTCGCGGGGCCGGCGGTGTACGAGACCTACATGACGACCGCGGGGGATCAGGTACCCGCCGTGGTCGTGAGCGTCGTGGACCAGGACGTGCGGCACGGCGCCGACATGGTCTGCACGGTCCGTGAGGTCGGCGGTGAGCGGCGGACGTT
Source organism: Streptomyces sp. NPDC041784 (assembly GCF_055591025.1). Classification (NCBI taxonomy): domain Bacteria; kingdom Bacillati; phylum Actinomycetota; class Actinomycetes; order Kitasatosporales; family Streptomycetaceae; genus Streptomyces; species Streptomyces sp. NPDC041784. The sequence goes on from NZ_JBVJAB010000006.1 coordinate 36,077, forward strand.
CGAGGTGTCGCAGCGGCAGAACTGCTTCGGGCAGGAGGGGGTGGGGAAGGGCGACCGCATCATGATCCGCGAGGATCCGCTCGGCCTTCTCGACCCCTGGCTGCCCCGCGGCGCCGACGACCAGGACACCACGGACATCACCCTCGCCTGCACGGCCGCCCTGATCCTCCTGGTCGCCGGCACCACGCTGTACGGCGGGCTGCGGCGGCGGGCCTAAGTTCTGCCTCTTTGACTTCGCGCTGTGAGTCGGATGCGCCTGCGGCTGGCCAACGGTTCGGCGTAGCTGACTGCCAGCGGGCATCCCCTGGAGGCATCCTCATCATTCCCAGAAGCGCTTCATGACGTCCGAAAACTGATGGAGTATCCAGCGGTTGTATTCGGGATCGTTCCAGTCGGTGCGCTTCTTCGGGTACTGGAACTCCAAGAGGTAGTGGGAACTGAGCTTGCGCAGTTCCTCGCGAGTGAACTTGGCGGTTGGAATGCGCGTGATCCGTTTACCGTGGGCCGCCGCCAGCTCGCTGATCCTGGTGGGAATCACGAACCGTTGCGGTGCGACGAGCAGGACCGTCTCCTTCGCGTAGTCCAGGGCCGTGACGAGGAAGATGTCCGGCCAACGGTCCCAGCCGAGGTCCAGGCCGTACCGGGCGGAGAGGCGGGCGGGCAGCGACTCGGCGTCCTGAAGAACTCCAGGCTTCGGCAACCTGGCGAGGTCGCCTCCCAAACGGTCGTGCACCTGCTCATGGGTCAGCCAGTCGTCCACGAAGGAGATCCGTCCGAACACGTCGTACGAGCACACGTGGACCCGTTCGCCGTATCTGCTTCTCAGTTCCGGTGAGCGGGTCGCTTTACTGAGGAACCATTCACCCACGTAGAGCTGTTCGTCTCCGTAGCCGTTCCCCCAGGCGGCCAGCTCCGAACCCTCACCACCCACCTCACCGGCCTCGTACGTCTCGGACAGCCACAGGACGGGTTCATTGCGGTCCACGACCTGCCTCGTCACGGGGTATCCCTTGCGCACATAGAGCACTCGCTCCAGCGGGTTCGCTGACTGGATCCTGTTCCCATGCGGGACGGCCTGCCGCGACGCGAAGCGCGGCGCGGCAGGCATGGGCTCATGAGGGCGAAGAGGAGCCCTCGCGACGCGTGAGGTGGGTGAGGGTGACGCCGTTGGGGAAGGCGGTGCGTTCGGCGACGTCGAAGACCGTGGGGTCGAAGGCGCCGTCGAAGGCCGGGAGGCCGGTGCCGACGACCACCGGGTAGCTCTTGATCACCAGTTCGTCGATCTCGGGCAGCAGGGCACCGGCCAGCTTGCCGCCGCCGCAGAGCCAGATGTCCAGGGCGTCCTCTTCCTGCTTCAGCTCACGGACGAGCGCGAGCGGGTCGCCGGGTACAACCGTGACCGCCGGGTCGATGTCGGGCTTCAGGGTGCTGGACACCACGTACTGGCGCAGGTGCGCGTACGGGCTGGTGACCCCGGCGTCCAGCCCGGGCCGGTACGCGCCGAGGCCCATGAGGACCGTGTCGAAGTTCCGGTTGGGCAGGTCGGCGACGCCGACGGCGGCGCGCGCGGGCGTCGGGACGGTCTCGGGGTACACCGCGCTGGTCCAGGCGGAGTAGGCGGCGGCCTGCTTCTCGTCGCCCATGGGGAAGAAGTCGTACTCTCCGCCCGGGCCCGCGATGCGGCCGTCGAGCGTGACAGCGATGTAGTACACGAGCTTTCGCAACTGCGACTCCATGCGTAGTACTCTGACTGAAGTGGTCAGAACTTAGTACTACACCTGGAGTGGTGTCAATGGTGAGACGGAACGACCAGCGACGCGCGGCTCTCGTCGACGCCGCGATCGAGGTCCTGGCACGGGAGGGCGCGCGGGGGCTGACCTTCCGCGCGGTGGACACCGAGGCCGCCGTGCCCAACGGCACCGCCTCCAACTACTTCACCAACCGCGACGACCTCCTCACCCAGGCCGGCGCCCGCGTCTACGAGCGGCTCCAGCCCGACGCGGCGACGATCGAGCGCCAGCGGACGGCCGGGCGGGACCGGGAGACGTACGTCGAGCTGATGCGGGAGCTGGTGGGCCGCGTCTCGTCCTTCCGGACGGGTTACCTGGCCCTCCTCGAACTCCGCCTGGAGGCCACCCGGCGCCCCGAACTGCGGAAGGTCCTCACGGAGCGGGTCCGCGCGGACGTCGACGCGAACGTCGCGTACCACGAGGCATCGGGCCTGCCCGGCGACGCGACGGCCGTCAAGCTGCTGATCCTCACCCTGAACTGGATGATCGTCGAACAGCTCACGCTCCCGGACGTCTTCGGGGAGGCGGAGCGGGAGGCGTTGGTACGGGCGGCGGTGGAACGGATCGTGGACTAGCGGACGAGGGCCTGGGCCTGGGCCTGTCCGGCGGGTCTTGCCGGACAGGCCCCTTGCCCCGGGGAGGGCTCAGCGCTTGAGCATGAAGGTGAAGTCGCCGGAGAGCTTGCCGTTCAGCCGGACCGCCGAGACGAGATCCCCCTCCGTGATCAGTCTCTCGACCTCGGCCCGCGAAAGACCGCACCCTTCAGCGATCAGTCGCACCGGCCGGACAGGGATCCGCGCCGCGAAGCGGACCGAGACGTCGATCACCTCGCGGTCCAGATGATCCGAACCGCCGGTGTCGAGGCGCCAGGCGTTGTCCCAGTCGAGGGCGATGCGATTACGGCGCCGTACGACCGGATCCTGGAGCAACTCGGCCGCCAGACCAGGGTCGTTGTCATGCATCCGGTCCAGCAGCTCAGGTCGTACGGAGCGCACGTTCATCCGCTCCAGGACCGTGAGCTTGGCCGTTTCCCCGCACCCGGTGCAGAGCACCAGGAGCCAGGCGTCGATGAGCTTGTGGTTGGCGTTGACGCGGAATTTGCCGTTCGGCCGGAAGCGCTCGGACGCGCAGGTGTGGCAACGGCGGATGACGAGCGGCAGGCAGGTGGGCATGACCACCCAGATATTGAGCACAGAAGTACACCGTTTCCAGTGAGAAGTCCGCAGCAAAAAGCAGCGCGGCGCACATGCGCGACGCGCGACCGATCAGCGCTCTGGAGGTCTCACACGGTGTACAACGGACCGTCCTTGCCTAGACGACTTGGTTCGGCAGCACGGTAGCGGTGCGCGACGGCACCGCCCCACTGGTTTTCCAGCGCCTCACCGCGGCACCGTGACTTCGAAGAACAGGAAGGTGGGTCTGGTCGCAAGGTCGTGGAAGCCGTCGGGGAACAGTTCACGTGCGGCCGGCTCGGGCTGCGGCTCGGTGATGGCGGCAAGACGGAAGCCGGCGGTGGTGAAGGCGTCGGTCATCGCGTGCAACGGCCTGCGCCAGAACCTCATCGGGAAGGACCGCCCGTTGAACGTCCAGTCGAAGGTATAGCTGGTGGTCGCGAAATAGTCGGGCCGAGGATCCTGGAACGCGTAGGCCACGAAGGGGTGCTCCACGGACGCGATCAGCCGGCCGCCGGGCCTGAGGACTCGCCGTATCTCGGCCAGCGTCGGCCCCCAGTCCTCCAGGTAGTGCAGGACCAGCGACGCGACCACGTCGTCGAACGCGCCGTCGGCGAACGGCAGACGGTCTCTCAGATCGACCGCGTGCAGGGCCACGTCGTCACCCAGCCGCCGCCTGGCCAGTGCCAGCATCCCGGCGCTGGCGTCGATGCCGGTGACGACGGCACCGCGATCGCGCAGTGCGGCGGACAATGAGCCCGAGCCGCAGCCGGCGTCCAGGATCCGGCGCCCAACCACGTCTCCGGCGAGGGCCACCATCGCGGGCCGCTCGTAGTACGCGTTCACGAGGTTGTTCTCGGTTTCCGCGGAGAACGCCTCGGCGAAGCTGTCGTAGTCATTCGCGGGCACGTCGGCTACGGGTTCCATCGCCGCAGCGTAGTGGTCAAGTCACATGATCGGCCGGGCGGAACCTAGGGACGGCGGGCGACGCCGTCGCGTAGGGCCTGGAGGAGGTGGGTGAGGGGGGTGGGGGTGACGGTGAGGACGGTGGCGGGGGTGTCGGACTCGCGGAGGTGGAGGGTGGTGGGGGTGGAGGAGGCGAGTTCGAGGCAGTCGTTGCCGTCGCCGCCACCGGAGTAGGTCGACTTCTGCCAGTTGCCGAGCGCGGCTTCAATGGGGCGCTTCACAAGGCACCGTCCCGTATTGCGCGGAGGAGGTTGTCGACGGAGGCCGCGGTACTGGTGAGGATGGTGGCGGGGCGGTCCGACTCACGGAGGTGGAGAGTGGTGGGCGTGGAGGAGGCGAGTTCGAGGCAGTCGTTGCCGTCGCCGCCACCGGAGAAGGAGGACTTCCGCCAGTTGTCGGGGGTGGTCATGGTGTCCTCACAGTTCCTTGGCCAGCCTGTGGACGAAGTCACGCGAGCGGTCGGGGTCGAATGACGCAGCCTCCATTTTATGAAAGATCGTTCGTGATGCGCTGAGTTGAGCCTCTGAATCGATGGAGACCGTACCGAGGGGTGTGTCACGGACGACCGTGTCCAGTTTGGATACGGGGCCGCCCACGTACGTCATGGTGCTTCCGGCACGGGTGAAGCCGTCCAGGTCGAAGGGGATAACCCGGACGCTCACGTTGTCTGCTTCGGAAAGCGCCAAGACGCGAGTGAGTTGAGCTCGGGAGGCCGCACGATCGCCGACTCGGATGCGCAGAGCCGCCTCGTGGATCACCGCCTGGTACGGGATGGCCGAGGGACCTTCGATGATCACCCGGCGTTCTATGCGATGCCGGACGCGCACCTCAAGCTCCTCTTCGGTGAGTTCAGGAACCCTTGAGGAGAAGACGGCTCGGGCGTAGGCCTCCGTCTGAAGCAGGCCCGGGACGTACAACACAGCAACGTCGTGCCGGAATCTCGCGTGGTGATCCAGCTCCGACAGATCAAGGAAGGATGTCGGCAGCAGCCCCCGGTACTCCTCCCACCAGCCGCGCGTCCGGTCGGTAGCCATCGTGACCAGGGCGTCGATGAACTCGCCGTCTGTGCAGGCGTAGTGGGAGGCGAGGCGGCGTAGGCGCTGTTCACTCACCCCCGCGAGCCCGGACTCGATGTGGGTGATCTGGGTCGGGCTGACCCCAAGCAGGGCTGCCGCCTGGCGGGCGCTGAGATCCGCCGCCTCACGGAGCCTGCGCAGTTCCGTCGCCAGACGCATCTGACGTGCCGTTGCTTCACGCCTCAAAGCTCTCGACCGCTCCTAGGTTCAACGCGCCCACGAGCGCGACCCGTTCGGGGTCAGATTACGCGATCGACTTGCCTCGTCTCTACATTGAGATCTACCGTCAGTGACGCGACCTTCACGCAGCGGAAGCGCACCGCCCCGTCCTGCGCCCCGACTCCTCCCCTCCCTCGCATGGAGCTGACGCATGCCCGAAAGCGACTCCTGGGAGTACACCCTGTACATCCCCACCGACCCTCGCGCCGTCACCCTCTGCCGCCGCACCCTCCGTCTGATCCTCACCCTCCATCACCTCACCCACCTCACCGACACCGCCGAGCTGCTGACCTCGGAGCTGGTCTCCAATGCCGTAACGCACACGAAGGGCCCCGCCGCCCTGCGGATCCGGTACCGCGACGGCGTCCTCCAGATCGGTGCCTGGGACGCCGACCCTCAGCCCCCCGAGCCCCCCGGCAAGCTGGAGCGGCTCACCGACGCCGAGAGCGGCCGCGGCTTCGCTCTCGTCCGGGCCTGCTCCGACACCTGGGGATGGCAGCCCCTCTCCAGGCTCGGCCGCCGCGGGAAGCTCGTGTGGTGCGAACTGGGGGTCGCGTAGATGGTCGGCTCGTCGCACGAGGCGCTGCACCGGATCTTCCAGAAGGACCCGGAACTCCTGACCCGTGCCCTGCAAGACGTGTTGCACGTCCCCTTCCCCAAGCCCTACGACTTCGCCGCCATGAACGTCGACCTCACCGAGATCGAGCCCATCGAACGGCGCGTCGACACACTGCTGCGGGCCGAGACCGACGAGGGCACGTACCTGCTGGTCGTGGAGTCGCAGGGCAAGCCGGACGAGAGGAAGCGCGGCAGCTGGCCGTACTACCTCAGCTACCTCCACGAGAAGTACCGGTGCGAGCCCGTCCTCATCGTCGTCACCCAGAGCCGCGCCACGGCCCGCTGGGCGGCGGAGCCCATTCATCTCGGCGTCCGCAGGATGCCCTCGCTGACGGTGAGACCGTTCGTGCTGGGGCCGGACAACGTCCCCGTGATCGCCACCGAGCAGGAGGCCCGAGAGGACGTACCCCTCGCGGTGCTTTCGGCGATGACACACGGCCGGGGACGCCAGGCCCCCGCCATACTGGAATCCCTGGCAACCGCCCTCGGGACCATCGACCGCGACACCGCCGCGGTACTCGTGCAGTTCGTCGACTCGTGCCTGACAGACCCCCAGGCCCGGCAGATGTGGAGGGACCTCATGACGACGATGCAGTACTTCTGGCGCCACCCCCTCGCCCAAGAGGTGCGCGAGCAAGGACGGGAGGAGGGCCGAGTCGAGGACCGTGCCGAGATGACCCTCCGCATCCTGGAGTTGCGTGGCATCACCGTGCCGGACACCGTCCGCGAGCGGATCGAGGGCTGCACCGACTTCGACCAGCTCACCGTGTGGTCCGATCGCGCCGTCCACGCCACCACCGCCGAAGACCTCTTCGTCGGCCCGAACGGGTGACACAGAAACCTTCCCGCGTCTGAGCTGCGCATACGCCGATCCGCCGGCGGCAAGGGTGCAGGCGATCATGCCCCCTCACGAAACGAGAATCCTCGTGCGTCTCCGGCACTCCCTCGCCGCCGTCTGCGGTGCGCTCGCCCTCACCGCCGTTCTGGCCACGCCCGCCCACGCCGCGACCGGCGACTTCGGCTACAAGGTGGTCGGGCTGGACGGCGAACCGATCTCCGTCAGCCTCCACAACCCGCCGAGCGGCGAGTGCGTCACCCTCCCGGAGGTCGCGGACCCGGGCGCCTCCGCACCCGCCTTCGCCCCGCACAACGACACCGACGAGTTCGCGATCGTGTTCACCGGGACCGACTGCTCGGGCGACTCCTGGACCCTGCGCCCGCACGGGCGTCCCGCCACGGATCGGCTGCTGCTGCGCTCGGTGATCTTCCTGCGCCCGGGAAGCTGACCACGCGCCGGGGCCCCGTCCGGGGCGGGGCCCCGGCTCCCGCCGGTTGGCGAAACGTTGACCACTTCCCGGCCGAGTCCGGAGGAAGTCGCGGGCGAGTACTGGCGGACCCCCGGCCGCCCAGATTCGCCGCATGGCCATGCCACCAGGATGGCGTGAGGCCGGCCGCTCAGGGCCGGATGATCACCTCGTCCCCCACCGACACCTTTCCCGGGCGCAGGACGGTGAAGTACGCGCCGAAGACGACCCCGCCCTCGGCCCGCCGGTAGTCGGCGAGGGTGCGCAGGGGTTCCGGGCCCGCCTTGCGGCCGGTCTCCTGGTCGACCATGGTGACCGCGCAGCGGACCGTGCGCTCGGTGAAGACCAGTTCGGTGCCGCCGATGGTGAGCGCGCGGGCCCCGTCCTCGGTGTGGGGGGTGTCCCAGCCGTCGACGACGAGGTTGGGGCGGAAACGGTTCATGGGCAGGGGGGCGGCGCCGCGCTCGGCCAGTCGGGCGTTGAGGGCGGCGAGGCCGGAAGAGGAGACGACGTGCAGTCGGCCGTGGTTGCCGGCGGGTGGGCGGACCAGTCTGCTGGGCCGGCCGAGCACCTCCGTGAGCCAGGCGTCGACATCGCCGTGGACGTCACCGTCGTCGTGCGTCGCTCGTACCGGCTCGTGGCCCGGCGCCCGCAGGGTCAGTCGGCCGTCGCGCAGTTCGGGTGCGACGAGGGCCAGCCGGGGATCCTCACCCTGCCAGCGGAGGTCGCCCTTCTCGTCGACGATCGCGTAGGCGCGGTCGTCGGTGAGGCCGGTCGGAGTGAGCGCCGCCTCGGTGAGCGTGACGCCCGCGCACCCTTTCACCGGGTAGTACGTGATTCCGGCCAACCTGGCCATTCCGGTCCCCCCTCGTCCGGCCCCGTGTCCGGCCCTTGTCCGCCCCCGTGTCCCTCTCCACAAGTTTTTACGATTTCCCGTGAATCACACGAGCCCCGCGTCCGTACTTCTCGATGTCCGACTTCGCCGGGGACCCTCCACCGGCTAACTCCCCGACCCGGACACAGGAGGAACGGTGCCACTCTCGCGGAACACGATGGGAACCCTCTTCGTGGGCGGAGCCCTGTCCCTGACACTGGCTGCCCTGGCGTACCCGTCGATGCTCGGACTGGACACCGTCTCGACCTCGACCGACAGAATCATCGCCAACACCCAGTGGGGTCCGCTGACCGAGGGCGACCGCGACTTCGTGGTGAAGGTGCGCGCGGCCGGCCTCTGGGAGTACCCGGTCGGGCAGATCGGCCTCCAGAAGGGGCAGAGCAAGGCGGTCCTGACCGCCAGTGAGCACCTGATCGACGGCCACGCGGCGCTCGACGAGACCTGCCGCAAGATCGCGCCGATGCTGAACATCACCCTGCCCAACGTGGCCAGTCCACAGCAGGAGGGGTTCGTCACCCAGCTGAAGTCGGAGAGCGGCAAGCAGTTCGACGTCACCTTCGCCAACATCCTGCGCCAGACGCACGGCTCGATCTTCAACACCGTGGCGAAGGTCCGCTCGACGACGAAGAACTCGCTGGTGCGCGCGCTGGCCGACCAGGCCAATGACACCGTGCTCGACCACATCACGGTGATGGAGAAGACCAACCTGGTCGACTACGACACCACGCTGTTCCAGCAGACCACCCCGCCGAAGCTGCCCAAGTCGGACCTGACCCCGCCGGCCCCGCCGGCCGGCCAGCCGCAGATCGTGCTGACCCCGCCGCCGACCGCCACGTCCACCCCGGTGGACCTGGGCGCCGCGGTGAACGAACAGGAGCCACAGCAGTAGGGCCCCCTTCTCAGGCCAGCCAGACCGTCGTGTCCGGGGCCAGCTGTCCGTCGTCGGCCGGCGGGGCGCTGATGAGCAGCACCTCGCCGGGCGGCAGGGGAACGGGCACGGCCGACAGGTTGGTGACGCAGCGCCAGGCGTCGGAGCGGGCGAAGGCCAGGACACCGTGCGGGGTGTCCCGGTCCCAGGTCAGCTCCTCGCCCTCGATCAGCTTGCGGCGCAGCCGCAGGGCCGTGCGGTAGAACTCCAGGGTGGAGCCGTCCACACCGTCCTGGGCCTCGACGGCGTACCGCGCGAAGGACGGCGGCTGCGGCAGCCAGGCACCGGCCGCGCCGAAGCCGTACGACGGTCCCGTGGTCGTCCACGGCAGCGGCACCCGGCAGCCGTCGCGGCCCTTGCGGGTGCGGCCCGTCTGTTCCCACAGCGGGTCCCTCAGCACCTCGACGGGCAGGTCGGCGACCTCCGGCAGACCGAGTTCCTCGCCCTGGTAGACGTACGACGATCCCGGCAGCGCCAGCATCAGGAGCGTGGCGGCGCGGGCGCGGCGCAGGCCGGTCCGCTCGTCGACGGGCGGCGTGGTGCCGTCCGACAGCAGCCAGGCGTTCTCGTCCGTGCCGGCGGGGAGCTGGAGGCGGGAGGGGTGGCGCAGGACGTCGTGGTTGGAGAGGACCCAGGTGGCGGAGGCGCCGACGGCGCGGGCCGTGGCGAGGGAGTCGGTGATGACCCGGCGGATCGCGTCGGCGTCCCACGGGGCCTGGAGGTACTCGAAGTTGAAGGCCTGGTTCAGTTCGTCGGGGCGGGCGTAGAGGGCGCGGCGGGCGCCCGGCACCCAGGCCTCGGCGACCGCCGTGCGGGGCGGGGAGTAGGCGTCGAGGACGCGGCGCCAGTCGCGGTAGATCTCGTGGACCTCGTCGCGATCGTAGAAGGGGTGGGTGCCCGGGGGCAGGTGGGCGAGGGCCTCCTCGCCGCTCGCCTCCGGGGTGCCGAGGTCGCGCAGGGGCGTGGAGAGGTCCTTGGCGAGGGCGTGGGCGACGTCGATGCGGAAGCCGTCGACGCCTCGGTCGGACCAGAAGCGCAGGGTGGTGCGGAAGTCCTCGCGGACCTCGGCGTGGTCCCAGTTCAGATCGGGCTGTTCGCGGGCGAAGAGGTGGAGGTACCACTGGCCGTCGGGGACGCGCTGCCAGGCGCTGCCGCCGAAGACCGACTGCCAGTCGGTGGGCGGGTGTTCGCCGGCCGGGCCGCGTCCGTCGCGGAAGACGTAGCGGTCGCGGGCCGGGGAGCCGGGGCCGGCGGCGAGGGCCTCCTGGAACCAGGGGTGCAGGTGGGAGGTGTGGTTGGGGACGATGTCGACGATCACCTTCAGGCCGAGGCGGTGGGCCTCGGCGGCGAGCGTGTCGAAGTCGGCGAGGGTGCCCAGGCGGGGGTCGACGTCACGGTGGTCGGCGACGTCGTAGCCGCCGTCGGCGAGTTCGGAGGGGTAGAAGGGGCTGAGCCAGAGCGCGTCGACGCCGAGGGCGGCCAGGTGGGGGAGGCGGTCGGTGACGCCGCGCAGGTCGCCGAGGCCGTCGCCGTCCGCGTCGGCGAAGCTGCGGGGATAGACCTGGTAGACGACGGCCTGGCGCCACCAGTCGGGGTTGTGGGGTGACAAGTCCGTCAGGGGGAGCGTCACGGGAGAGGTCCTGGAAGGCGTCATGGAGAGAAGACTGTCCACATTGCCGGGAAAGTGAACGTCCGTACGTTGCGGAGGGAATCGCTCCACACGTGACGAAGTCGTGATGGAAACTTGAACTCCCCAGGGTTTAGCCCAGGTTGACAGCCATCTGGTGACCACACGACGATGGGCGCACACTGTGGCGCCTGTGACTGACGGGGCCCGTGTTTCCTGTGATCTGACCAATCACCCCTGGCATTCGCCAAGATGGGATACGCATGTCCATAGCGAGACGTGTCACCGTGCGCCGCCTGCTGGGGACGGGCGCCGCGTCGCTCACCCTCTGCGCCGCCTCTGTCGCCGCCGCCTCCGGCGCCTTCGCCCACTCCGGTACGCCCGGCGGTGACGGCTGGAAGTCCGGCGGGCAGTACCAGCCGGGGACCGGCGCGGGGACCGAGACGGGGACCGACCGCTGCCAGTTCTCGCTCGACGGCGAGAACTTCTTCGACTCCGTGCGGGTCGACGACCAGAACCTCAAGCCGACCGAGGACGGCAAGGTCCACATCTCGGTGCGCACCGCCGGTGACGCGTCCACGTGCACCGCGTCGCTGGCCTCCTACCTCGCCCACGGCGCCACCTTCGCCACCTCCGGTGAGCAGGTGTTCATCGACTTCGACTCGGTGACGGTGAAGCCCGGGAAGACCGACACGCTCGACATCGCCGTGCCGGACGCCGGCTGCTTCGCGCAGATCGACCTCTACCGGGGTGCGGTCAAGTTCGACGGCGAGCTGGACGCGAACGACGGGTTCGAGCACGGGGACGTGCCCAAGGGGCCGGACCGGCCGGTCATCAAGGACAAGCTGATCGCCGCGTGGAACGGCGGGACGAAGGACTGCACGGCGACCGAGCAGCCGCCGTCGTCCCCGCCCGCCGACGACACGGAGTCGCCCTCGGCGCCCGCCTCGCAGCCCCCCGCGGACACGCCGTCCGACACGCCGTCCGACACGCCGTCGGACACCCCCTCCGAGTCGGAGTCCGCCACGCCGACGCCGTCCGCGAGCGAGTCGAGCAGCGCGCCGGCGCCGACGCCCAACGGGGGCGGCGGTGACCTCGCGGAGACCGGCGCGAACAGCACCACTCCGGTGATCGCCGGTGGCGCCGCGGCGCTGCTGATCGGCGGAGCGGCGATCGTCGTCGCCACCCGCCGCCGCAAGGCGTCGCGCGCGTAGCGCGGACTGTCCCGCCCACCCGACTCGGTGGGCCGAGAAGCACCCCCCACCAGGGGGGTGCTTCGCTATGCCCCCTCCACCGCCCCCAGGTAGAGCTTCACGTAGCGCTCGATGTCGACGTCCAGGGCGACGTCCACCAGCTGGCGGGCTCTCGTGTCGCCGTGGAGTTCGGACTCGCCCGGGCGGGGGCGGCGGTCGACGACGGTCTGGCCCCGGGTGGGGCCGGGGGCGAGGGAGACCTCGACCGGGAGGAGGGCCGTGGTGAGGCCCGCCGGGTCGGCCACCGCGCAGACCGCTCCCGCGTCGCCGAGGCCGCCGTGCGGGTCGTCGCCGTCCGGGTCCGGGGCGGAAGGGCGGTGGGCCAGGAGCTCACCGGCCAGACGGGCGCCCGGTTCCGCGCTCGCGCGCAGGCGCCGTACGTCCGCGCCGGGGACGACGACCCGCTGGAAGACGTCCAGGCCGTACATCGTCATCGGCACCCCCGCGGTCAGCAGGATCGCGGCCGCCTCCGGGTCGTGCCACACGTTGAACTCGGCGACGGGCGTGGCGTTCCCGACGGCCACCGCGCCGCCCATGAACACGATCCGCTCGATGTTCCGGGTCACCTCCGGGTGGGTGCGCAGGAGCAGGGCGATGTTGGTGAGGGGCGCGGTCGGGATCAGCGTCACCGGACGGGGCGACGCGAGGATCTCGCGGTGCAGGAGGGTCACCGCGTCCACGTCGACGGGGGTGCGGGTGGGGGCCGGCAGGCCGGGGATGTCGCCCATGCCGTCCTCGCCGTGCACATGGCGGGCCGAGCGGGCCGGTTCGATCAGGGGGCGATCGGCGCCCCGAGCGACGGGGACGTCCCCGGCGCCCGCCGCCTCCAGCACGGTCAGCGTGTTGCGGACCACCCCGTCCACGTCCGTGTTGCCCGCCACGCAGGTCACGGCCCGCAGGTCCAGGCCCGGGTGGCGTACGGCGAACAGCAGGGCCAGGGCGTCGTCGACACCCGTGTCGCAGTCGATGATCACGGGGATGGGGCGGTCGTCGGTCACCTGGTGACTCCTTCTGCCGTGGAGGTTCAGCCGTTGCGCGCCTTCGCGCCGACCTTATGCGCCCCCGCTCACCGCCACAGCTCGGTTCCGCGCGCCGCCGCGCGGGCCGCGATCCGGCGGACCAGGTCGTCGGCACCCACCGCCCCCGGCTTCCCGCCGTCCCGCAGGCGTACGGCGACCAGCCCGGCCGCCGCCTCCCGCTCGCCGATCACCGCCAGGTACGGCACCAGCCGCTCCGCCCGTACCCGCGCACCCAGGCTGCCCTGGCCGGCGTCCACGAGCCGGACCCTGAGGCCGGCCGCCTCCGCCCTGCGGGCCAGGTCCGCCGCGGCCTCCTCCTGCGCCTGCGACACCGGCAGCACGGCCAGCTGGACGGGCGACAGCCAGACCGGGAACGCCCCGCCGTGCTCCTCGATCAGATGGGCGACGGCCCGCTCCACACTGCCGATGACACTGCGGTGCACCATCACCGGCCGGTGCCTCGCCCCGTCCGCGCCGATGTAGGTCAGGTCGAAGCGGGCGGGCTGGTGGAAGTCGATCTGCACGGTGGACAGGGTGGCCTCCCGGCCCGCCCGGTCCGCGATCTGCACGTCGATCTTCGGGCCGTAGAACGCGGCCTCGCCCTCCGCCTCCTCGTACGCGATGCCGGACCCGTCGAGGACCTCCCGCAGCAGCGCGGTGGCCCGGCGCCACAGGTCCGGGTCGGCGACGTACTTGCCGCCCTCCCCGGGAAGCGAGAGGCGGTGGCGGTGCGCGCGGATGCCCAGGTCGGCGTAGGCGCGGGCGATCAGCGCGAGGGCCGAACGGGCCTCCGCCACCGCCTGCTCCAGGGTGCAGAAGATGTGCGCGTCGTTGAGGGTGATGGCCCGCACCCGGGTGAGTCCGCCCAGCACCCCGGAGAGTTCCGCGCGGTACATGCCGCCCAGCTCGGCGATCCTGAGCGGCAGTTCGCGGTAGCTGTGCGGGCGGGAGCGGTAGATCAGGGCGTGGTGGGGGCAGAGGCTGGGGCGCAGGACCACCTGTTCGGAGCCCTCCCCGCCGAGTTCCATGGGCGGGAACATGTCCTCGCTGTAGTGGTCCCAGTGGCCGGAGATCTCGTACAGCTCGCGTTTGCCGAGGACCGGCGAGTACACGTGCCGGTAGCCGGCCGCGCGCTCGGCCTCACGGACGTACTCCTCCAGGGTGTGGCGGATCAGGGCGCCGTCGGGCAGCCAGTAGGGCAGGCCCGCGCCCATCAGGGGGTCGGTGTCGAACAGGTCGAGTTCGCGGCCGAGGCGGCGGTGGTCGTGCACGGGGGGCTCCCTCGTTCGGGGGGGCGAGGGAGCCCGGGGCACGACGAAGCCCCGGGGCACTCGCCCCGGGGCTTCGGTCATCCAGTCGTGGATCAGCGCGCCGGGACGGTGTCCGGCGTCGTCGTGAGGGACGGCTGGGCGCGCTGCATGCCGGTGACCGTAGCAACGGACGCCACGCTGGACGAGCCGTTTTCCCGCCGCCCGATTTCCACCGCCCGCATCAACGGCGGTAACCCGAACGGCCCGCCGCGCTGGTCGGCTCGTGCGTGCGGTGTTGCCGTGAGAAGGAGCCCGCGGTCCACGGCGGCCGCAGTCCACACGCGTTTCAGGAGGCAGTCCTCGATGACCCGTCGCACCCTCCTCGCCTTCGCCTCCGCCACCCTCGGGCTGCTCACCGCCGTCACCGGCTGCGCCACCCTCGGGCTGGAGCACCCGCCGACCGCCGAGCCCGCCCCGGCCACCAGCTCGGCGGCGCCGAACCGGCCCGCCGCGCCGACCACCCCGTCCGCGCTCACCGAGGCGCAGGCGCAGGCGGCGCTCATCACCGACACCGACCTCGGCGCCCCCTGGACACGGACGCGCGGCGCCGCGACCTGGCGGGACGGGCTGCTGAAGGCGGTCACCGCCGTGCCCGGGTGCCAGAAGCTGCTCGACGCGCTCTACACCGACGAGCTGCTCGGCACCCCGGCCCGCGCGGTCGTCGGGCTCGACGACCCCGACACCGGGGCCCAGCTGCGCTACCAGCTCACCGACCGGCGCCCGGCGGACGCCGACCGGGCGCTGGCCTGGCTGCGGACGCTGCCCGGGACGTGCGCCCGGTTCACGGCCACGGCCGCGCACGAGACCGTGCTGGACGTGCAGGTGGTGGAGCTGCCGCTGCCGGAGGTGGGGGACGCCCGGCAGGGGCTCAGGGTGTCGCTGACGATCTGGGCGACGGCCGAGGAGAACCCCGACGGGGAGCCCACGGTCCTCGCCCTGGACGTGGCCGCCGTGCGGGCCGGCGAGGACGCGTTCGCGCTGACCAACGGCGGGCTGGGCGACGTACCGAACGAGGCGACCCAGGCCGCCGTCCAGCTCGGCGTACGGCGGCTCGCGGACGTCCGCAAGCAGGGGCGGGCGCAGGTCTGAGAACCCGTCGCGTCCGGACCTCGGCCGGACGCGTCCGGACCTCAGTCGGAGTCCAGGCGCAGGCGGCGGGTGACCACCTCGTGGGCCACGACGAGGACCGTGCGGTCGCTCGCGAAGGCGTGGCCGCGCAGCAGGTCGAGCGCCGCGTCGGGGCCGACGCCGCGCTGGGCCATGACCATCCCGACGGCCTGGTGGACCTCGTCGTGGTCCAGGGCCAGCGGGCTCAGCCAGAGTCCGTCGTCGCCGAGGAGGCCGGACTCCTCGCCGTGCGGCAGGGCGAGGAGCGCGGCCGTCATGAGGTCGGCCACGGACCGCGCCGTCCGCACCTCTCCGTCGGCCAGTTCCCCGGGGACGTCCCGGTAGAGGTCGAGCGTGCCCACGCACACCGTGCCGTCGCCCAGGGGCAGCGCGTACACGGCCCGCACCCCGGTGGCCGCCGCCTGCTGGGCGTACACCGGCCAGCGGGAGGTATCCCGGGCGCCGGACAGGTCGGTGGCGAAGACGGCCGTGCCGGTCTCCGCGGCCTCCAGGCACGGCCCGTCGCCCAGGGTGGCCTCCAGCTCCATCAGATACGCGGCCCGTTCACCGCTCGCGCTCAGCGGCAGCGGCATCCCGGCGCCGCGCAGCGACACGCTCGCACCGCTCACCGGCAGCAGCCGTACGGCGGCCGAGCAAAGCCGTTCGGGGACCTCACCCGGAGCGGCTCCGCTCGTCTCCTCGGCGATCACCTCGCCGATCCGGTTGCGCACGGTCATCACCTCCGTGCACGGGTGACGCACAGCTCCGGTCGCTCCCCGGGTACCCGCCGGGCGGCGGGGGAACCGGGTTTCGGCTGGCTACGGCCGGCTACGGCTTCTCGTGTGGGGGCCGAGGGCTGGTATCCGTTACCGAAACCCCTCGGTATCCCCTCGTGCCCCCCGGTATCCCCTCGTCAAAGGGGTGGCTGGGCCGGGGCCGGGCCCAGGGTCGTGGTTCCTGGGGCCGTGCGGTGGCCCAGGCCCGTGCGGTAGGCGTCCAGGGCCGCTTCCACGCGGCCGGTGCGGCGGAGGAGGTCGCCGAGGAGGCGGCAGAGGTCGGCGAGGTCGCCGGCCGCGCCGGCGCGTTCCAGGAGGCTGAGGGCGCGGACGTAGTGCTCCTCGGCGGCCTCCGTGTCGCGGGCGTCCTCGGCGATGATGCCGAGCAGCCGGTGGGCGGCAGCTGCGTGCACGGCTCCGCGTTCGGAGGAGAGGTCGCCGAGGACGCGCTGGAGCAGTTCGGCGGCCTCCGCCGACTTGCCCCGGCGGTGCAGGACGTCGGCCAGTTCGACGGCCGCCTGACTGCCGTAGAGCGTGGCGCGGGTGGCGGCGAGCATCTCCTGGGCCTGCCGCAACTCGCCCTCGGCGCGCTCCAGTTGGCCGTTCTGGGCGTAGACGTAACCGCGCATCCAGTGGCAGTTGGCGAGTTCGGTGCGCAGCTGGAGCTGGCGGTACAGCTCGGCGGCCTTGGCGAGGGAGGCGTCGGCCTCGGCGAGCCGGCCCTCGGCGAGCAGCGTGCGGGCGACGGAGCGGTGCATCCGGGCGACGAGCGCGGGGTCGCCGACCTGGGGCGCGAGGGCGAGGGCGAACTCGGCGGCCTGGGCGGCGCGGGCCTGGGCGCCCATGTCCATGTACGGGCCGATGACGGAGGCGTAGAGGAGGAGCAGCGCGTCGGGGTCGTGCAGCCCGCCGCGGTTCAGCTCGTCGAGGGTGGATTCCAGGAGGTAGACGGCGTACCGCAGCTCACCGGCGAGGTAGTGCGCGACGGCGCGGCCGCGCAGCGCGGGGACACGGCTGGGCAGGGGCGCGTCGGCGAGCCGTGCCTCGGCCCGCTCGAAGCAGTCCCGGGCCGCCGCCAGGTCGCCGGTGTCGATCCCGCACTCCCCGAGTCCGAGCAGCGCGGTGGCCTCCTCCTCTGCCAGGCCGTTCTCCTGCGCCTCGGCGAGCAGCGCGGCGTACTGGCGGGCGGCCTCCTGCGCCTCCCCGGTGGCGAGGGCGCGCTGGGCCTCGGTGAGCCGCAGCCGCAGATCGGTGACGAGCCGCGCCGACCGTCCGGTGGCCAGTTCCCCGAAGTCGACGCCGAGCCGTTCGGCGATGTGCTTGAGGGCCTCGTCGGAGGGGCGGACCCGTCCGGCCTCCAGGGTGGAGACATACGCGGGGGTGTATGTCGGTTCCGCCAACTGCCTTTGAGTCAGGCCCCGTTCGATGCGCAATCGCTGCACGCGCCGACCTATGACCTCTGGTTCGTCCCGTTCTCCCACGCCTTGACTCCCCCAACTCCCCCAGTGCCTCTTGCCGTTGGACTATCGCAGCCCCTACGTTAAACGGCGAATTAAGCATGCTTAATACATGAGTGTCGTCAGCTGTGGTCCGCCGACATCGATGCTGTGAGGTTGCCGTGCCCGGACGCCCATCCGCCTCCCGCGGACAGTGTTACGCCAGGGCCCTCGCCGCGGCCGTGCTGGCCGTCACGGCCCTGGTCGCAGCGGCCAACGCGGTCCCGGCCCGCGCCACGACCACACCCCCGACCGCCCAGGAACAGCAGGGGCAGCAGGGGCAGCAGGGGCAGTCCACGGGCCGCTGAGACCGTCGGCCACCGGCCGCTCCCGCTCCCGTTCAACCCTGGGTCTGCAACTGCCGTAGCTGCCGCCGTACATGGTCCAGGGCGCCCCGGCGCCGGCCGGGGACGCGGCCGCGCAGCTCCGCGAGCGCGGGGCCGAGTTCACGGGCCCGCGCCGGGTCGGTGATACGGCCCCACTGGTGGTGCGCCCGGTCCACGGCCGCCTCCACCGCGGGCGCGTCGACCGGCTGCCCGGCGGTCAGCCGGGCAGCCGCCACCGCCAGCCACGCCCGGCAGCTGCCCGCGGCGTCCCCCGCGAACATCGCGAGATCCGCCCGCACCTCGGTCCAGTGCAGCGCCGTCTCCGACCCCACCCCGTGCGAGACGGCCGCCGCCTGCTCCCATGTCGCGGCCAGCGCGTCGGCGTCGGCGTGCCTGCCGTCCCGGACGGCGAGGGCGATGGCGGCGTGCGGATCGTGGGGTATGTCCGGTGTGCCCTGCGTCCCGTCCGGCGTTCGGGGACGAGGCGCGGCGGATCCCGGTGCGGGAGGCTGGGGGCGGTGGCCCCGAGGGGAGGGAAGGACAGGGGCGGCGGCGAAGACAGGGACGGGAAGGGCAGAGGCAGGCAGGGGCGGGGCAGGCAGGGCGGAGGCGGGACGGGCCGAGGAGGGATGGGCCGAGGAGGGATGGGCCGAGGAGGGATGGGCCGAGGAGGGATGGGCCGGGGCGTGGCGACCGTCCTGGACGACGGCGGGGGCGTATCCCCCCACGCCCGCACCCCCGTACAGCACCAGATCCCCCACCTCCCCCTCCCCGGCGATCCGCGCCAACGCCATCTGGTGCAGCTGCTCCACGGCCGGCCGGCCCCCGCTGCGCAGTATCGTCGCCAGCGCCTTCATGTACGTCGGCGCCGCGACCGTACGCCGTCCCGGCGGCGGCGCGATCCGGCCGTACACCGCGACGCCGGGCCCGCACTCCAGGACGTGCCCGCGCAGCCAGCCCCAGGTCTCCGCGTCGGCGTGCAGGTCCACCAGCAGCGTGGTCGTGCCCGGCGTGCGCAGCCGCAGCTCCTCGCGCAGCCAGTGCCACGGCAGGCCGGTGTAGCGGACGGTCGACGGGGTGGTCCGGGCCAGGGCCAGGTGGGGCAGGTGCTGACGGCGGTCCAGCTGGAGCTGGCCGGTGACGAAGATGGTGAGCGGCCCGGGTGCCGCCGCGGCGGCCCGCAGCCGGGTGAGCACGGCCTGCGGTTCCAGGGGGTCGGCCAGCTCGACGACGTTCGCGGTGTCGGTGCCGGCCAGTATGGCGGGCGGCACGGCCGCGAGCACGGGGAGGACGGACGCCGCGTCCACCAGACACCCCTTGCCCACGGGCGAGGCCGCCAGCAGCAGCACGGTTCCGGGCATGGTCCCCTCCCCCTGTCGATCACGTACCTCAGCACCGTAACCGCTGCTGCTGCAAAGGTGTGCCCCCAGGCCTGCAAACGTCCCCGTACGGGGCGTTCGTCGCCCGGGGCGGGGGCGGTGGGGCGGTCCGGGTCACCCCCGGCCCGGATCCGGGCCCGATGCCCCGCCCGGCTCCGGGCCCGGTGCCCGCCCGGATTCCGGGCCCGGGGGCAAGCCCGTCGTGCGGACCGCGAGGACCGTCGTGTCGTCGGCGAGCCGGCCGTGGCAGTGGCGCAGGGTGCCGTCGCGGACGTGGGTGACCAGGCGGGCGGGTTCGGCGGTGCGGGGGTCGCGGGTGATCGCCGCCGTGAGGTGTTCGGTCAGCGGGTAGAAGGCGCCCGAACCGTCCCGGGCCTCCGTCACCCCGTCCGTGACCAGCAGCAACGTCTCGCCGGGGTCGACGGTCACCCGCAGCACGGCCGGCGGGCCGGCCCACAGGGCGAGGTCGCCGAGGCCGAGCGGCAGGCCGTCGCCGGACGGCAGGAGCCGTACGCCGTGGGTGCCGACCGCGAGCGGCGGCTCGTGGCCGAAGCCCACGATCTGCACCGTCCGCCGGTCGCCCGGCGGGAACCCCAGCAGGACCGCCGTGGCGAACCGGTCCCCGTCGGCGCCGCCCAGGGCGGCGGTGAGCAGCCGGTGGCGGCGCATCCGGGTCTCCAGCCGGACGGCGACGGTCGCGAGGTCCGGCTCGTGGTACGCGGCCTCGCGGAACGTGCCGAGCAGCGCGGCCGCCGCCTCCACCGCGCCCAGCCCCTTGCCCTGGACGTCACCGAGCAGGACCCGGGTGCCGTGCGGGCCGGGCTGGATGTCGTAGAAGTCGCCGCCCACCCGGGCCTCGGCGTCGGCCGCGAGGTAGACGGCCGCGTGGTCCAGACCGCCCCAGACGGCGGGCAGCGGGCGCAGCACGGTACGGCGGGTGGTCTCGGCGATGTCCATCATGTGCAGCATCCGCCGCTCCCCGCGCACCCGGACCGCGGCGGCCAGCACGGAGAGGATCCCGCCGACCAGGACGAGGACGAAGTCGGCCGGCCCGGCCCGGTACTGGTCGGGCCAGGCGGAGTCCGCGAAGAGGTAGGTGAGGAGCGCGAGCACCGCGAACAGGATCGTCGTCCACACCCCGCAGAGCGCGGCGGCGATGGCGCAGACGAACACGCACCAGGAGACGATCCGGAACTCGCCGGTGGTGTTGTAGTCGGCGACGGCGATGGCGACGAGCGTGGCGAGCGGCACCAGCCAGGTGACGCTGCGGCCCCGAATCCGCAGCAGCTGGTGGCGTTGCGGGACGTCCCGGCGCCGGGCCCGCGGGGTGCGGTCGTGCGGGTCGTGGCCCCCGGCCTCCATGAGGTCAGCGAAGCACGGTGGGCGAGCGGCCGCATCCGGGCACCCTGCGCGGGCACTCCGCGGGCACCCGACTTGCCACCGCCCCCGGCCAGGTGTGCTCTGGAGACGGGGGCGAGGAGAGAGGAGTGCTCTCATGGCTCATGCGGCACCCGCGGTACGGACCCCGTCCCGGCCGAGCAGGACACCCGACGTCTTCAGCGAGCGGACCCACCGGATCGCGTCGTGGGCGGTACCTGTCGTGCTCGGGCTGATCTACGGCTACTGGGTCGCGGCCAACAACCGCTCCGGCGGTCCCATCACCGGCTGGAACGTCCTGCTCGGCTTCGTGAGCGCGATCGTGTTCGCGGCGCTGTGGATGGGCATCCACGCCCTCGCCCCGCACATGATGCGTGAAATGCACGCCCTGCTGTGGGCGACGTTCGCGGGCTGTGCGTTCGGCTTCCTCTTCAGTGAGACCGGTGCCAGCGTGCTGCGTTCTGCGGCCATGGGCGTGGCCATCGGCGCGAGCACCTTCGGGGTGCTGTTCTACCGCTACTACACGCACGAGGACGCGGCGGGCCATCGCATCCGTTAGCCCCCGCCCCCCTCCAGTCGCCACGTGGGCCCCGGCGTTGTGCGCCGGGGCCCACGTGTTCCCTCATCCCTCCACTCACCGGACGACGGGGATCCAGTCCCAGCCGCCCGACGAGGCTCAAGAAGCGCTGAACTCGAAGGAGCCCGAGATGGTGAACGAGCCGGAGGCGACGACGCTCCACGCGTCGTTCCAGAACGGGTCGTCCCAGTTGAGCCAGTGCCCGTTCTTCCACTGCGGGAAGGGGTCGGCGCAGGCCGGTACGTGCGCGCGGCCGATGTCGACGAACGCGGCGGCGGCCCAGGCCTCGGCGCCGACGAGCCAGTACCAGTACGGGTTGCCGTTGACGCTCTGTCCCTTGACCATGCACAGCACACGGTCGTGGCTGCCGGGCGGGAGCTGCCCGACCAGCGGTGCGTGGGTGGTGGGTGCCTGTCGCAGGTTGACGTCGGTGCTGGAGACGACGGTGCCCCGGACGGAGCCGTCGCCACTGCCGTGTCCTTCGGTGTAGGTCGGTGAAGCTTCCGCCGCGGTGGTGCCCAGCGCCGTAGCGGCGAGGGTGCCACCGGTGAGCAGGGCCGCGGCCAGAGTCCGCAGGGCCGGAGTGGTGCGCATGATCGGCCTCCTTCTCCCCAGAACCAGGAAACACCCGTTCGGGTGAACCCTCCACCGGAGACGGCAGGGAGGGCCGAAAACCCCAGCTCCGGCGCGGTGCGGTGGGGGTGCACCCGGGCGGCCCAGCACCGCTCGCGCCGCCCGTGCGGCCGCTGTTGCCTGGGAGCGTGTCCCGAAGCCCGCGGACCGCCGTCTCGGCCGTCCTGATCGCTCTGGCCTGCCTGCTGGTGCCGTTCGGCACGCTGGCGGCCTGGGCGGCGTACGGCCTGACGGACACCGGCCGGTACGTCACCACGATGGCGCCGCTCGCCTCGGACCCGGCGGTCCGGGACGTCGTCGCGGACACGGTCGGTGACGACGTGGCACGCGCGTCCGGCCTGAACCGTGTCCTCGTGCGGGACGCGGTCCGCTCCTTCACCGGCACCCGCGCCTACCGCACCGCGTGGGACGCGGCCGGCGAGGCCGCGCACACCGCGGTGATGCGGGCGCTGCGCGACGACCACCACGACCGTCCCGTGACCCTCGATCTGGCCTCCGTCACCGCGCCCCTGAAGCGCCAACTGGCCGCCGACCATGTGCCGTTCGCCGCGCACATCCCGGTCGAGCACCGCGGGGTGGCCCTGTTCCGGCCCGACCAACTGGCCGTCCTGAGGAAGGGCTACCACGTGCTCGACTTCGCCGCTGTCTGGCTGCCGTCGGCAGCCGTCCTCTTCGCGGTCACCGGCATCGCCGTGGCCGCCTGCCGCCGCCGCGCGCTCACGGCGACCGCGCTGGGCACCGCCCTGGGCGGCGCGTTCCTCGGCCTCGCGGTCGCGATCGGCCGCCGCCTCACCCTCGCCGATCTGCCCGACCCGGCCCACCGCCCGGCGGCGGCCGCGGTCTACGACGCCCTGACGGCCACCCTGCGCACCGCGTCCTGGCTCCTGCTGACCCTGGGGCTGACGGTCGCGACGGCCGCCTGGCTCACCCACCGCCTCCACATCCGGCTGCCCCAGCCCCGGCGCCGGGCATCCCCCGCCCCCACACCGGTTCCCCCTCCTAACCCGACCCGAGCCCGAGCCTGACGGCAGCGCGGGGACACGGCCCGCTCAGCCGGCGCCTCCGCCCGGCCCCGCCGCCGCCACGCCCGCCAGCGTGCGCAGGGCCCGGGCCAGTTCTTCCTCCGGTGCCGACGCCAGGCCGAGTCTGACGGCGGGTGGGGTGCGGTGCGGGGTGACGGTGAAGGCGGTGCCGGGGGTGACGGCGATGCCGTGGGCGGCGGCGGCCGCCGCGAAGGTGTCCGCCCGCCAGGGCGCGGGCAGCTCCCACCAGGCGAAGTAGGCGCGCGGGCCGGTGCGGACGCCGGCCGTGCCCAGGTGCTCGGCGAGGATCGCCTGCCGGCGTTCCGCGTCCGCCCGTTTCCGGTCGACCAGCGTGGCCACGGTCCCGTCCCCGATCCAGCGCACGGCGGCCTCCAGCGCGAACCGCGCCGCGCTCCACCCGCCGGAGCGCACCGCGGCGCCCACGGCCTCCACCCGGTGCTCCGGTACGACGAGGAGGCCGACGGTCAGCCCCGGCGCGACCCGCTTGGACAGCCCGTCGACGACATGGGTGAGCCCCGGGGCGTGCGCGGCGAGCGGGACGGCGTCGGGACGCAGGAAGGACCAGATGCGGTCCTCCACCACGGGGATGTCCAAGTCCTCCACCGCGGCGGCCAGTTCGCGCTTGCGGCGCTCGGTGGTGACCAGCGAGGTCGGGTTGTGCAGGGCCGGCTGGAGGTAGAGGGCGGAGAGCGGCGCGGCACGGTGGGCGGCGGCGAGCGCGTCCGGCCGTACGCCCTCCTCGTCGCCCGGCAGTGGCACGAGCACGATGCCCAGCCGTCCGGCGATCTCCTTGACCAGCGGATACGTCAGCTCCTCCACGCCGACCCGGCCGCCGGGGCGGACCAGGGAGGCGAGGGCGGCGGCGATGGCCTGGCGGGCGTTGCCGGTGAACAGGAGGCGGTCGGGGGCGGGCCGCCAGCCCGGGAGGGCGAGCAGGTCGGCGGCGGCCGCGCGGGCGTCGGCGGTGCCGCCCGCCGCCCCCGGACGCATCGCCTCCGCGAGCACGTCGGGCCGCAGCAGGGGCGCGAGGGCGGGGGCGAGCAGCTCCGACTGGCCGGGCGCGGAGGGGTAGTTCAGCTCCAGGTTGACGGGGGCGGTGGTCGCCGCCTCGACGAGCGAGCGCCCGTACGGCCCGGCCGGGGCGGCCCGGACGAAGGTGCCGCGTCCGACCTCGCCCACCACCAGTCCCCGGCGGACGAGTTCGCCGTACACCCGCCCGGCGGTCGAGGGCGCGATGCCGTGGCGGCGGGCGAACCACCGCTGTGGGGGCAGCTGTTGGCCGGGGCGCAGGCGTCCGGCGGCGATGTCGTCGGCGATGCGGTCGGCGACGGCCCGGAAGTCCCGCATGAGGCTCCCCCTCCTGAGATTGCACCGAGGGCAATGATCTTATTGCACCGAGAAGTCGGGCCGACCTAGGGTCGCACTCATGGCACCCTTCCTCGCATACGAGGACAAAGGCCCGCACTCCGCACTGGCGCCCCTTGTCCTCGTCCACGGCCACCCCTTCGACCGCACCATGTGGACCCCGCAGATCGAGACGTTCTCCGCCGAACGCCGGGTGATCGCCCCCGACCTGCGCGGCTACGGCGCCTCCCCCGTCCACCTGGGCGTCACCCCCCTCTCCCGCTTCGCGGAGGACATCCGGGAACTGCTCGACGCGCTCGGCGTCGGCACCTTCGTGCTGGCCGGACTCTCCATGGGCGGCCAGATCGCCATGGAGTGCTACGACCGCTTCGGCGACCGCGTCCGGGGACTGGTCCTCGCCGACACCTTCCCGGCGGCGGAGACCGGCGCCGGGAAGCTCGCGCGCCGCGAGACGGCCGACCGGCTGCTCACTGAGGGCATGCGGGGCTACGCCGACGAGGTGCTGGAGAAGATGGTCGCGCCGTACGCCGCCCCCGAGGTCAAGGCGCACGTCCACCGCATGATGACGGCCACCTCCCCCGAGGGCGCCGCGGCCGCCCTCCTCGGCCGCGCCGAACGCCCCGACTACCGCGCCCTGTTGACCCGGGTCACCGTCCCCGCCCTCGTCGTGGTCGGCGCGGACGACGTCTTCACCCCGGTCTCCGACGCCGAGGCCATGCACGCCGCCCTCCCCGACTCCGAGCTGTGCGTGATCGCCGGCGCGGCCCATATGCCGAACCTGGAGCGGCCGCGGGAGTTCGACGCGGCGCTGGGGAAGTTCCTGGCGAGGATCGAGGCGTAGCCTTTTGACGGACATGCGAGGAACAGCCCGTCCGGCGAAGCGGGGGACCGGCAAAGGAGTCGGATGAGTCGGATGACACGGACGAGTTCAACGCGCACATCGGGGGGCGCATCGAGGTCGTCCGAGCGTTCCGCCGCGCCGCCTTGGCGGGGCCGGCACCGGATGCGGCTGCTCGGCGCCTGGTGCGCGGGGCTGCTGCTGGCCGGGGTGAGCGTGGTCGTCGGCTGCCGGACCGCCGACACCGACGCCGTCACCCCCGTACCGCAGGTGCTGGCCTTTCTGCCGTGGCTGCTGGTGCCCGCCGGCCTGGCCGCGGCGCTCGCCCTGCTCGCCCGCTGGTGGACCGGCCTGGTCTGGGGGGTCCTGGTCCTCGCGCTGCTCGCCTGGTACGTCCGGCCGTACGGCCCGGGCGGCGAGCCCGGCGGACCGGCGCTCGCCCGGCTGCGGGTCCTCACCTCCAACGTGGAGTTCGGCTGGGCCACCGGCGCCCTGATCCCGGTGATCCGGCGCGACGAACCGGACATCGTGTTCGTCCAGGAGTGCGAGTACACCTGCCAGGCCCGGCTGCGGCGCGAGGTCGGCGCCGCCTACCCCTACCGGGCGGCCGTGGAGGGGGACACCTCCGTCGGGTCGGTCGTCCTCAGCCGCTTCCCGCTCACGGCCGCCCCGGCCGTCCCCGGGAGGATGGGCATGCCGGGGGCCGTCGCCGACGTCGACGGGCACGCCGTACGGCTCCAGCTCGCCCACCCCAAACCCCCGCTGCCCCGCCAGGTCTCCCTCTGGAAGACGGAACTGGGCCGGCTGCGCGCCTTCGCCGCCCGGCACGACGACGGACCGCTCGTCCTCGCCGGGGACTTCAACGCCTCCCAGGACCACGCCGTCTTCCGCCGCATCCTCGACACCGGGCTGCGCGACGCCGCCCGGCTGGCCGGCGAGGGCCGCGAACCGAGCTGGCCGAGCGACACCACCCCCGCGTTCGGCACCCAGATCGACCATGTGCTCGTGTCCGAGGAGTTCTCGGCGAGCCACGCCCGCTTCCTCGACCTGCCCGGCACCGACCACCGTTCGCTGCTCGTGGACCTCACGCTCCACCGGCCCGAATAGCCGTTCGCGGGCGGTGCCCATAATGAGCCCATGTCCCGCCAGTTCCCCATCGGCCTCACCCCTCCCGACTGGCTGGTGCGGAACCTGCGGCCCCAGCGCTCCCCGGTCAACCGGCCCGCCGTCGCCCGCGCCGCCGTCGCCATGACCCTGCCCCTGGTGATCGGGCCGTGCCCGTCCCCCGCTCCTACTGGGTGGCCCTGACCATCACCTTCGTCCTCAAGCCCGACTTCGGCTCGGTGTTCTCCCGGGCCCTGCTGCGGGCCCTCGGCACGGTCGCCGGACTCGTCGTGGCCGCCGCGGTCCTCTCCCAGGTACCGCGAGGCTGGTGGGACGTGCCCGTGATGCTGCTCCTGGCCCCGCTGATCCCGGCGCTCACCCCGCGCGGCTACGGCTACCAGACGGCGGCCATCACCCCGGTGATCCTGCTCCTGTCGGACGTCCTCAACCACCAGGGCACCGGCCTGCTGCTGCCCCGCCTGGTGGACTCCCTGATCGGCTGCGCGATCGCGCTGGTCGCCGGCTATCTGCTCTGGCCCGAGAGCTGGCACACCCGGGTCGGCGACCGGCTCGCGGACGCGGTCGCCGACGCCTCCCGCTATGTCGAGGCGGCCTTCGGCCCGGACGTCGTCCCGGCCGCCCGCGCCCGGATGCGGCGCCGTCTCTACCGCGACCTCTCCGTGGTCCGTACGGAGTTCCAGCGTGCCCTGACCGAGCCGCCGCCCACCGGACGACGGGCCGCCGCGTGGTGGCCGCTGGTCGTCGCGGTGGAAAGGATCGTGGACGCGACGACGGCGGCCCGGGTCCGTGTCAAGCACGGAGCCGGACCGCCGTCGGAGCGGGAGATCGCCCATGTCGCACTCCAGCTGCGGGAGCTGGCCGAGGGCCTGCGGGACACCGAGGTCCTCTATCCCGTCCGCACGGACCTCACGGGTCCGCCGGACAGCGTCCTGGAACCACTGCGCCAGGAGGTCGCCGCCACCCGCGCGATCACGTCACCGCGGGCGGAGGCGGGTCGGTGACCCGCCTCCTTCGGTGTCAGACGCCGATGTCGCGGCCGTCCGCGCGCCACACCGCCACGACCGCCGGGCGGACGATCTTCCCGGGCCCGTCCGGCCAGGTGCTCGCCGGCTTCTCCACGGACGCCCCGTCGACCTCGCCCGGGTGCTGCACCGCGACCAGCACCCGCCGGTCCTGGATGATCGGACCGCAGGTCTCGGCGCCCTTCGGCACGGTCAGGAACTGCTTCAGCTCACCGCGCCGCGCGCCGCGCGT
This sequence comes from Streptomyces sp. NPDC041784, assembly GCF_055591025.1. Lineage (NCBI taxonomy): Bacteria > Bacillati > Actinomycetota > Actinomycetes > Kitasatosporales > Streptomycetaceae > Streptomyces > Streptomyces sp. NPDC041784. The sequence goes on from NZ_JBVJAB010000006.1 coordinate 63,550, forward strand.
GGCCACACCGAAGAGACCGTCGTGCGAGCCGAGCTGGGCGCCGTCGGTGGAGATCCACAGGTTGCCGTACGGGTCGAACGCCACGTTGTCCGGGCAGGAGATCGGGCTGACGTCGTCCTTGGGGAACCCGGCGAAGTAGGTCGCCGGGTCGTTCGGGTCACCGGCGACGAGGAACAGCGACCAGGCGAAGGTCTTGCTCTCCGGCCGGTTCCAGCGCTCGGTCAGCTCCAGGATGTGCCCGTGCTTGTTGGCGTTGCGCGGGTTGGCCTCGTCCGCCTTGGCGTTCGAGCCGACACCGCGGTTGCTGTTGTTGGTGAGCGCGACATACACCTTGCCGGTGACCGGCGAGGGCTGGATGTCCTCGGGCCGGTCCATCTTCGTGGCGCCGACCTTGTCACCGGCGAGCCGGGTGAAGACGAACACCTCGTCCGCCGTCATGCCCTCGACGTGCGAGACCGCGCCCGAGGCGGTGGCGGTGGCCAGCGGGATCCACTCGCCGCTGCCGTCGAACTCACCGTCGGCGGGGAGCTTGCCGGTGCCGTCGATCTCGAGGGCCGGGGAGTCGCCGGTGAGCTTGGCGACGTACAGGGTGCCCTCGTCGAGCAGCGAGAGGTTGTGCTCGCGCACGGCCCGGGAGGAGCCCTTCTTCATGCGCTTGGTGCCGACGAACTTGTAGAAGTAGTCGAACCGCTCGTCGTCACCGGAGTAGACGACCGGCCGGCCGTCCTCGGTCAGCCGCACGGTCGCGGCCTCGTGCTTGAAGCGGCCGAGGGCGGTGTGCTTGCGGGGCGTGGAGGTCGGGTCGTACGGGTCGAGCTCGACGACGTACCCGAACCGGTGCACCTCGTTGGGCTCCTGCGCGACGTCGAAGCGCTTGTCGAAACGCTCCCACTTGCGCTCGGTGGCCCCCGTGCCGATGCCGTACCGCTTGTCGGTGGCCCGGCTGCTGTTGGCGAAGTACTGGTTGAAGTTCTCCTCGCCGTGCAGCGTGGTGCCCCACGGGGTGGTGCCGCCGGAGCAGTTGTTCAGCGTGCCGAGGACCTTGCGGCCGGTCGGGTCGGCGGAGGTCTTGAGCAGGTCGGACCCGGCGGCGGGGCCGGTGAGCCGGAACTCGGTGGTGGCGGTGACGCGCCGGTTCAGGTGGTGGCGCGGGACGGGGGTCAGCGCGCCCGTCCGGCGGTCCTCCTCGACGACGACGGCGGCCAGGCCGTGCGCCGCCCAGGCGATCTCGACCTGCTCCCGGGTGGGGTTGGCGGGGTCGTAGCCGCGGAACATGAGCACCTCGTCGGTGTACTCGTGGTTCGCGACGAGGAGCTGGCGCCGGCACTCGTCCTCGAGCGGCAGCAGCGCGAGGAAGTCGTTGTTGTAGCCGAACTGGCCGGCCTGGGCCGCCGCGGTCTGCTTCTCCGGGTCGAACGCCGGCGCGCCGCGCAGGATGGGCTCGCCCCAGCGGATCACGACATTCTGCTTGTATCCGTCCGGGACGGTCACGGCGTCGGCGGTGTTCGGCGCGACGGAGGAGTAGCGCAGGCCGCGGGCGCCGTCGGCGGCGGGTTTCTTGGACGTGGCCCGAGCCGTGCCCTGAGACGAGTCCTGGGGCGCCGCGGCGGCGGGAAGCGCACCACCGGTTCCGGCCGCCGTGGCGACGGTGACGACGGCCGCGGCCTGCATCATCGTGCGGCGGGACAGGGCGCCGGCGATGACATCGCCGACGTACTCGTTGTCGCTGGTGTTGGGCACCTCGTGGAAACAGGCGTCGCCACAACGGAAACGACAGGTCAGGGCGGATCGTCCGCCGGGATGCGATCCGGACGGCGTTCCGATGATCGGAAGAAGCTTGCGCACCTTTAATCTCCCCTTGCATGCCCTTGGTGTGAGCGTGACGGTAGGGGCACGTATGTGCGGAAGCGCGGCGACCGGGTGAACGGCGGGTGAATCCCCGGCTGCGACAAGGGTGTTGAGGTTGCGGCGGACAAGGCTGAGAGGCGGTGTTGACACACCCCACTTCCCCTTACTCACCCCTGCCCAAGATCGCCACGTGAGGCCGCTAACCTTACGTGTCCGTCCTGGCCAGGGATTGACGGGCATCAACTCACGCGAAGGGTTGCGCGCATGGGCATTCTCACTCGCCTTCGGAACGCTTTCGGCCGCTCACGCAAGGAGCGCGCCCTCGAGGCGGAGGGTGCGGAACAGGTCCCTTCGCAGGGGCACACGCCGGCACAGGAAGAGGTCCCCTCGCAGGGACAGACGCCGGCACAGGAACAGTCACCGGCCTCTGAGCCCACGCCGGAGGCCTCTGAGCCCACGTCGGCACAGGCCTCTGAGCCCACGCCGAAGGTCCCCGAGCCCCGCTCGGAGTCCTCCGAGGCCCATGACCTCGTCTCAGCGGCCTTCGACAACGTGGCGGTCCCGAAGCCGACCCCCTCCGGGGAGCCGAAGACGGACACGGAGGCCGCCCCGGCGACTGAGCCGGAGGCCCTTGAGCAGGAGCCGGCGGCTGCTGAGCCGGAGCCGGAGCCGGCGGCTGCTGAGCCGGAGCCGGAGCCGGCGGCTGCTGAGCCGGTGGCTGAGGCTGAGCCGGAGCCGGAGCCGGTGGCTTCCGAGCCGGAGCCGGCGGCTGAGGTGATCGCTGAGCCGGTCGCTGAGCCGGTTGCCGAGGCAGAACCGGAGGCTGAGGCCGAGGCCGAGGCTGAGCCGGTGGCTGAGGTCACTCCGGAGACCGAGGCTGAGGCGGAGGCGGAGGCCGAGGAGGCCGCTGAGCCGGTCGCCGAGGCTGAGCCGGTGACCGAGGCGGAGCCCGTCGCCGAGGCGGAGCCGGAGCCGGAGGCCGTGGCGGAGGCCGAGGCGGTCGCCGAGCCGGTCGGCGAAGTGGAAGCTGAGGCCACGGTCGAGGCTGAGGCCGAGGGCGAGCCTGTCGCGGAGGCCGAGGCGGTTGCCGAACCGGTGACTGAGGCGGTCGCCGAGCCGGTGGCTGAGGCGGTCGCCGAGCCGGTGGCTGAGGCGGTCGCCGAGCCGGTTGCCGAGGCCGAGGCAGAGCCGGAGGCCGAGGCCGTGGCGGAGGAGCCGGCGCCGGCTGTGGAGCCGGTTGCGGAGGCGGAAGCCGAGGCGCCGGCGCCGGAGGTGATCGAGCCGACGGCGGAGACAGAGCCCGAGCCGGTCGCCGAAGAGCCGACGCCCGAGGTGGAGCAGGCCACGGAGACCGAGCCCGTCGCCGAGGACCCGACGCCGGAGACGGTCGAGGAGCCCACGGCCGAGCCGGAGGCGGAGCCGACGGCTGAGGCCGAGCCCACCGAGCCCGAGGCCGCCGACGGCGAGGCCGCCCTGGAGGAGCCCGCACCCGACAACGAAACCCGCACGGGTGGTGCGGGTGGGAACGACGAGGCCGAAGGCGAAGCCGAGGCCACCGAGCCCGAGGCCGCCGCCCAGGCAACCGCCGAGGCCACCGAACCCGCGGCCAGCGACCCCGCCGCCGACGCCATCGAGAAGGCCGGCCTCACCGGCACCCGGGCCGCCGTCTACCTCGTCCTCGACCGCTCCGCGTCCATGCGCCCGTACTACAAGGACGGCTCCGCCCAGGCCCTCGCCGACCAGACCCTCGCCCTCGCCGCCCACCTGGCCCCCGAGGCCACGGTCCACGTCGTCTTCTTCTCGACGGAGGTCGACGGCACCGCCGACCTCACCCGCACCGACCCCGAGAACAGGATCGACGACCTGCACGCCGGCCTGGGCCGCATGGGCCGTACCAGCTACCACGCCGCCGTCGAGGCCGTCGTGAGCCATCACGAGAAGTCGAAGAACTCCCAGGCCCCCGCCCTGGTGGTGTTCCAGACGGACGGCGCCCCGGACGCCAAGACCCCGGCCACCCAGTCCCTCACCGACGCCGCGAAGAACCACCCCGGCGTGTTCTTCTCCTTCGTCGCCTTCGGTGAGCACGACAACAAGGCATTCGACTATCTCCGCAAGCTGAAGACCCCCAACGCGTCCTTCTTCCACGCGGGCCCCACCCCGCGCGAACTCACGGACGCCGAACTGTACGAGGGCGTCCTCGCCAACTGGCGCCCGTAGCCCCCGTACCCGCAACACCCTCGGCACTCATGACCCGCAGTAATCGGGCCGCCCCCTCCCACCCCTTAAAACGGGAGGCGGGCGGCCCACCCATGTCGGCTACGATTTCAATTTCAAGGCTCATAAAACGACCGACTGGGAGCAGCCTCCGATGGCTCGACACCTCATCACCAGCGCCCTTCCGTACATCAACGGAATCAAGCACCTGGGCAACATGGTGGGGTCCATGCTCCCGGCGGACGTGTACTCCCGGTACCTCCGCCAGCGCGGCCACGACGTGCTCTACATCTGCGCCACGGACGAGCACGGCACCCCCGCCGAGCTGGCCGCGAAGGAGCGGGGCCTCCCGGTCGACGAGTTCTGCGCGCAGGCGCACGACGCGCAGAAGGCCGTCTACGACGGATTCGCACTCGCGTTCGACTACTTCGGCCGCAGCTCGTCTCCCGAGAACCGGGAGATCACCCAGCACTTCGCCCGCAAGCTGAACGAGAACGGCTTCATCGAAGAGCGCGCCATCCGCCAGGTGTACTCGCCCGCCGACGGCCGCTTCCTCCCGGACCGCTATGTCGAGGGCACCTGCCCCCACTGCGGCTACGACAAGGCCCGCGGCGACCAGTGCGAGAACTGCACCCGGGTGCTCGACCCCACCGACCTGATCAACCCGCGCTCGGCGATCTCGGGCTCCACGGACCTGGAGGTGCGCGAGACCAAGCACCTCTTCCTCCTCCAGTCCAAGCTCCAGCACGAGGTCGAGGCCTGGGTCTCCCGGCACGAGGACGACTGGCCGCAGCTGGCGTCCTCCATCGCCCGCAAGTGGCTGAACGAAGGCCTGCACGACCGCGCGATCACCCGCGACCTGGACTGGGGCGTCCCCGTCCCGGCCGACACCTGGCCGGAGCTGGCCGCCGAGGGCAAGGTCTTCTACGTCTGGTTCGACGCCCCGATCGAGTACATCGGCGCGACGAAGGAGTGGGCGGACCAGGATCCGGAGAACCGGGACTGGAAGTCGTGGTGGTACGAGGCCGACGACACGGTCCGCTACACCGAGTTCATGGCCAAGGACAACGTCCCCTTCCACACCGTGATGTTCCCGGCCACCGAGCTGGGCGTGCGCGAGCCGTGGAAGAAGGTCGACTACGTCAAGGCCTTCAACTGGCTGACGTACTACGGCGGGAAGTTCTCCACGTCCCAGAAGCGCGGTGTCTTCACCGACCAGGCCCTGGACATCCTCCCGGCCGACTACTGGCGCTACTTCCTGATCGCCAACGCGCCCGAGTCGGACGACTCGTCCTTCACCTGGGAGCACTTCACGGCGACGGTCAACAAGGACCTCGCCGACACCCTGGGCAACTTCGTCAACCGCGTGCTGTCCTTCTCCAAGAAGCGCTTCGGCGAGGAGGTCCCGGCGGGCAACGCGGCCGGTGAGGCCGAAGCGAAGCTGGGTGAGCAGATCTCCGAGCTGCTGGCCGAGTACGAGACGCAGATGGAGGCCCTCCAGTTCCGCAAGGCGGCCGCCGCCCTGCGCGCCCTGTGGTCCGCGGGCAACTCCTACCTCGAGGAGAAGGCCCCCTGGCTGGAGATCAAGACGGACAAGGACGGCGCGGCCCTCACCCTCCGCACGGCGATGAACCTGATCCACCTGTACGCGGTGGTCTCGGAACCCTTCATCCCGTCGACGGCGAAGACCATGCGCGAGGCGTTCGCCCTGGCGGACGACACGGCGACCTGGGTCACCGCCGAGGAGGCGAAGGCCCTGACCTCCGTCCCCGCCGGCACCCCCTTCACCGTCCCCCCGGTCCTCTTCGCCAAGCTGACGGACGACGACCTGGCGGCGTACAAGGAGCGTTTCGGCGGCCAGGAGGCCTGACCGCTCCGCACCAGGGACCCGCACGAACGCGCCCCGCACCCGGTTTCGGCCAGGTGCGGGGCGCGGCGCGTAGGTGCGGTCAGGTGCCGGACGCGTAGGACACGAAGTCCGTCCACGCCTGCGGCGCGAAGCCCAGGCGCGGCCCCTGGAGGTGCTTGGAGTCGCGGACGTGGACGGTGGCGGGGGTGGTGGCGATCTCGACGCAGGACTCGCCGTTGGTGCCACCGCTGTAGCTGCTCTTGAACCACGCCAGTCCGGAGGCGTCCCTGGCGGAGGGGTTGCGGATCATGTCTCTCCCAGCAGTTGCAGAATGAAGGCCAGTGACTCCCGTGGCGGGAGGGCTTGCGCCCGGATGGTGCTGAACCACAGGTCGAGGATGCGCAGTTGCTTCGGGTCCGAGGCCGGCCTGCCGTTGAACGCCCCTCAAGGGTGAGGCGGATGAACCGGGTTGGGAGGTGGACCCGGACGACGAGTGGAGCCGTACCGCCTGGCCGTTCACGCGCTGCATCCCGGTGCCCTCCGTCGTACGTCCGTGACCCCACGCCGCCGGTTACACGTTAAGTACGCACCACCACGCTCAGTCACCCGAATCGGAGAAAGTCCACCCCCCTTCTGCGTCACATCCCGCGTCACATGACAGCCGAGGGGCCCGGGAGCGTGGCGCTCCCGGGCCCCTCAGGCGTGCTCGGGCGTCACTTCAGGACGCCCGCCCCCGTCGTCGTCCCCAGCGAGGTCGGCAGGTTCTTCGCCGAGGTCTCCAGGCCGGTGGTGAGGGCCGGGGTCCAGTTGACCGTCGTCTTCAGGTCCTTCGACGACGCGGCGTTGTACGCGGCGACGAGGTCGGTCGCCGTGCCGTTGACGAGGTTGCCGCTGCCCTTGACCGAGCCGGTGCCGTCGCCGCTGAGCAGCTTGGCGACCTTCACGCTCGACGGCACCTTCCAGTAGTTGTTCTCCGCGACGATCTGGGCCTTCGCGCGGGAGTTGATGCTGTACTGCACCGCGTAGCCGCTGAGGGTCGTGACGTCGTAGTAGTTGTTGTAGATGTGGACCTGGCCGACGCGGGTCAGCGGGGCGCGCTGGACGATGCCCTTCCACATGTTGTGGTGGAGGGAGACGCGCAGCTTGCCGGCGGGCTCGCTGTCGCTGCTGCCGATCAGCATCGTCTTGTCGTGGTGGGTGAACTGGTTGCGCGAGACGGTCACCAGGTCGGAACTCTTGGTGATGTCGAGCGAGCCGTCGTGGATCTGGTACTCGCGGCCGTAGTACTTGGGGTTGGCGCTGTCCAGGTGGGGCGCGTCGGTGAACGTGTTGTGGTCGGCCCAGACATGGGTGGCGCCGCGCAGGGTGACCGAGTCGTAGTTGGAGTTCCAGTTGCCGTCGTCGCCGTCGGTCGGATCCCACTGCGGGAAGCAGTCCTCGGTGGCGGCGAAGGTCAGGTTGCGGACGATGACGTTGTCCACGTTCTGGATCTGGAGCATGCCGCCGGAGATCCCGGCGTTGCTGCCGGGCACGCCCACGAGGGTGGTGTTGGCGGGGACCTTGAAGACGATGTTCTTCGCCTGCTTGGTCTGGGCGGCGGCGCGGGCCTTCTCCTGGGTTCCGGAGGGCAGCTTCGACGTGCCGTAGGCGGCGGGGTCGTACGCCTTGAGGTACGCGGAGAGCGAGTAGCCGGTGCCCGACGCGTAGTCGGCGCAGGTCAGCTTCTTGCCGGAGTCGTCGGTGTTGGCGTCGATGGTGCCCTTGACCTTGATGATCCGCGGGGTGGTGTCGGACGCCGAACCCAGCGCCTTCACGAGCTGGGCGCGGGTGGAGACGGTGAAGGTGTGCGCGGCGTCGGCCTTGGTGCCACCGGTCGTGCCCGTACCGGACGAGGCCCAGCCGTCCTTGGCGGCGAGCGTCTGGTGGTACAGGTCCACGGTCCCGGCGTTCGCGTTCATCACGACGACACCGGCGCCGACCCCGGCGGCCACGACGGCGGCGGAGACGACGAGGGTGCGACGGGTGTGGAGGGACCGGCGGTGAGCGGGAGCTGCCACGGGGGATCCTTAGGGGAGGAGCGGACTTACGACCTGTCAGTGGCCGCCGGGTCGTGAAGAGTTGCCGCGAATCGAAAATTTTCTCTCCCTTCCCGCGCGCCTCGTGATCAAACCCTTCACGATTCCCACACGTCCCGCTTAAGGTGCCCATCGGGGGGCGAACGCCCCTACGGGGAGGGGAAACACCACACATGGGCAGATCAGCCCTGCCGTCGCGCCGTCGCGCCACGGCCACCACACTCATCGCTGTCTCGCTCGCCCTCGCGGGCGCCACGCTCCCGGCCACACCGGCCGCGGCGGCGACCGTGCTGCCGCCGTGGACGAGCGCGAAGACACTGAGCAGCTACAAGTCCGAGGTCCAGGACGTCGTCGTCACCGCGGACGGCACCGCCGTCGCCGTCTGGACCGAGACCGTCACCGGCGACCTCTACGCGGCCCGGCGTCCCGCGAACAGCGACACCTGGAGCACCCGGGCCAAGCTCGCGGGCCCGACCTTCGACGCCCGGCTCGCGGCCCGGCCGGACGGCTCGGTCGTCGCGGTGTGGACCGACAGCGGAACCGGGACGGGGTGGCGGACCCGCTCCGCCGTCCTGGCTGCCGGGCAGACGGCCTGGTCGGAGCCCACCGTTCTCGACTCGGTCAGCGTGTCGGGCTCCGTCGCGCCCGACATCGCCGTGGGGCCCGGCGGGCAGGTCGCCGCCGTGTGGGCCCGCAGCGCGAACTCCCGCAGCGAGGCGTTCGCCTCCCTCCTGTACCCGGAGGGCACCTGGTCCGAGCCCGAGCAGGTCAGCAACGCCGCCACCCACGCGGGCACCTCCGGCTACGGCAACATCGCCGGGCCGGAGATCGCCTTCGACGGGCAGGGCGGGCTCGTGGCGTCGTACTGGATGACCGTGAACAACCTCTACCGGGTGATGACCAACGTCCGGCCCGCCGAGACCTTCGCCTGGCACACCCCGCAGATGATCACCGCCTCCTACGAGACGCCCACGCTGGCCTCCGCCCCGGACGGCTCGGTCCATCTGGTGTACGAGGACCTGAACGGCGCCTTCCAGGTCATGCGGCGCACCGACGCGGCCTCCGCGTGGAGCGGGCCGCAGAGCGCCGCGTCCGGCGTCGGCGAGCCCGCCGACATGCCGGAGCCGCTGGTCGGGCCCGACGGCGATGTCACCCTCGTCTGGTACGACCGGGCCGAGGGTGCCAAGGACGTGCGGACCACCACGTTCGACAGCGCCACCGGCGCCTGGTCGGAGCCGCGCACCCTGTCGGGCGAAGTCGCGGCGTACACCTCCGACGCGGCGATCGCCCCCGACGGCTCGGTCCATGTGCTGTGGCCCGAGACCGAGGATCAGAGCGGCTCCCTCTACGAGGCCACCCTGGCCGACGGGGTGTGGACGTCACCGCGCCGGGTGGGCACCGTCGGCAAGCTGGTGCACGGCCAGATCGCCGCGAACTCCGTCGGCACCGCCACCGCCGTCTGGGGCGCGGTCTCCACCTACTCGACCTACACGGACGTCACCGCCGCCCGCACCGCCTGGCCCGCGCTCGCGGTGACCGAAAGGATGGTCCCGGGCACCGTGCCCCTCAAGGGCACCACGTCCTCCAGCGCCGCCTGGAAGCCGACCTGGACGACGAACTCGCCGGTCGCCTCCTGGACGCTCACCCTCACCGACACCGCGGGCAAGGCGGTGCGCACCCTCACCGGCACCGCCGCGGCCGGCTCCACCACCGTCGCCCCGGTGTGGAACGGCCGTACGAGCACCGGCGCCATCGCCGTCAACGGCAGGCTCACCTGGACGCTGAAGGCCGTCCAGTGGGGGTCCGGCACCTCGTCGACCCTCGGGACCGGCACCGTGACGGTGACCGGCGGCAGCCCGGCGTTCCGTGACTTCGGCGGCCACGACGTCACCCCGGACGGCCTGGGCGACCTGCTCCAGCTCGACTCCTCGGGCCGGATCCAGTGGGACCTGGGCGACGGCACCGGCCAGCTCGAGACGGGCGCGTCGGCCACGGGCTGGTCGACGAGCATCAAGGCGGTGCCGTTCGGCGACCTGAACGGCGAACGCTGCAACGACGTCCTCGTCCGCGTCGGCGACGCCCTGCGCGCGTACCGGCCGGCCTGCGGGACCGCGCCGAAGCCGACGACGTCGTACAAGACGATCTCCAGCACCGGCTGGAAGCAGTACGACGTCCTCACCTACCCCGGGGACGTGACCAAGGACGGCCGCCCCGACCTGATCGCCCGCAACGCCTCCACCGGCGCCGTGTACCTCTACAAGGGGACGAGCACCGCCACCCTGTCCGCGCGGGTGAAGCTGTACGACAACTGGAAGACGTACAAGAAGGTCGTCGGCGCCGGGGACCTCAACGGGGACGGCATCGGCGATCTGCTGGCGCAGGACACGGCCAACAACCTGTACCGGTACTACGGCAAGGGCAACGGGACCTTCTCGGCGCGCGCGAAGATCGCCGCGAACTGGGGTGGCTCGTACAACGTCGTCGTCGGTGTGGGGGACCTCAACCGGGACGGCAAGGCGGATCTCGTCGCCCGCGACACGGCCGGGAACCTCTACCGGCAGTCCGGCACCGGCAAGGGGACGTTCGGCAGCCGCGTGAAGATCGGCGGCGGCTTCGACCGCTACAAGGGCCTGTTCTGATCGACCCGATCCACCTCGCAACGCGACAACCGACATCTGGGGGATTTCCATGGCACTCTTCGGCAACGCCCACCCGATCGACAACAACCAGGCCCAGCAGGACTACGCGCGTCTGCTGGGCCAGGGTGAGCAGGTGCACGCCGCGTTCCTGCTGATCCGCGACACCATCCTGTTCACCGACCGCCGGCTGCTCCTCGTCGACAAGCAGGGCATCACCGGCAAGAAGGTGGAGTACCACTCCATCCCGTACCGCAGCATCACCCACTTCGCGGTGGAGACCGCCGGCACCTTCGACCTCGACGCCGAGCTGAAGATCTGGGTCTCCGGCACGCCGACCCCGATCGAGAAGACGTTCACCAAGGGTGTGGACATCTACGAGGTGCAGGCGATCCTCACGCAGTTCGTGGCCAGGTGACGTCGGTCGTCACGTCGGTCGTCACACCGATGTCCGCGGGGGCCGTCTGTCACTGACGGCCCCCGCCGTCGTCACTGGCGGCCGCCGCCCGGCCCGCCGCCTCCGCCGAAGCCGCCGCCCTCCGGGGCGTCCCCGGCGGTGACCGTGGCGATCTGTTCCGCGTCACCGAGCGTGCCGGGCTTCGCGGCCAGGCCGCCGGTGGCCTCGGAGGCGGCCGCCGAGCCGCCGGACCAGACGCGGTACTTCGCCCCGGACTCGATCGCGGCCGACGAGTAGACCACGTTCTGGATCTGCTTCGCCGTGACGTACGTGGCCACCACCTTCCCGTCGGCGTCGGCCACATGGAGCGTCGTGCCCGCCGGGACGGAGGAGTCGAGGGTCGCCGACAGCCAGCCCTGCGCGGAGTCCTCGTCGGGGGCGACGGCCATGCCGGAACTGCCCGCCGCGAGGAGCGTGCCGCCGCTGACGGTGAAGCTGCCGTTGACGTCGAGCGCGCCGTTGCCGCCCTGCTGGGGGCCGTTGACGACGACCGTGCCGCCGGTGATCTCGGCGGTGCCGTTGGAGTCCAGACCGTCGCCCTCGGCGTCGATCAGCAGGGTGCCGCCGGTGACGGTCAGCTGGTGGTCGCCGACGCCTTCGCCGCCACCGCCTCCGCCGGGCCCGCCCCCCTGTGCGGCGGAACTCCCGCTGCTGCCGGACGCGTTGACCCCGTCGTCGCCGGCGACGACCGACACCGAGCCGCCGCCCACGAGACGAGGAGCGGTTGGGTGCTCATGACACGACGATCGGACAGCCGCCTGTGAGGCTCCTTGGGGATTGCTCAAGCGACGTTGAGAAGTACGGGGGAAGTACGGGGGAAGTACGGGAGAAGTGCGGGGGAAGTACGGGAGGAGTCCTGGCAATGACTGGCTGGTAAAGTTCGCTCACTTGTGCGAGGGCGGGGGCCCTCGCGGGGGAGGGAAACAGCACGTGGGCACGCACGCCCGGAGACAGGGCGGCGTGACCGCCGCGCTCTCCGCACTCGCGGTCGCCGCAGCGACCGTCGTCATCACCAGCGGCGGCGGCACCGCCAACGCGACCGGCACCACCGGCACCACAGAGATCGTCCTCACCGACCCGGCCTCCGCCGCACCGCGCACCGAGCGTCCGCTCGTCGCCGGCGAGACCGGCTATCTGCACCGGCAGAGCGGAGTCGCCGGCCTGCTGTGGACGGACTACACCACCGGCGCCACGGTCAGCGTGCGCAACGCCGACGGCGTCTACGCGCCCGTCTGGCCCTGCGCCACCGTGACCAGCGTGTGCCGCAACGCCTGGTACGGCTCGGACGGCGACCTGGTCGCCCTGCCCGCAGGGACGTCGACGTCGAAGTCCGTCACCCTGTGGGACCCGGCGACCCGCGACACGTCGACGGTCACCTCGGACCACTACTACCGGGCGCTCGCCGGGGAGACGGTCGTCACCGGCCGGACCCTCATCGACTTCCCGGGCGGAGAGCGGCGCGAACGGACCATCACCGGCGACGCCTTCACCATCCAGGACAACACGGTGGCCGCCGCCGACGCGCACGGCGTGCTGGTCAAGGACGGCACCGCGATCTCCTACATCGACGTCGACACGGCCGTCGAGACCGGGGCCTTCCAGGACGTCGACGACGACGGGTACGCCGTGATGAGCGACGACCGGGTCGGCTGGTACGACGTCGACAACGGCGACCTGCACCTCAAGTCCCGGACCGACCCGGCCGTCGAGGAGCGGACGTACGCCCTGCCGTACCTCGGCGACCTGCACGGCGCCCCCGTCCTCAGCGGTGACCGACTGCTGCTGCCCCTGGACGCCGCCTCCGTCTCCTGGACCGAGCTGGCGGCCGTGTCGCTCACCGACGGCTCCGCGCGGGTCCTGCTGACGGCCTCCGACGCCTACCCGCTGGCCGCCCCCGGCGACACCGCGCTGGTCGCCGGCGGCACCGGCGCCGACGACTGGTGGCTCCAGCGCGTCGGCCCGAGCGCGGAGGACGGTACGCCCGTCCTCAGCAAGCAGGCGCGGGTCCCGGCCGTGGAGAACGCCAAGACGGGCCTCGCCCTCAGCCGGGGCAGCCTGCGCGTGGTCGAGACGGGCGGCGACACCTCCGTCCGCACCCTCACCACCGACGGCCACGCCGCCCTCGACTCCTCCGCCCCCACCGACAGCTCCAAGATCACCGCCGCCTGCCCGTACACCGGCGTCGTCTGCGCCCCCCTCTGGGGCAACGCGGGCCACTCACCGGACGACGTCTACCTCAGCACGTACACCGGGGGCACCGGTCAGAAGCTCGACAGGATCAAGGTCACCGGCTCGTACAACGCGGTCGAGTTCGGCACCTCCGGCGGCACCATCGTCGACGTCTCCGACGACTACGTGGTCTACCAGTCCGGCGGCACCTCGCCCGCCCAGTACGTCTGGGAGCTCGGCCAGGGCCAGAAGCTGAAGCGGAGCGTCCGCGCCACCGCCCTGAACGGCCCCACCTTGTGGAGCGCGACCTCCACCTCCGGCCAGGTCACGTCCTACAGCCTCACCGACGACAAGACCCTCAGCACGGTCACCCTCCCCGGCGCCGGCTGCGTCCCGACCGAGCTCCAGGCGGCGGGCCGCTGGCTGTACTGGGCGTGCGGCACGGCCTCGGCCGGCGTGTACGACACCAAGGCCCGCACGGCGGTCCCCGTCACCCCGGGCGATGTCCTGCTCGGCGACGGCTTCACCGTCCGCCACGACCACACGACGGACGAGTTGGTCCTGACCGAGGCGGCCACCGGCACCACCCGCGTGCTCGCCGCCGACGTCCCCGAGACCGGCCAGGCCACCGACCGGCGGTACCGGTGGACGGTGGACGAGTACACGGGCCTGGTCGCCTGGTTCGACGGCTACGAGCGCACGCACGTCGCCACGACCGGCGGGACTCCGTCGGCACCGACCGTGTTCCGGTCGCAGACCGGTCACTACGGGCCCATCGGCGCCTCGGACTTCTGGAGCGGCAGCCTGCAGGTGTCCCGCCCGGTCAGCTCCTGGTCCCTGACCTTCACCTCGGTGGAGAGCGGCGAGACCGGCCGGGCCGTCCGCACGATCACCGGCGACGCGACCACGACATGGCTGTACGCGAACTGGAACGGCAAGACGGAGAGCGGCACACGCTTCCCCAACGGCCCGTACAAGTGGTCCCTGAGCGTGACCGCCCTCGGCGCCTCGACCGCTGCACCGGCGGGCGGCGGCAGCGGCTTCCTCACCGAGGGCTCACCCGTCCGCCACGACTACGGCAGCATGGACGGCACCGACGGCACCGGCGACCTGCTCACCCTCAACACCACCGGCGGCCTGACCATCCACCGGGGCACGGGCACCGGCAGGTTCTCCGAGAAGGTGACCGGCACGGGCTGGCCCACGACGATGACGGCGGTGCCGGCCGGCGACCTCAGCGGCGACCGCTGCAACGACGTCCTCGTCCGGCTGAGCAGCGGCGCCCTGCGTCTGTACAAGCCGGGCTGCAACGCGACGCTCAAGCCGTCGACGTCGTACACCACCCTCGCCACCAGCGGCTGGAACCAGTACGACCTCCTCACCTCCCCCGGAGACATCACCGGCGACGGCCGCCCCGACCTGATCACCCGCGCCACGACGACCGGCACGCTCTACCTCCACAAGGGCACGAGCACCGGCAAGCTGTCGTCGCGCGTGAAGCTGTACGACAACTGGAAGACGTACAAGAGGATCGTCGGCACCGGCGACCTGAACGGGGACGGCGTCGGTGATCTGCTGGCGCAGGACAAGGCGAACAACCTGTACCGGTACTACGGCACCGGCAAGGGGACCTTCGGGGCCCGGGTGAAGCTGTTCGCCAACTGGGGCGGCACGTACAACGCCGTCGTCGGAGCCGGAGACCTCAACCAGGACGGCAGGGTCGACCTCGTCGCCCGCGACACCGCCGGCAAGCTGTACCGCCAGTACGGCGACGGCAAGGGCTCGTTCGCGTCGCGGGTGCAGATCGGGACGGGCTGGGGCGGGTACAAGGCCCTGTTCTGAGCCGTGCGGATCGGCCGAGCCGAAGGCGCCCGGGTCCCGTGGACCCCCGGAGTCCCCGACGCGAGCGAGAAGGGCGACGCCTTCGGGGGTGCCCTGACGGTGGCCGACCTCAACCGGGACGGGCTGGCGGACATCGTGATCGGGGCGCCCTACGAGACCGTGGGCTCGAAGCTGTACGCGGGCCAGGTGACCGTGATCCCCGGGCGGCGCACGGGCACCCTCGGTACCGGCGCGTACTCCTTCACCCAGGACACGGCGGGCGTCCCGGACGCTTCCGAGCCCGTCGACCAGTTCGGCATGACCGTCGCCACGGGGGACGTGAACAGGGACGGCAGGCCGGAGCTGTTCGTCGGCGGGACCGGCGAGAACGACTTCACCGGCGCCGTCTGGACCTTCCCCGGCTTCACCGCCGGCCCGGTCGCCGCCCGCAGCCGTATGTTCACGGCCCCCTCGGTCGGCCTCACCCAGCAGACCGGTACGGCGCTGGGCGGGAACGGGCTGGGCTGGGTGATCTGAGCCGTATATCAGAGGTGAGCGGTGGAGCCGGGACGCTAGGCTCCGCCGCATGTCCACGCCCTTGCCGAGCTTCGAAGAAGCCGCCATCGACTCGATCATGACCCACGCGGGCCGGGCGACGCTCCCCTTCCAGCGGGCCCATCGCGGGGAGGGACACGCGACGGCGTTCTGGTTCAACGAGCTCGTGAGCAGTGACGCCGACGGCGAGACGGTCCGCCCGTACCTCGTCACGGCCGCCGCGCCGACGCGCGTGGACCTCGCCGAGGTGACCCTCCGCCCCGAGCTGTGCGACCCGGCGCCCAGCGCCGCGAAGCTCCTCATGCTCGACTTCGCCGAGGGCTGGACCACGCTGCCGGGGCTCGGCGTGGCCGTGCTGCCGGGCGCCGTCCTGGACGCGTACGCCGAACGCAAGGGCTGGAGCTGGTCCACCGACGAGATCACCGACGGGCTCGCCGCCCGCGCGGAGGACATCGCCCGGATCGGCAAGGACCCGGTCACGGCGTACGCCCTCGGCCACGAGGCGGACGAGGACCGGCCGCAGGCCGTCGTGGTCGGCGCGCTCGCCCGGGCGGACGACGGCAGCGTCCGCTGGGGCGGCAGGCTCCCCGAAGGCTGCGTGGGCGCCCCGGTGTTCATGAGCCTCCCGCTGCCGGGCAACGCCTTCAAGCTGGTCTGCGCCGGGGTGGCCCTGCCCGCCGACGACCACGGCTTCGGCCATCACCCGGTGGCGACGTTCGACGCGATCCGTACGGCGCTGAACCCGGCCGCGGGGCCTGCCGCCCGCCGTTGGTGGCGCTTCGGCCGCTGAAGCCCGTACGACTGCTACGACTACTCAGTGGACCTTCTCCAACCGCACCTGCGCCTCCTCACCGACGTCCTCGCGCTGACGCCGGCCCCTTCCTTCTTCCTGGCCGGCGGGTACGCGCTCCAGGCCCATGGTCTGCTCCAACGCCCGCACGCGAACGTGGACCTGGCGACGGAGAGCGCGGAGCCGATGCCCGACATCGCCCGCTCGCTGGCCGAGGCGCTGATCTCCCGGGAGCACGAGGTGACCGTGCGGGACACGGACCCCCTGTCGGCGCACCTGACGGTCACCGACCAGGAGACGGGCACCGCCCTGGACCTGGCCCTGGCTCTCCACAAGGAAACCCTCTGGGCCCCGCCGGTCCTGACCCCCTACGGCCCGACCCTCTCCCTCCCCGACGCGGTCGGCACGAAGATCCGGGCCCTCTACGACCGCGGACTGGCCGTCGACCTGATCGACGCGCGGGCCGCGTCCGCCCGCTTCACCCTCCCCGACCTGGAGGAACTGGCCCGGCGTCACGCCCGCGACCCGTTCGACCTCCCCACCCTCCAGACCCGCCTGACCGGCACCGACCACTACCCGGACACGGCGTTCACGGCGTACGGCCTGACGGAGGAGGAGATCGTCGCCCTGCGGGCGTGGGCCCAGGAATGGTCCACTGACATCGCGGAACGCCTGCTGGAGGACGGGGCGTCACCGGACGACACGGAAGGGGAGCTGCCATGAGCGAGGCGGCGCACGCGAGTCTGGACGGTCTTGTGCTGGGGGACGCGTTCGGCGACAGCTGGTTCCTGCACTCCGACGAACCCGCCGAGGAGCTGTGGGCGGCGCGGGAACCACGCCCGGCACCCTGGCCCTGGACGGACGACTCCGCCATGGCATTCGTCCTGTTCTCCCACCTCACGGCCCACGGCGAGGTCCGTCCGGACGACCTGGCGCGGGAGTTCGCCGCCGAGTACGAGCGCGACCCGAGCCGCCAGTACGGCCCGTCCATGCACCGGGTGCTGCGCCGCATCGGGGCCGGTGAGCACTGGCGGGCGGTGACGACGGAGCAGTTCGGCGGGCAGGGGTCCCACGGCAACGGCGCGGCCATGCGGGTCGCGCCGCTGGGGGCGTGGTTCCACGACGACCCGGCGGCCGCCGCCGAACAGGCCCGCCTCTCCGCGCTGACCACCCACGCCCACCCGGAGGCCGTCGCGGGGGCGGTCGCCGTGGCGGTCGCGGCGGCGCTGGCGGCGGCGGGCGCGGGCCGGGAGGCGATCCCGCGCGCCGAGTTCCTCCGTCGGATCGCCGCGCAGCTGCCGGACACGGACGTCCGGGCCCGCCTCCTGGTGGCCGCGGGCTTCCCCGACCGCACGTCCGTGCGCCATGCGGCGTCCGTCCTGGGCTCCGGCAGGGAGATCTCCGCCCAGGACACGGTCCCCTTCGCCCTCTGGTCCGCGGCCGGGCACCTGAACGACCTGCCCGAGGCCCTCTGGCAGACGGTCGCGGGGTGGGGCGACCGCGACACGACCTGCGCGATCACGGGCGGGGTCGTCGCGGCGCGAACCGGCACGGGTGCCGTGCCGGCGGCGTGGCGGGAGGCATGCGAGCCATTTCCCGCCCGCGTCACGACCCTTCGACGCGAAGACGCCGCAGGAGAGCGGCGAGCCCGACGGGGGTGACGGGAAGTATTCGGCCGGGGTCGTCACTCTCGCGGAGGAGGAGCGAGGCTTCGCCGCGAGCGAGTTCGACGCACTCGTTGCCGTCGGCACCACCGGAGAACGTGGACTTCCCGCGGTACTGGAGGCGGAGGCGGATGCGGTGCTCGTCGCCTCGGCCGCCTCATCGGCGGAGGCGGACATCGCGAGGGCGCCGCCCGCGCCGACCGCGGCCACCGCCGCGGTGCCGGCCACGCCGACCTTCCGGCGCGTCAGGTCCCTTTTGTGCTTCGGTTCTTGTGTTCCCGTCATGTCCCGGACGCTAGGTAGGAAGGCTGTCAGCGCCGTGGGAAAGCACTGTGGCTGACCAAGAAACCTGAAGGAGAAACAGAAAGGGGCCGGAAATCTACGATGATTTCCGACCCCTTACGGGAATTCAATCAGGTAAGGCTTGCCTTACCGAATTGCCTTGCCCGGATGCCTACCGGTTGCCTCACCCGGTCGCCCTACCCGGTCGCCCCTACTTCGGCTGCGGCTTCCGCACCGTCAGGTGCAGTTCCTTCAGCCGCGCCTCCTCCAGCTCCGTCGGCGCGCCCATCATCAGGTCCTGGGCGTTGCCGTTGAGCGGGAAGGCGATCGTCTCGCGGATGTTCGGCTCGTCCGCGAGGAGCATGACGATGCGGTCGACGCCGGGGGCGATACCGCCGTGCGGCGGGGCGCCGAAGCGGAACGCCCGCAGCATGCCGGCGAACTTGTCCTCGACCGTCTCCCGGTCGTAGCCCGCGATCTCGAAGGCCTTGAGCATGATCTCCGGCTCGTGGTTCCGGATCGCGCCCGAGGACAGCTCGACGCCGTTGCAGACGATGTCGTACTGCCAGCCCAGGATGTCCAGCGGGTCCTGGGTCTCCAGGGCCTCCAGGCCGCCCTGCGGCATGGAGAACGGGTTGTGCGAGAAGTCGATCGCGCCGGTGTCCTCGTCCTTCTCGTACATCGGGAAGTCGACGATCCAGCAGAAGCGGAAGACGCCGTCCTCGAAGTGCCCGGCGCGCTTGGCGGCCTCGACCCGCACCGCGCCCATGATCTTCGAGACCTCGTCGAACTCGCCCGCGCCGAAGAACACGGCGTGCCCGGCGGCCAGCGAGAGCCGCTTGGTCAGCTCCGCCACGTTCTCCTCGGTGAGGAACTTCGCGATCGGGCCGGACAGCGCGCCGTCCTCGCCGACGCGCACCCAGGCCAGGCCCTTCGCGCCCTGCGAGACCGCGAAGTCACCGAGCTGGTCGAAGAACTTCCGGGGCTGGGCGGAGACGTCCGGCACCGGCAGCGCGCGCACGTGCTTGCCGGCGAACGCCTTGAACTCCGAGCCCTCGAAGATGTCGGTGATGTCGACCAGCTCCAGCTGGGCCCGCAGGTCCGGCTTGTCGGAGCCGTACTTCAGCATCGCCTCGCGGAACGGGATGCGCGGGAACGGCGAGGTGACGTGACGACCACCGCCGAACTCCTCGAACAGCTCGGTCATCAGCTGCTCGATCGGCCGGAAGACGTCCTCCTGCTCGACGAAGGACATCTCGACGTCGAGCTGGTAGAACTCGCCCGGCGAACGGTCCGCGCGCGCGTCCTCGTCACGGAAGCAGGGCGCGATCTGGAAGTAGCGGTCGAAGCCGGAGATCATCAGCAGCTGCTTGAACTGCTGCGGCGCCTGCGGCAGGGCGTAGAACCGGCCCGGGTTCAGACGGGAGGGGACCACGAAGTCACGCGCGCCCTCGGGGGAGGTGGCGGACAGGATCGGCGTCGCCATCTCGTTGAAGCCCAGCGCCGTCATCTTGTGCCGGATGGCCGAGATGACCGCCGTACGCAGCATGATGTTGCGGTGCATGCGCTCGCGGCGCAGGTCCAGGAAGCGGTACTCCAGGCGCCGCTCCTCGTTGACCCCGTCCTCGGCGTTGATGGTGAAGGGGAGCGGGGCGGCCGCGCCGAGCAGCTCGACCTCGCCGACCTCGACCTCGATCTCACCGGTGGGCAGGTCCGGGTTCACGTTCTCGGCGCCGCGGGAGACGACCTTGCCGTCGACGCGGACCGTGGACTCCTTGGTGACCTTGTCCAGGGCCTCGTACGCGGGCGTGCCGGGACGGGCCACGAGCTGCGTGATGCCGTAGTGATCGCGCAGATCGATGAAGAGGATGCCGCCCAGGTCGCGCCGATTGTGCAGCCAGCCACTCAGCCGGACGTCGGTGCCGACGTCAGAGGAGCGGAGCTCGCCGCAGGTGTGGGACCTGTACCGATGCATCGTCGTTCATCCAGTCTTCGCGGATCGGGGGGCACGTTTCACGTGAAACAACCCCAGCCTACCGGCCAGCCCGAGATCGCCTCCCCTCAATAGCGCGGCGACGATCAGTGGCACTTTTCGTTCCGGTCTTCTTAAAGTGGGGCGATGCGCACTGGCGAGCCCCTGCCCGCCGTGGGAGAGGTCCTCGCCTCCCTCGCGACCGGCCTCTGGCACTGGAGCACCGCCACCGGTCTGGTCACGGTCGACGCCGAGGCTGCCCGGCTGCTCGGGCTGCCCGCCGAGGAGGCGGTCCTCACCGAGGCCCAGACCCGGGCCCGGCTCCACCCCGTCGACTGGAACGAGATCACCGGCGTCGTCCAGCTCGCCGTCGCCGAGGGCACGCTCGCCGAGGTACGCATCCGGATCATGGACGACCGGGGGCGGGTCGTCCGGGTGGTGCGCAGCCGCTCCAAGCCGTCCTTCGACCCGGTGAAGAGGGCGTACGAGCTGATCGGCACCCTCCAGGAGGTGACCGAGCCGCGTCCGGGCACCCCGGCCGGGCGGACCGCCGTCACCGGTGACTGGCGGCGTTCGCGGGAGGCGTTCCTGCTGGACGCGGGCCGGGCGCTGGCGGAGGCACGGGACACCGAGGAGGTGCTGCGGGTCGCGGCCGGGCTGTCGATGCCGGGCTTCTCCCCCGACGGGCTGGCCGTCTTCGGTGTGGAGGGCGACCGGCTGACGGTCATCGGCCACCACGGGCAGCGGCCCGGCGACGAGAACCCCTTCCTCCATATGCCCGTGGAGACGGACTATCCGGCCGCCGAGGTGGTGCGCACCGGCCGGGCCGTGTATCTCTCCTCGCCCGGCCAGTACAAGGAGCGCTATCCGCTCACCTGGCCGATGGCCTCGGACTTCGGCCGGGAGTCATGGGCGTTCCTGCCGCTGACGGTGGCCGGCCGCACCATGGGCGCCTGGATGGCGGCCTTCACCTATCCGGTGGCGTTCACGCCCGACGAGCGGTCCGTGCTCACCACGGTGGCCCGGATGCTGGCCCAGGCCCTGACCAGGGCGGGCGTCGCCGAGACCCAGCGGGAGCTGACCGACGGGCTCCAGCGCTCCATGCTGCCGACGCTCGGCCCCGAGATACCCGGCCTGACCCTGGCCGCCCGCTACATACCGACCGGCGGCGGGCTCCAGGTCGGCGGCGACTGGTACGACATGATCCCGCTGCCCGGCGGCACCTCCCGGTCGAAGTCCGGCTCGGAGCGGTTCGCGCTGGTCATCGGGGACGTCCAGGGGCACGACGTGCGCGCCGCCGGGCTGATGGGCCAGCTGCGCATAGCGCTGCGGGCGTACGCCGCCGAGGGGCACCGCCCCGACGCCGTCCTCTCCCGCGCCTCCCACTTCTTCCACGGCCTCACCGACGCCGACGGCGACGGCGACGTACGCTTCGCGACCTGTCTGTACGTCGAGGTCGACCCGGAGAACGGGGTGCTGGAGTTCGCCCGGGCCGGCCATCTCGACCCGGCCGTGCGCCTGGCCGACGGCACGGTCCTGCTGCGCGCCACGGCCGGCGGGCTGCCGCTGGGCGTCGACCCCGACGCCGACTACCCCACCACCCGGCTCGCCCTGGAACCCGGCGAGGCGCTGATGCTCTGCACGGACGGGCTGCTGGAGACCGGCGGGCACGACCTCGACACCGGCTGGCGGCGGATCCGCGGGATCCTGGAGACACACGAGGGCGACCTGGAGACGCTGGCCGACGCCCTGGTCCAAGCCGTGCACGGCCCGTCCTCCCACCACACCACCGGCCCGCTGGCGGACCGCCGCGAAGACGACATCGCGGTCCTGCTGCTGTGCCGGCAGGGTGCGGCGGGCTGCGGCCTCGACACCAGCGCGACGGTACGACGGCCTTCCGTACGGCGCACCATGCTCACCGTCGCGCAGGCCGACCCCGAGCGGGTCTCGGTGGGCCGGCAGCAGCTGCGCGAACTGCTGCACGACTGGAGCAGCGACGACCAGGTGGACTCGGCGGTGCTGCTGGTCTCCGAGATGCTGACGAACGTCCTCGTGCACACGGACGCCGACGCGCTGCTCGTCGCCGAGGTGACCGGAGCGTCCGGCCAGCGCCGGATCCGGGTCGAGGTCACCGACACCAGCGACGATCTGCCGCACAAGCGCCGGCCCGGCGAGCTGGCGTCCTCCGGCCGGGGGCTGGTCCTCATCGAGCTGCTCGCGGACACCTGGGGGGTGGCGCCGCGGGGCGAGGGCAAGAGCATCTGGTTCGAGCTCTACGAGCCGCCGGTGGCGTCCGCCGGGGTGCCGTAACGGACCCGCAGCTCGTGCAGGACGCCGAAGGCGGCGGCGGTGAGCGGGACGGCGAGCAGCATGCCGAGAATGCCGGCGACGGAGGCACCGGCCGTGATCGCGAGCATCACGGCCGCCGGGTGCATCTGCACGGTGCGGCTCTGGATCATCGGCTGGAGCACATGCCCCTCCAGCACCTGCACGGCCAGCACCACCCCGAGCGCCCACAGCGCGATGACGAACCCCCGGTCGGCGAGCGCGACGAGCACGGCGACGGAGCCGGAGAGGAACGCGCCGAGGTAGGGGATGTAGGCCAGCACGAACACCAGGGCGCCGAGTCCCACGGCGCCCGGCACGTCGAGGACGAGCAGCCCGATGGTGATGCACAGGGCGTCGATGAGGGCGATGAGCGTGGTCCCCCTCATGAACCCCTCCACCGCCTGGAAGGCCCGCCGGGCCATGGCCTCCACGATGTCCGCGGTGCCCCGAGGGGCGACGGCCCGCATCGCGTCGACGGCCCGGTGCGAGTCCCGCAGGAAGAAGAAGACGAGCAGCAGCGCGAGTACGGCCATGGCGATGCCCTCACCGACCACGCTCACCCCGCTGATCACATTGGAGGCGGCGGTCCCACCGAACCGGCTCAGCAGCTCCCTGGAGTTGGCGGCGAGGTCGTCGAGCGAGGTCCCGGCGGCACCGAAATGATCGGCGATGCCGTCGGCGGCGTCCCGGAGTGAGGCGATGATCTCGTCGCCGCTGTCGATGAGCGCGGCGACGACGATGTACACGGCACCGCCGACGACGGCGACCACCGCGACACAGGTCAACCCGGCCGCGATCGACCTGGGCACCCGCGCCTTCACCATCCGGCGGTACAGCGGCCCGAGCAACGCCGTCCCGAGCAGGGCGAGCAGCACGGGCGTCACCGCCGTACGGAACTCCGCACACAGCCGGATCCCGACGTAACCGACCCCGGAGGCCAGCAGAATCACGGCACACCAGGCGGCGAACCGGCGGGCGGGGTCGGGGAGCAGGTGCACGGGTCCAGCGGATCACGGGGCGAGCGAATTGTCCTACCCGGCCGGGCCGGTCGAGTGACGGGGCGTCACATCCGTGCAGAATCGATGCGTCGATCCCCTAACGGATGAATATCCGTGCTACGCACACCAGTTGCACCCGTCCCATGCCTACCGTCCGGGACGGAGGTGATGCTCGATGTACGAGCACAACAACACACCGTCGGACGAGTCGACGGGACTGCGACGGGACGCGATCGAGATCAGTGACTTCGTGTTCGCGGCCACCGGGGCGCGTGTGCGAAGGCTGACCACACCGGACGGGACCCACTGGTTCCCGGCCGTGGACGTATGCCGGAACCTGGGGTACGCACATGTCGGATCCACTCTGCGGAACGTTGCCGACACAACCAACTTCGCCAGTGTCGAGAGCGTGCTCCTGACGCACGATCTCGACATTCCCGCAGGTCGAGAGTGGCGACGAGACATGAATCTGGTGAATCTCCAGGGACTGATCCGGTTGGTGAACGGCTGCACCAAGCCAGACGCCCAGCCCTTCAAGACCTGGGTCTCCGAAGTCATCGCGACCATCCAGCGCGACGGTTTCTACTCCCTCGAACCGGCCGCCGTGCAACCCGCCCCGTCCGGCGGCACCGCGTACGCCATGCCGGCCGAGGTGGCCGAGGCCATCGTGCGGCTGGAGGAGCGCAACGTCCGGGCGGACGAGATGATGCTGGCGTTGCAGGAGGAGCGGAACGATCTGCTGCGGGGGATCGGTCACAGCCAGAGCCTGATGGCCGACGCGCTGCGGGACATCGCCGAGGCCCTCAGGCAGCCCGACGCACGTCCTGGGCCCGCCCCGGCCACGGAGCTGACGCCTCAGCAGATCCTCGCCAAGTGGAAGGCGACGAACCTGGTCGTGACGGAGGACGTCCATGTGGTGGCGGCCTACCTGGCACCGGCGCTGCTGCGCGGCGGGGCGAGGTGCTCCGTGGACGAGATCTCCACTCGTACAGGCCTGTCGCCCAAGCGCGTACGGGACTGCCTGGACGTGCTCTTCGAGCGGGGATGTGTGCGGCACGGCGGCCGTGCGGCGGATGGGACACCGGTCTGCGTCCTGCCGTGACGCGATGAAACGGCCCGACGTCGCAAACCGAAGTTGCGGCGTCGGGCCGTCGTCGTACCGTATCGGACCTCAGGCCTCCTGCGGGCCCTCCTCCGTCATTCCGTGCACCGCCGGGATCGTGCCGAGGCGGCCCTTCTGGAAGTCCTCGAACGCCTGCATGAGCTCGTCCTTGGTGTTCATGACGAAGGGGCCGTAGTGGGCCATGGGCTCACGGATCGGCTGTCCACCCAGGAGCACGACCTCCATGTCCGGCGTGTGGGAGTCCTGCTTCTCGTCCGCGCGGACGGTCAGCGAGGAACCCGCGCCGAAGACCGCCGTCTGGCCCAGGTGGATCGGGCGGCGCTCCGCGCCGACCGCGCCCTTGCCCGCCAGGACGTAGGCGAGGCCGTTGAAGTCCTCACGCCAGGGCAGCGTGAGCTCCGCACCCGGGGCGAGGGTCGCGTGGATCATGGTGATGGGCGTGTGGGTGATACCCGGGCCCGCGTGGCCGTCCAGCTCACCCGCGATGACCCGCAGGAGCGCGCCGCCGTCGGGGGTGGTGAGCAACTGCACGTTGCCGCCACGGATGTCCTGGTACCTCGGCGCCATCATCTTGTCCCTGGCCGGCAGGTTCACCCACAGCTGGAGGCCGTGGAAGAGACCGCCCGACATGACGAGGTGCTCCGGCGGCGCCTCGATGTGGAGCAGGCCGGAGCCGGCCGTCATCCACTGGGTGTCGCCGTTGGTGATGGTGCCGCCGCCGCCCTGGCTGTCCTGGTGGTCGAAGATGCCGTCGATGATGTAGGTGACGGTCTCGAAGCCACGGTGCGGGTGCCAGGGGGTGCCCTTCGGCTCCCCGGGCGCGTAGTCCACCTCGCCCATCTGGTCCATCATGATGAACGGGTCGAGGTGGCGGTAGTGGATCCCCGCGAACGCCCGGCGCACCGGGAAGCCCTCACCCTCGAAGCCGCTCGGCGCGGTCGTGACGCCGAGTACGGGACGGGCCACGGCGTCAGCCGGCGCGGCGACGCGCGGCAGCATCAGCGGGTTCTCGACGGTCACTGCGGGCATGGTCGGTACCTCCTTGGGCGACTGCGTCCCAGTTTAGTTGAGCGTTGAACTTTCTACCACCCCAGAACGACGGAAGCCCGGAGGACATTCCCTCCGGGCCACGTCACCCCCGTTCACCGAGGACCGGGGTCGGTCAGTTGCTGAAGTACAGGTACTTCCACGCGCCGTACGTCGTCGAGTTCACGTTGTCGCCGGACGAACCGTTGACGTACACGGAACGGGCACGCAGTCGCCAGCCGGCCTCACCGGCCGCCTCCAGCGACACGGCCGACTTGCCGTTCGAACCGACCGGGAACCAGTACGGGTCCGCCGGGTACCACGAACCCTGGTAGTAGACCTCGACGTCGAAGCGCTGCTGGCGCCCCGGGAAGTAGGTCATCGTCGTGGTGAGCAGCGGGTCGGTGTTCTTGTGGAACCAGTAGTACGACGTCGAGCCGATCTTGGCCGTCCTGTAGTGCTTGGTGACGGCGGTGGAGATCTTGACCCGGGCGTAGGCCGTGACCTTCACCGTCTTGGGCGCGTAGCGGGCGTCGCCCGCGAAGACCGCGGTCACGGTGGTGTCGCGGGTCATGTCCACCCAGGCGGCGAGGTCGCCGTTGGAGTTGACCTTGCCCGTCTTGATCAGCTTCTTCGGCTTGTCGCCGCCGAAGGGGTCCGCGTAGATCTGGACCGAACGGTTCTTGTACGTCGTCCCGAGGTGCGCGGTGAACTTGACGTCGGTGCCGTAGTTGTACAGCTTGCCGTTGTTGTTCAGGCTCAGCTTGGTCGACGCGCGGGAGACCGTGACCTTGTCGGAGGCGGAGACCCCGGTGTGGGTGGCGTCGCCCGCGTAGCTCACCTTGTAGGTGACCGCGCCGCCGGCCGGCGGGATGTCCGAGAAGGAGTACGTGCCGTCCGCGTTCGCCGTGACGGCCGGCAGCGCCTTGCCGCTCGGGCTGTCGAGGTCGGTGCGGGTGACGGTGAGCTTGGCGCGGCCCGGCAGCGGGATCGTCGCCGAGATCTTGCCGGTGACCGTCAGCTTCTTGGCGCGCGGCGCGGACGTCGGGGCGTTCACCGTGAGGGTGGGGACGTTCTGCGCGGGCTCGGTCAGGGCCTTGAGCGTGTAGGTGCCGCCGCTGCCCGCGACGAGCGCGAAGATCCGGGAGGAGTCCGGGGCCCAGGCCACGTCCGCGGCCGGCTGGGTGCCGGTGGCGAAGGTGCGGACCGGCTGGGTGGCGTTCGGCCGGTACACCGCCACCTTGGTGCCGGTGATCTGGGCGATCAGGCCGCTGCGGCCGACGTCGGCAGCCTGTCCGGCCGGGTAGGCGCCGGCCTTGGCGAACTTGCCGTCGGCGTAGGCGTCCCGGTCGGTGCCGTTGACCAGGACCTGATTCCAGCCCGCGACCAGGTCGATGTCCCGGATGCCGGTGTTCAGCGAGTAGTCGCTGAAGTACCAGGCGGTGAGCTGGGGCGTGCCGGCCGAGACGTCGACGACGGCCATCGAGTCCGTGGAACCGCCGCCGGTCTGGCCGATGGCCAGCACGCCCGGCCGGAGCGGGTCGGTGTCCAGCAGGGCCTGGCCCCACAGACCGACGGACGTGCCCTCGGTCGGGAACTGCGCCAGCGTCACCGGGTCGGTGCCGCTCGCCGGGTCCACGGTCGGGTCGACGGAGCCCAGGTCGCCGTCCCACTGGTCGCCGTAGGTGAACCACACCTTGCCGGCCGAGTAGGCCAGGTGTCGCGGACCGGTGCTGGTGGCCACCGGGTACCGGGTCTTGACCTGGAGGGTGGCCGCGTCGAGGGCCACGATCTCGTGGCTGCTCGGCAGGGCCGCGTACAGGGTGCTGCCGTCGTCGGAGACGGCCAGGTCGCTGACGTCGCCGAAGCCGACGTTCAGACCGACGAGGGTGCCGCTGTAGTCGGCGGCGAGGATCCGGCCGTTGGCCTTGTCACCGACGAAGACGCGCTGGTGGGCGCCGTCCACGACGAGGCCGACGGGGCTGGTGACGGTGGTGGCGGCGGCCGAGGCGGGCCCGGCCACGGCGACGCTCAGCGCCGCAGAGCTGACGAGGACCGCGAGTGCCGTCGCGGCCGATGTGCTGCGCATGCGCACAGTGATGAACCCCCACAGAAGAACCCGGAGTTGCCGGGTGATTGAGAGAGCGCCGCGCGACACCCGGACACGACCGCCATGAGCGGCGACCCCCGGGGCGCGGCTGCCTGAGGAAACCCTATGGCATGCCTGTGACAATCAGGGAGCGGATTTCCACGGCGGGGGAAGGGGGCGAAGTACGGGTGCCGCGGGGGTGAACGGGCGGGGGTGGGGCGGGATACGGCTCCGGTCGATCTCGGGGGTGGGGGCGAACGGCCGGGCACGCGGGTCGACGGCCGGGGCGCACGGCGCGGCGAACCACCGGCTCGCTGGGCCCGCGCCGGACGCGTTGCGCGAGGGTCCGAGAACACCGCCCGAACCGCGAAGGCTCCGGCCGACGCGCCGCCGCCCCCAGGCCGACCGTCCGGGCGCCGGGCGAACCGCAGTACGCAGGGGGTAGATCATCCGGGACTCGCACAAGAAGCCGCCGGGAGCGGAGGGCGAGCCGCCGAGGGCGGGCGGCGGACCATCGAAGACGCTCGGCCATCGGCCGTACGGGATCCGACCGCACCACCGGAACCGGCGGGAAGCCGCCGGGAACCGAGCCTCCGAAGACGCACGGCCGGGCCGACGCAAGGGCCGGCCCAAGTCACGGAAGACCCAGAGCGTCAGCCGAGAGCACCCCGTCGGCCCGCAAGGTCACGGAGCGGGCCACCCGCAGCCGCACACAGCCGTGGCCCGGCCGCAGCCATCGCACCACCAACGGCGCCATCGAGCACCGGGAGCGCGAGCACCGGGAGCGTCCCCGGCCCAACCGCCGGAGGCACTCTCAGCCGTACATCCGCCGCATCGCGAATTCCACCATCTGCTCGACCGCCTTGGCGTCGAAGACCATGCGGTGTTCGCCCTCCATGTCGAGGACGAAGCCGTAGCCGGTGGGGAGGAGGTCGATGACCTCGGCGCCGGTGATGACGAAGTACTTGGACTCCTTGCCCGCGTACCGGCGCAGCTCCTTGAGGGAGGTGAACATCGGGATCACCGGCTGCTGGGTGTTGTGCAGGGCGAGGAACCCGGGGTTGTCGCCGCGCGGGCAGTACACCTTGGACGTGGCGAAGACCTGCTGGAAGTCCTCCGCGGCCAGCTGCCCCGTGGTGAAGGCCCGCACCGCGTCCGCGAGGGAAGGCGGGGACGGCTCGGGATACAGGGGCGGCTGCTGCCCGTAGGCGCCGGCCATCGGCTGCTGCGGCGGCGGGGCGTACTGCTGCTGGGCACCCATGTTCTGGTCGTAGCCGTACATGGGCGCAAGAGTACCGAGCGCGCCCGCCCCGTGGGGCTTCGCAGGGGTCCGTACCGCACTTGGGTACTTCACAGATTCGTCCCCGGAATCCCACAGTGGACACCCATAGCGTCCCGGACATCAAAGGACGGACCACGGAACGGCAAAGCCCGGACCATCACAGCGAGGGGCACGACCATGGGGCACCACCACCACGACGGCGAAGACCACGAGCACGACAGAGGGCTCTCCTACGACCTTCCGGTGCTCGCCCGCCGCCGGATGATCCGGCTGCTCGCGGGGGCGGGCCTGGTCCCGCTGGTGGGCTGCTCGGGCGGCGAGGAGGAGACCTCGGTGTCCTCCTCGTCCAGCACGGCGGCCTCGTCCGGCGCCTCCTCCGGCGCTTCCTCCGGCACCTCGTCCACCGAGTGCGCGGTGATCCCCGACGAGACCGCCGGCCCTTACCCGGGCGACGGCTCGAACGGGGTGAACGTCCTCAAGGAGAGCGGTGTCGTGCGCAGCGACATCACCTCCAGCTTCGGCGACTCCGCCGGCGGCACCGCCGAGGGCGTCCCGCTGACGATCACGCTCACGGTCGTCGACGCCGCCTCGGGCTGCGGGACGCCGAAGGAGGGCGCCGCCGTCTACCTGTGGCACTGCGACCGGGAGGGCAACTACTCGCTCTACTCGGAGGGCGTCACCGACGAGAACTATCTGCGCGGCGTCCAGGAGGCCGACGAGAAGGGCCAGGTCACCTTCGAGAGCATCTTCCCCGCCTGTTACACGGGCCGCTGGCCGCACATCCACTTCGAGGTCTACGGCAGCCTGGAGGACGCCACCGCCGCCACCTCCATCACGAACACCTCTCAGCTCGCGCTGCCGAAGGACGTCTGCGACACGGTGTACGCCACGGACGGCTACAGCCGGAGTGTGACGAACCTGGCCCAGCTCTCCCTCGAGACGGACAACATCTTCAGCGACGGCTACGACCACCAACTGGCGACCGTGGAGGGAAGTGTCGAGAAGGGGTACACCGCGGTGCTCACCGTCCCGGTGTGAACCGTCACAGATCGCCGGTTCGGGGTTGCTTCTTATTACCGACGGGTAGCATCATCGGAGCTACTAGTTGGTAAGTGAACTGGCGCGAGGATCCAAGTGCCTCGCCGATCTCTCTACGGAGCCATCGCCATGGGGCACTACAAGCCGAATCTCCGCGACATCGAGTTCAACCTCTTCGAAGTACTGGGGCGCGACAAGCTGTACGGCACCGGCCCCTTCGAGGAGATGGACACCGAGACCGCGAAGAGCATCCTCGACGAGCTGACCCGCCTCGCGGAGAACGAGCTGGCGGAGTCCTTCACCGACGCCGACCGCAACCCCCCGGTCTTCGACCCGGCCACCAACACCGCGCCCGTCCCGGCGTCCTTCAAGAAGAGCTACCAGGCCTTCATGGACTCCGAGTACTGGCGCCTGGGCCTGCCCGAGGAGATCGGCGGCACCACCGCTCCCCCGTCGCTGATCTGGGCGTACGCCGAGCTGATCCTGGGCGCGAACCCGGCCGTGTGGATGTACTCCTCCGGCCCGGCGTTCGCCGGCATCCTCTTCGACGAGGGCAACGACGTCCAGAAGAAGATCGCGCAGATCGCCGTCGAGAAGCAGTGGGGCTCCACCATGGTCCTCACCGAGCCGGACGCCGGCTCGGACGTCGGCGCCGGCCGCACCAAGGCCGTGCAGCAGGAGGACGGCTCCTGGCACATCGAGGGCGTGAAGCGCTTCATCACCTCCGGTGAGCACGACATGTCGGAGAACATCCTCCACTACGTGCTCGCCCGCCCCGAGGGCGCCGGCCCCGGCACCAAGGGCCTCTCCCTCTTCCTCGTGCCCAAGTACGAGTTCGACTTCGAGACCGGCGAGCTGGGCGAGCGCAACGGCGTCTACGCCACCAACGTCGAGCACAAGATGGGCCTCAAGGCCTCCAACACCTGCGAGATGACCTTCGGCGACAACCACCCTGCCAAGGGCTGGCTGATCGGCGACAAGCACGACGGCATCCGCCAGATGTTCCGCATCATCGAGTTCGCCCGCATGATGGTCGGCACGAAGGCGATCTCCACGCTCTCGACCGGCTACCTGAACGCGCTGGAGTACGCCAAGGAGCGCGTCCAGGGCCCCGACCTGGCGAACTTCATGGACAAGGCCGCACCCAAGGTCACCATCACCCACCACCCCGACGTGCGCCGCTCGCTGATGACGCAGAAGGCGTACGCCGAGGGCATGCGCGCCCTGGTCCTCTACACCGCCTCCGTGCAGGACGCGATCGCGGTCAAGGAGGCGGCCGGCGAGGACGCCAAGACCGAGCACGCGCTGAACGACCTGCTCCTGCCGATCGTCAAGGGCTACGGCTCCGAGAAGGGCTACGAGCAGCTCGCCCAGTCGCTCCAGACCTTCGGCGGCTCCGGGTTCCTCCAGGAGTACCCGATCGAGCAGTACATCCGCGACGCCAAGATCGACACCCTGTACGAGGGCACCACCGCCATCCAGGGCCAGGACTTCTTCTTCCGGAAGATCGTCCGCAACCAGGGCGCCGCGCTGAACTCCCTCGCCGAGGACATCAAGAAGTTCCTCGCGCTCGGCACCGGCGGCGAGGAGCTGGCGGGCGCCCGCGAGCACCTGGCCAAGGCCGCCGTCGAGCTGGAGGCCATCGTCGGCCTGATGCTGACCGACCTCGCCGCCACCGAGCAGGACGTCAAGAACATCTACAAGGTGGGCCTGAACAGCACCCGCCTGCTGCTCGCCTCCGGTGACGTGGTCGTCGGCTACCTGCTCCTCAAGGGCGCGGCGATCGCCGCCGAGAAGCTGGAGACGGCCTCCGCCAAGGACAAGGCGTTCTACACCGGCAAGATCGCGGCAGCGAAGTTCTTCGCGGCCAACGTGCTGCCGGGCGTCACCCTGGCCCGCAAGATCGCCGAGGGCGTCGAGCTGGACCTGATGGAGCTGGACGAGGCCGCGTTCTGATCCATCCCGCCCCGGTGACCGGCGCGGCATGCCAAAATGCCGCCCGGTCACCGACCCGGTGACTCTCACACCGTCCTCACGAGAGCCCGCTCCCATGACCGGGGGGCGGGCTCTCGTCCGTCGTTAAGGTGAACCCATGAGCGCACCCGCCCGCTTCGACCGCGGCCACACCGACGACCTCATGTCCTTCCTGACGGCGAGCCCGTCGCCGTACCACGCCGTGGCGAACGCCGCCGAGCGCCTGGAGAAGGCCGGTTTCCGTCAGGTCATGGAGACGGACGCCTGGGACACGGAGACATCGACGGCCTCCGCCGCGGGCTTCGGCGGCCGGTACGTCCTGCGCGGCGGCGCGATCATGGCCTGGTACGTCCCCGAGGGCGCCCCGCCGCACACCCCCTTCCGGATCATCGGCGCCCACACCGACTCCCCCAACCTGCGGGTCAAGCCGCTGCCCGACACCGGAGCGCACGGCTGGCGCCAGGTCGCCGTGGAGATCTACGGCGGACCGCTGCTCAACTCCTGGCTCGACCGCGATCTGGGCATCGCCGGCCGGCTGACCCTGCGGGACGGCACGACGCGCCTCGTGAACGTGGGCCGGCCGCTGCTGCGCGTGCCCCAGCTCGCCATCCACCTCGACCGGGCGGTCAACACCGACGGCCTCAAGCTCGACAAGCAGCGCCACCTCCAGCCCGTCTGGGGCCTCGGCGGCGACGTCCGCGGCGGCGACCTGATCGCCTTCCTGGAGGAGGAGGCCGGGCTGCCGGCGGGCGAGGTCGCCGGCTGGGACCTGATGACCCACCCCGTGGAGCCGGCCGCCTACCTGGGCCGCGACCAGGAACTGGTGGCCGGCCCGCGCATGGACAACCTGCTGTCCGTGCACTCCGCCACCGCGGCCTTGGCGGCCGTGGCCACGAGCGGCACGGAGCTGCCGTACATCCCGGTGCTGGCCGCCTTCGACCACGAGGAGAACGGCTCGCAGTCCGACACCGGCGCGGACGGACCGCTGCTCGGCAGTGTGCTGGAACGTTCAGTCTTCGCGCGCGGCGGATCGTACGAGGACCGGGCGCGCGCCTTCGCGGGCACCGTCTGCCTCTCCTCCGACACCGGGCACGCGGTCCACCCCAACTACGCGGAGCGGCACGACCCGACGCACCACCCGCGCGTCAACGGCGGCCCGATCCTCAAGGTCAACGTCAACAACCGCTACGCGACGGACGGTTCGGGCCGGGCGGTGTTCGCCGCGGCCTGCGAGAAGGCGGACGTGCCCTTCCAGTCCTTCGTATCCAACAACTCCATGCCGTGCGGCACCACGATCGGCCCGATCACCGCCGCCCGGCACGGCATCCGGACCGTCGACATCGGCGTGGCCATCCTGTCGATGCACAGCGCACGGGAGTTGTGCGGCGACGCCGACCCCTATCTGTTGGCCAACGCCCTGGTGGCCTTCCTGGAGGGGTAGTTCGGGGGGAGTGGGGTACCCGCCGGTGCGGACCACAGACCGGGACCACCGGAACCACCGGAACCGGAACGGAACCACCGGACCGTACAGGGAGGCAACACCATGGGCCTCGGCGGGTGCATCATCCTGATCGCCGTAGGAGCGATCCTCACCTTCGCGACCGACTGGGACATGCAAGGGGTCAATCTCGACCTGGTCGGAGTCATCCTGATGATCGTCGGCCTGATCGGCGTCACCACGTTCAGCAGCATCGCGCGACGCCGCCGCGTGGTGGTGCCTCCGGCGACCACGACCGTGGTCGAGGAGGAGCGCCACCACCACCGCGGCGGATACAGCGACGGGTACGGCAGCTGAGCCCTCGCAGGGCCCAGGACCCGTTCGTCATGGGGCAGTCCGCCGTCTGGTGCGTCCAGGGCGTCCCGCAGGCCGGGGCCCGTCAGCTCCCGCCTCCTGGGATCGGGTGATCCCGGGGCGCGGGGAGCTGTCCCGACCGACCGTCGCCTGCCGGGATCCGCTCGGCGGCGATGGCGAGGACGTCCGTCAGGGACTCGGCCAGGCGGCCCGCGATCCAGCGGAGCTGGTCGGCGGTGGGGTGTGCGCCGTCGTCGACCATCGGGCGGGCGAGACACAGGATCACGGCCGCCGTTTCGAGTTGCTGCTGCCGGTCGAGTCTCTGCGGCTGGTCGTCCGTCATGGTGCCGACCCTCGGAGTACGGGCAGGTCGAACCACCCGCCCTTGCCCTCCGGGTGCGCCTGCCCGCCGTACGGGATGTCCCGACCGTGCCCCCAGCGGCCGTCGGTGAGGGCGTCCACCAGGTACAGGCCCCGGCCACCGCCCTGGTGCCATGCCTCCGCCGTCCGTTCTCTCGTCACCGGCGGATTCGCGTCCCCGTCGTACACCACCACCCGCAGCCGCCCTGCTCCACCGCCAGCCACAGCACGGTGCCGTCGCCTCCTTTCGCGTGCACGCAGGCGTTGGTGACGAGTTCCGAGGTGCAGAGGACCGCGTCGTCCACCAGGGGCCGGTCCAGCTCCAGCGTGTCCGCGCCCGGCCCCTCCATGTGAAGGAGCCGGGCGCCGTGACGTTCCGTCGGTGTCGGGTCAGGCCAGCGCGTGGCCCGTCGTCGCGTCCACGTGGTCGGGTACCTCCTCGTGGCGGTCGCCGACGGTGGAGGTGCCGGTCGGTTCGAGCAGGAGGATCTCGGTGGGTACGGGCGCGTACGGCTTGTGTTCGATGCCGCGTGGGACGGTGAAGACGGAGCCCTTGGGAAGGGTCACCGTGCGCTCGCCTTCCGGCTCGCGCAGGGAGATCCGGAGCTCCCCCTCCAGGACCAGGAAGAACTCGTCGGTGTGGTCGTGGGTGTGCCAGAGGTGTTCTCCCTCGACCTTGGCCACCCGGACGTCGTAGTCGTTGACCGTGGTGACGATGCGGGGGCTCCAGCGGTCGGTGAAAGAGGCGAGGGCGGCGGGCAGGGAGACGGGTGCGTCGGTCATGCCCTCATCGTGGGGCTGGGCCCGGGGGTCCGGCGAGTGCTAGGAATCGCATATGCCGCAAGGATCCTCTCAGCCGCACCGCGTCGTACTGATCGTCGACGAGAACTCGAACCCCTTCGAGATGAGCTGCGCCATCGAGGTCTTCGGGCTGCGCCGCCCCGAGCTGGGCCGGGAACTGTACGACTTCCGGCTGTGCGCGGACGGGCCGGCCACCCGGATGCGGGACGGCTTCTTCACACTCAGCGGCGTCGCCGGGCTGGAGGCGGCCGAGGACGCGGACACGCTGATCGTGCCGAACCGGCCGGACACCGACACCCCGCGCTCCCCCCACGTCCTGGACACCGTGCGCCGGGCACACGCGCGTGGCGCCCGGCTCGTCGGCTTCTGCTCGGGCGCGTTCACGATGGCCGAGGCCGGACTGCTGGACGGCCGGCGCGCGGCCTGCCACTGGATGTGGGCGGACTCCTTCCGCGTCCGCTTCCCGCGCGTGCGCCTCGAACCGGACGTCCTCTTCGTCGACGACGGCGACATCCTCACCGCGTCGGGCAGTGCCTCGGCGCTCGACCTCGGCCTGCACGTCGTCCGGCGCGATCACGGCGCCGAGATCGCCAACGCCGTCTCCCGGCGGCTGGTCTTCGCCGCGCACCGGGACGGCGGGCAGCGGCAGTTCGTGGAGCGGCCGCTGCCGGACGTGCCCGACGAGTCGCTGGCGCCCCTGCTGGCGTGGGCGCAGGAGCGGCTGGGGGAGCCGCTGACGGTGGCAGGCCTCGCGGCACGGGCCGCGGTGAGCCCGGCGACGCTGCACCGCCGCTTCCGGGCCCAGCTCGGCACGACCCCGCTGGCCTGGCTGACCGGCGAGCGGGTGGCACTCGCGTGCCGGCTGATCGAGCGGGGCGAGGAGCGGCTGGACGTGGTGGCGGCGCGCAGCGGTCTGGGGACCGCGGCCAACCTCCGCGCGCGCGTGCGGCGCGAGACCGGCCTCAGCCCGTCGGCCTACAGACGGCGTTTCGGACCGGCCGCCGGGGAAGCCGTGAGGACATGAGATTCCTCGTACGCGACCGGCTGCTGGCCTTCGGTGACGACTACTGGATCGAGGACGACCACGGGAACAGGGTGTTCCTGGTGGACGGCAAGGCGATCCGGCTGCGCGACACCTTCGAACTGAAGGACACCCGCGGGCAGGTCCTGATCGACATCCACCAGAAGATGTTCGCCCTGCGGGACACGATGGTGATCGAGCGGGAGGGCGAGCCGCTGGCCACGGTCCGGCGCAAACGGCTGTCCCTGCTGCGCAACCACTACCGGGTGTCCCTGGCGGACGGCCGCACCGAGCTGGACGTCAGCGGGAAGATCCTCGATCGGGAGTTCGCGATCGAGTACGACGGTGAGCTGCTGGCCGTGGTCTCCCGGCGCTGGCTGCACGTGCGGGAGACGTACGGCGTGGACGTCGTCCGGGAGGACGTGGATCCGGCGCTGCTGATCGCGGTGACGGTGTGCGTGATCCACCTCGCCGAGAAGGAACACGGGGACTGACGAGCGGGGAACCGACGAGCGAAGGGCAGACGCTCGGAGCGACTAGGACCTGTCCTGGCGCCGCGGCCGTTCGAGGCCCAGCACCCGGTCCTTCAGCGCCGGGAACTGCTCCCGCGTCGCCGCCGTCTTCGCCGGGTCGAAGTCGACCGTGAGGATCTCCTCGTCGGGCCCCGCCTCGGCGAGGACCTCGCCCCACGGATCGACCACGATCGAGTGACCCGCCTGCGGAACTCCGGCGTGCGTCCCGGCCGTTCCACATGCGAGCACGAACGCCTGGTTCTCGACCGCCCGCGCCCGGGCCAGCAGCGTCCAGTGCGCCCGGCGGCGCTCCGGCCAGCCCGCGGGGAGGACGAAGGTCTCGGCGCCGGCGTCGACGAGACCGCGGAAGAGTTCGGGGAAACGGAGGTCGTAGCAGGTCCCCAGACCGAGGGTCGTGTCCGGCAGCCGGACCGTCACGAGTTCCTCGCCCGCGCCCATCAGCACCGCCTCGCCCTTGTCGAAGCCGAAGCGGTGGATCTTGCGGTAGGTGGCGGCCAGCTCACCGGAGGGGGAGAAGACGAGAGACGTGTTGTAGAGGGGACCTTCGGGGTCCTGTTCGGGGATCGAGCCGGCGTGCAGCCACACGCCCGCGTCGCTCGCGGCCTTGGCCATCGCCTCGTAGGTCGGCCCCTCCAGGGGCTCCGCCTCGGTGGCGAACTCCTCGTAGGCGAACGCCCCGGTCGTCCACAGTTCCGGCAGCACCACGAGATCGGCGCCGTCGGCCTGTTCCCGGACCAGCGAGGCCACGCGCACCCGGCGCGATGCGACCGATTCGCCCTCATCCACGGCGAGTTGGATCAGAGAGGCGCGCACACTACCACCGTCCTGGCATTCGAGCCGTCCATACGGGCCTACGATCGTCACACGAAAGCACTGCCGGGGTGCCTCACAGCAGCGTAACTTAGCGTTCCACGACACCCGCCGACAGCCGCCGACACCCGCCGCCCGCCCACCGACCGTCACCGCATCCCGCTGGCAACGCCGCCACCCGCCGCCACAACCGCCCGTGTACCGACCGCCGAGGGGTCCCGTTCCGTGAGTCTGCATCCCACCCTCCAGCCCTACGCCGACGCCTGGACCCACTCCATCGAAGCGATATCCGAGCTGGTGCAGCCTCTTGTGGAGGGCGAGTGGAACTGGCGGACACCGTGCCCCGGCTGGTCGGTCCGCGATGTGGTCTCCCATGTGATCGGCCTGGACAGTGAGATGTACGGCGATCCGCGCCCGATCCACTCGCTGCCGCGCGATCTCTACCACGTCACCACCGACCTCCAGCGGTACATGGAGGCGCAGGTCGACGTCCGCCGCCACCACACGGCGCCGGAGATGACGTCCGAGCTGGAGCTGACGATCATCCGCCGCAACCGCCAGCTGCGGAACGAGACGCGCCAGCCGGGCACGGTCGTACGCGGCCCGCTGGGCACGGAGCTGACGCTGGAGGAGTCGATGCGCGGCCACGCGTTCAACGTGTGGGTGCACGAGCAGGACCTGCGCGCCTCCCTCGGCCGCCCCGGCAACCTCGACTCCCCCGGCGCGCACATCGCGCGGGACGTGCTGCTCGCCGAGCTGCCGGCCGTGGTCGCCGAGCGGGCGGACGCCCCGCGCAGCTCCGCCGTCGTCTTCGATGTGCACGGCCCGATCGAGTTCCTGCGCACGATCCGCGTCGACATCCAGGGCCGCGGCAGCCTGGAGACGTCCCCCGCGCTCGGCCCCGCCGCCTCCTTCGCCCTCGACTGGGAGACGTTCGTCCGGCTGGCCTGCGGCCGGGTGACGCCGGAGGCCGTCGCGGACCGGGTGAAGGCGGAGGGCGAGCCGCGGCTGACGGCGGCGATCCTGCGAAACCTCGCGGTCACGAAGTGACCGCGGCCACACCGGGCAGGGGCGGCACTCGAGGCTGAGCGCCCCGGTCCACCGGGGGACGGAAACGCGGAAACGGGAACGAAAACGGCAACGGGCCCGTCGTGATGGTCACGACGGGCCCGTTGCGGTGCGGATGCCCAGGCGTCAGCTGATCCGCGCGAAGCCGTAGTTGATGAGCTTCTTCACGTCGGCCGTGCGGTTCGCCGCGTCGGGAGCCGTGAGGACGGTGCCCATGACCGACTCGCCGTTGACGGTGGCGGCGAAGATGAGGCAGTACTTGGCCTCGGTGCCGGAACCGGTCTTCACGCCGAGCGTGCCGTTCCAGCCGAGCAGCGTGTTGGTGTTGGCCCAAGCCGTCATGGTGCGCGTGGCACCGGTCTTGGTGATGGTCCTCGCCGTGTACGACTTGGTCTTCACGACGGCCTTGAACGTGGAGTTCTTCATCACGCTGCGGGCGAGCTTCGTCAGGTCGCGCGGCGTCGAGTAGTTGGAGCCGTTGCTGAGGCCGTCGAACGAGTCGAAGTGCGTGTTCGTCATGCCCAGGGTGCTGGCCATGGTGTTCATCTTGCCGATGAAGTTCTTGGTGCGGGCCGCGACCGTCGTGCCGGTACCGAACTTGTCGGCGAGGGCCATCGCCGCGTCGCAGCCGGACGGCAGCATCATCCCGTACAGCAGCTGACGGACGGTGACCTTGTCGCCGACGATCAGCTTGGCCGACGAGGGGTAGCCCTCGGCCACCATGTAGTCGCTGATGGCCCCCTTGATCGTGACCTTGGTGTCCAGGTTGAGGTTCGCCTGCGAGAGCACGACCTTGGCGGCCATGACCTTCGTGGTGGAGGCGGTGAGCCTCTTGGTGTCGGCGGACTTCTTGTAGAGGTCCGCTCCGGTCACGCTGTTCATCAGGTACGCGCCCTTGGAGGTGACCGTGGGCACCGTAACGGCTTGAGCGGGAGCCGCGGTGAGGACTCCGCCCGCGAGCACTGCACTGGCCGTGGCGACGACGGCGGCGGCTCTGCGGAGGCGGAAGCCCTTTGTGGCGGTTATCAACTGAAATACCCCGATTACGTCGAATGCCCCTGAAGTGCGGCCGAATTGGAAGGGGAATGGAGAGTGGGGCCGCACGTGTGTGACACGTAAGTAGCACAGAAGGTTGTGCGTCTGCTGGCACGACTTTCGAAAAGCTGTGCGCGGCGCCGCCCCCCAACCCCCTTCACGCGTCCCGCATGGTGGATGGTTCCCGCCGTTGCGTACGCGTTGTATCTATCCTGTGGACATGCCGTCCTCCGCTCCGCCCGCGCAGGCTCCCGCCACCTCCCCCTCACCCGCCCCCACCCCGGCACCCGTCCCCCTCCGGCAACCGCCCGCCGCCGACCGCGTGTACGCCCATGTCAAACAGGGTGTCCTGGACCGTCGTTACGAGGGCGGCACCCTGCTCACCGAGGGCGAACTCGCCGAAGCCGTGGGGGTCTCGCGGACCCCCGTGCGCGAGGCGCTGCTGCGGCTCGAGGTCGAAGGGCTGATCCGGCTCTACCCGAAGAAGGGCGCACTGGTCCTGCCGGTCTCCGCGCAGGAGATCGCGGACGTCGTGGAGACCCGGCTGCTGGTCGAGGAACACGCGGCCCGCAAGGCCGTCCCCGCGCCGGCCGGGCTGATCGAGCGGCTGGAGGAGCTGCTGGCGCGGCAGAAGGAGCAGGCCGCCGCCGGAGATCTGGCGGCCGCCGCGGTCACGGACCGCTGCTTCCACGCGGAGATCGTCCGCAGCGGCGGCAACGAGATCCTGTCCCGCCTCTACGACCAGCTGCGTGACCGTCAGTTGCGGATGGGCGTCGCGGTGCTGCACTCCCACCCCGACCGGATCGCCAAGACGCTCACCGAGCACGAGGAGATCCTGGAGGCCCTGCGCTCCGGCGACGCCGACGAGGCGGTCGGGATCGTCCACCGGCACATCAGCTGGTTCTCGCACCTGGCCCGTGGGCAGGTCCGATGAGCGCCGGCCGGCCCGGCCCGAATTCCACCCTTCCGGGTGATCCGCCCGGCGGCCGACGCGCGGTAGCCGTCTGGGGGATCGGCGTCTCGGTCTACTTCGTCGCCGTCATCTTCCGTACGTCGCTGGGTGTGGCCGGCCTCGACGCCGCCGACCGCTTCCAGGTGAACGCCTCGGCCCTGTCGACCTTCTCGATCCTCCAGCTGCTGGTCTATGCCGGGATGCAGATACCGGTCGGGCTGCTGGTCGACCGGCTCGGCACCAAGAAGGTGCTGACCATCGGCGTCGTGCTGTTCACGGCAGGGCAGCTCGGCTTCGCGTTCTCCCCCTCGTACGGCATGGCGCTCGCCTCGCGGGCGCTGCTGGGGTGCGGGGACGCGATGACGTTCATCAGCGTGCTGCGGCTGGGCACCCGCTGGTTCCCGGCACGGCGCGGGCCGATGGTGGCGCAGCTGGCCGGGCTGGCCGGCATGGCTGGCAACCTCGTCTCCACCCTGGTGCTGGCCCGGCTGCTGCACGGCGTCGGCTGGACGGCCGCGTTCGCGGGCAGCGCGCTCGCCGGTGTCGTCGTCCTCGTCCTGCTCCTGCTGTTCCTCAAGGACCACCCGGAGGGGCACGAGCCGGAGCCCTTCCCGCACCACGGCTCCGCGTACGTGCGCCGTCAGATCGCCGCGTCCTGGCGGGAGCCGGGGACGCGGCTGGGCCTGTGGGTGCACTTCACCACCCAGTTCCCGGCGATGGTGTTCCTGCTGCTGTGGGGCCTGCCGTTCCTGGTGGAGGCGCAGGGCCTGTCGCGCGCCACAGCGGGCGAGCTGCTGACCCTGGTCGTCCTCTCCAACATGGTCGTCGGACTGGTGTACGGCCAGATCGTCGCCCGGCACCACGGGGCGCGGCTCCCGCTGGCCCTGGGCACGGTCGGCGCGACCGCGCTGATGTGGGCCGTCACGCTGGTCTACCCCGGCGAGCACGCCCCGATGGGGCTGCTGATCGCGCTCTGCGCGGTGCTCGGCGCCTGCGGCCCCGCCTCCATGCTGGGCTTCGACTTCGCCCGGCCCGCGAACCCGCCCGAGCGGCAGGGCACCGCGTCCGGCATCACCAACATGGGCGGCTTCGTCGCCTCCATGACCACCCTGTTCGCGATCGGCGTCCTGCTCGACGCGACCGGTGACGACTACCGGGTCGCCTTCTCCTGCGTGTTCGTCCTCCAGGCGCTCGGCGTCAGCCAGATCCTGCGGCTCCGCAAGCGCGCGGCCCGCCGGGAGCGGGAGCGGCTGGTGGCGAGCCGGGTGGAGACGGTGCACGTGCCGGCGTAGGAACGCGTGACGGCGTCAGGGAGTGAGTGACGCCGAAACCCAGTTGTTCGTGCGGGTGTTCGGCGTCTAGCGTCGGGGCGTCGACGTGTAGCTCAGAAGCCAGAGCGCCGGGCTGCAAACCCGGAGGGCGCGGGGGCGGAACCCGCCACGTCGGACCTCGACGTGTAGCTCAGCAGCAGAGCACCGGGCTCCAGACCCGGAGGGAGCGGGGGCAGCACCCGCCACGTCGGATCCTCGGCATGTAGCTCAGCAGCAGAGCACCGGGCTCCGGACCCGGAGGGAGCGGGGGCAGCACCCGCCATGCCGGCTTATGAACGACGACGCTGACCAGCAGCACCTCGCAGAGGCCGCTCCCGGCTACGCGTCCGGCCAACTGGCCGGGGCGCTCGCCACCGCGCGCACCCACCCCGACCCCGACACCCGCCGCCGGGCCGAGGATCGCGCCCGCTCCTGGCGGGCCGTCCTCGCCGGCATGGCGAGCGGACGCCTGACGATCGGCTCCCGCACGCCCGTGTCCGGGCTCCCGGCCTGGGTGACCCTCGACGTGATGCGCGGCGGCTTCGCCACCGGCGAGCCCAGCGCCGGGGGACCTCTGACGGAGTACGAGACCGAGGCCGCGCGCCTCGCCGGCGTACCGCACGAGCGGCGCGCGCTGTTCGCGTACTGGCTGTCCGAGGACGGGCTGGGCCGGCTCGCCGCGCTGCTCGACAGCGGACGGTACGAGATCACGGTCCCGGAGGAGGCCGCCCTGCTCACCGTGGCCTGGCTGGCCCGGGCCGGGGAGACGGACGCGGCGCTCGCGCTCGTCGAGGAACTGGCCCCCTTCGCCGGACGTCTGCGGTTCACCCCGCGCCCCTCCACCCGCCCGGCGGCCGCGCCCGGCGCGGTGCACCGGCACACCGTCGCCGAGGCCGGCCAGACCCTGGCCCGGCGCCGGCCCAGCACGGCTGTCGAGACCCAGCGCGAGGCGCTGGCCGTCTGGCAGCCCTTCGGTGACGCGCTCCTGACGCACTGGCTGGAGACGGCCGACGCCGACGGCACCGTCCACGTCCCGGCCCGGCGCACGCACGACGGCTGGTACGAGCGGGGTGCCGCGCTGCTGCTGCGCTACCGCGACCTCGCCGACCGGCACACGTACTGCACCAAGCACCTCCGCCCCAAGGAGAACCTCGCCATCCTGCGGGGCGCGCTGGAGGAGGTGACCGCCGGGCGGACACCGAACGCGCGACGGCTCGGGCTGCTGCGGCACGCCGTCACCGCGATGGTGCGCCGGCGCGGAGTGCCCGGTTCCGAGCCGCACACCGCGCTGCGCCGCGCGCAGGCCGCCCAGGCCGCGCTCCCCTCCCACCACGCGCTGGCCCAGCTGGTGCTGCGCCGACTGTCGGGGCTGGAGCAGGGGGCGGGGGTGGCCGAGGTCGAACCGCTGCTGGTGCCGGTGGGCGAGGCCGAGGCGCGGGAGACCGGGCTGCCGGTCGGCGCGGCCGTCCCGGCCGCCGTCCGCCGGCCCGTCGAGACGGCGCTGAGCGCGCCGCTCGGCACGCTCGTGGAGCGCGGTGTCGTGCCCTCGGCGGAGGTACTGGCCGAGCTGGTCCCGCAGCTCGTCGCCGCCACCACCGCCGTGGCCCATCCGGACCCGGCCCTGCGCGCCCTGGCGGCCGCCCACCACCGGGCGTTCGCGAACCGCCGTTCGCTGCTGCTGCTCAACCTCCAGCGGCAGGTACGGATGGAGGAGCTGCCGTGGGTACGGGCCGTGGCCGGGCAGCGCTCCGCCGACGCGGCGGGCGAGGTGGCGGCCGTGGCGCTGCGACAGCTGGGCGAACTGGCCGTGCAGGCGTTCCCCGGCACGATCCTGCCCAACCCGCTGGTGCGCGAGCTGTCCGTCCTCGCCCGCGCGGCGGACCTCGGCGCGCCGCTGGTGGAGGAGCTGGCCACCGACATCTTCATGGGCACGTTCACCCCGAAGTTCCTCGTCGCGGCCCGGATCGCGGCGGACCTCCTGGGCGGCGGCTCGCTCTACGAGCGCTACTACGCCATCGACTACCGGGCCGTCCGCCATCTGGCGATCACCGAGGCGGAGTCCCGGCTTCAGGGGGCGCGGACCTCACCGGGGTTCGCGAA
The DNA here is from genome assembly GCF_055591025.1 of Streptomyces sp. NPDC041784. NCBI lineage: Bacteria > Bacillati > Actinomycetota > Actinomycetes > Kitasatosporales > Streptomycetaceae > Streptomyces > Streptomyces sp. NPDC041784. The sequence continues at coordinate 107,522 of NZ_JBVJAB010000006.1, forward strand.
GCTGTGCGTGGAGCGCGCCGGGACCTCCTCGTCCCGCTCCCGGTGGGGCTTCGGGTCACCGGCCGCGAACGGCACGGTGATCGAGCAGGCGCAGATCCTCACCACGCACAACCTGGCCACCCTGGTCCACCGGGCCGGCATCGCCCCGGCGCCCGGCTGGGAGGACCTGGCACGCCGCTCGTTCACCACGGTGTGCCGGCTGACCGCCCAGGTGCACGACAACCCCCGCCCGCTGGGCACGATCAAGGACGCGGCCTACGCGTGGCGGCAGATGGTGTTCCACCTCTCCCTGTGCACCGCGCGGGAACAGGAGGACACCCTGCGGTGGCTCGGCGAGGAGGCCGCGCGCCATCCCGCTCCTGTCGCCGCCCGCCTGGCCCCGGCGCTGACGGGGCTGCGCCAGGTGGCGGAGGGCGGAGCGGCGGACGAGGGCGCGGGCCGGCGCTTCCTGGGCTGGACGACCGAGAACCACTGGCTCCGCCCGGATCCGACGGCGTCCGGCTGAGCCGCCGAGGTCGACACGGGCGGCCGGCATGCGGGCTGCCGACGCACAGGCGGCCGGCATGCGGGCTGCCGACGCACAGGCGGTCGGCGCGCACGCCGCCGACGCGCAAGAGCCGCGCCCCCGTTCTCGGGTGCGCGGCTCTGTGCGGGTCGTGCGCGCGGCTCAGCCCCAGGTGATCAGCCGCTTCGGCTGTTCCAGGATCGCCGCCACGTCGGCCAGCACCTTGGAGCCCAGCTCGCCGTCCACCAGGCGGTGGTCGAAGCTCAGGGCCAGGGTGGTGACCTGGCGGGGCTTCACCTTGCCCTTGTGGACCCACGGCTGGAGCCGGATCGCACCGACGGCGAGGATCGCGGACTCGCCGGGGTTGAGGATCGGCGTGCCGGTGTCGACGCCGAAGACGCCGACGTTGGTGATGGTGACCGTGCCGCCCTGCATCGCGGCGGGGGACGTCTTGCCGTCCCGCGCCGTCGCCACCAGCTCGCCCAGAGACTCGGCCAGCTGCGGCAGCGTCTTCGCGTGCGCGTCCTTGATGTTCGGCACGATCAGCCCGCGCGGGGTGGCCGCGGCGATGCCCAGGTTGACGTAGTGCTTCTGGACGATCTCCTGCGCCGCCTCGTCCCAGGAGGCGTTGATCTCCGGGTGGCGCCGGATGGCGACCAGCAGGGCCTTGGCGATCAGCAGCAGCGGGTTGACCCGCAGCCCCTGCATGTCCTTGTCCTGCTTCAGCTCCTCGACGAGCTTCAGCGTGCGCGTGACGTCGACCGTCACGAACTCGGTGACATGCGGTGCCGTGAACGCCGAGCCGACCATCGCCGTCGCCGTCGCCTTGCGGACACCCTTGACCGGGATACGGGTCTCCCGCGCCGTGTCGTACGTGACGACCGGCGCCGGGACGGCCGCCGCCGGGACGGGCTGCGGGACGGTGACCGGCACGGGCGCCTGCGCGGGCGCCTGGGCCGGGGCCGCCGCCGCGTGGACGTCCTCGCGCGTGATGATGCCGTCCGGGCCGGTCGGCGTGACCGTCGTCAGGTCGACGCCCAGGTCCTTGGCCAGCTTGCGCACCGGCGGCTTGGCCAGCGGCCGCTCCTGTACGGCCGGGGTGCTCCCGTGGCCGTTCAGCTCCGCCTGGACGGCCGCCGCTGCGGTCGCGGTCGCCGGCTCCTGGGCGGGGATCTCCGCGCCCTTGCGGGGGCGGCGCTTGGTGGAGGAGGCCGCCACGCCGTACCCGACGAGGACCGGCTGGCGGCCGGAGCCCACGGGCTTCTCCTCGGCCGGGGCGGGAGTGGCGGCGGGGGCCGGGGCGGGCACCTGTGCCGGTGCCTCGGCGGGAGCCGGCGCCGCTCCGCCGGACACGTCCACCGCGATGATCGCCGTGCCCACGTCCACCGTGGTGCCCTCGGGGAAGCGCAGCTCGCGGACCACACCGTCGTACGGGATGGGCAGCTCGACGGCGGCCTTGGCCGTCTCGACCTCGCACACCACCTGGCCGTCGGTCACCGTGTCGCCGGGCTGCACGTACCACTTGAGGATCTCGGCCTCGGTGAGGCCCTCACCCACATCGGGCATCTTGAACTCGCGTACGGACGCTTCCGTCATCGTCGTCACGACCCTCTCCTCAGTACGCCAGGGCACGGTCGACGGCGTCGAGCACCCGGTCCAGACCCGGCAGGTACTCCTCCTCCAGGCGCGCCGGCGGGTACGGGGCGTGGTAGCCGCCGACCCGGAGCACCGGGGCCTCCAGGTGGTAGAAGCAGCGCTCCGTGATCCGGGCGGCGATCTCCGCGCCCGAGCCGAAGAACACCGGCGCCTCGTGGACGACGACCAGCCGACGGGTCTTCTCGACCGACGTCTGGATGGCGTCGAAGTCCAGCGGGGAGACCGAGCGCAGGTCCAGGACCTCGAGGTTCTTGCCCTCCTCGGCGGCCGCGGCGGCGGCCTCCAGGCAGAGCTTCACCATCGGGCCGTAGGCGGCGAGGGTCAGGTCGGTGCCCTCGCGGACGACCTGGGCCTTGTGCAGCGGGCCGGGGATGGCCTCGGTGTTGACCTCGCCCTTGTCCCAGTAGCGCCGCTTGGGCTCGAAGAAGATCACCGGGTCGTCGCTCTGGATGGCCTGCTGCATCATCCAGTACGCGTCGGACGCGTTGGACGGGGAGACGATCTTCAGGCCCGCCACGTGCGCGAACAGGGCCTCGGGGGACTCCGAGTGGTGCTCGACCGCGCCGATGCCGCCGCCGTAGGGGATCCGGACGACGACCGGCATCTTGACCTTGCCCAGCGAGCGCGCGTGCATCTTCGCGAGCTGGGTGACGATCTGGTCGTAGGCGGGGAAGACGAAACCGTCGAACTGGATCTCCACCACCGGGCGGTAGCCGCGCAGGGCGAGGCCGATGGCGGTGCCGACGATGCCGGACTCGGCGAGCGGGGTGTCGATGACCCGGCTCTCGCCGAAGTCCTTCTGGAGGCCGTCCGTCACGCGGAAGACGCCGCCGAGCTTGCCGACGTCCTCACCCATGATCAGGACCTTGGGGTCCGCTTCCAGGGCGCGACGCAGCGACTCGTTGATCGCCTTGGCCAGTGCCATGTTCTTGGACGTCACGGTCTCCGCCATCTCAGTTGCCCCCTTCAGCGTCCGCGAACGACGCCTGGTAGGCGGCGAACTGGGCCCGCTCCTCGTCGACGAGCGCGTGCCCGTCCGCGTACACGTTCTCGAAGATGGCGAAGTGGTCCGGGTCCGGCATGGCACGGACCGCTTCGCGCACTCGTCTGCCCAACGCCTCGCTCTCGGCCTCGAGTTCCGCGAAGAATGCCTCGTCCGTGTGGTTTGAGGCCTCGAGGTGCCGGCGCAGGCGCAGGATCGGGTCCTTCGCCTCCCAGGCCTCGCGCTCCTCGTCCGCCCGGTACTTCGTCGGGTCGTCGGAGGTGGTGTGGGCGCCCATGCGGTACGTGTACGCCTCGACGAGGGTCGGGCCCTCGCCGTTGCGGGCCCGCTCCAGCGCCCACTTGGTGACCGCGAGGCAGGCCAGCACGTCGTTGCCGTCGACCCGGACGCCCGGGAAGCCGAAGCCCTGGGCGCGCTGGTAGAGCGGCACGCGGGTCTGCTTCTCGGTCGGCTCGGAGATCGCCCACTGGTTGTTCTGGCAGAAGAACACCACCGGGGCGTTGTAGACGGCGGAGAAGGTGAAGGACTCCGCGACGTCGCCCTGGCTGCTCGCGCCGTCGCCGAAGTAGGCGATCACCGCGCTGTCGGCGCCGTCCTTGGCGATGCCCATCGCGTAGCCGGTGGCGTGCAGCGTCTGGGAGCCGATGACGATCGTGTAGAGGTGGAAGTTGTTCCCGTTCGGGTCCCAGCCGCCGTTGTTCACGCCGCGGAACATGCCGAGCAGGTTGGTGGGGTCGACCCCACGGCACCAGGCGACGCCGTGCTCGCGGTAGGTCGGGAAGACGTAGTCGTCGTCGCGCAGCGCCCGGCCGGAGCCGATCTGCGCGGCCTCCTGGCCGAGCAGCGACGCCCACAGGCCCAGCTCGCCCTGGCGCTGGAGGGACGTGGCCTCGGCGTCGAAGCGGCGGGTGAGCACCATGTCGCGGTACAGGCCACGAAGCTCATCGGGGGTGACGCCGGCGACGTACTTGTCGTATTCGGCGTTCTTTACGCGTTCGCCCTCGGGCGTCAGCAGCTGTACGAGCTCCGGCTCGGTGCCCGGCGTGTTCCTCGCGGTGGTCCGCTTGCCGGCCGTGCTCTTCGTACCGGCGCTGCGTCGCGGCTTGCGCGCGGCAGTGCTCTCCACGGTCACGTGTGCTCCTCCGTCGGTCCGGCTACCCGGGTTCGCCGGGTGCCAGTGCGGCTCACCTGCGCCCCCACCGACGCACAGGGTGGGTGCGGCCCGGTCGGGAGCAGGCGTGACAGGTGCCCCGGCGAGCGCCCTGCAAAAGGCACGTTACCCAGTGCTTCACATTTCTGCGAAACCCCTCCTGACCTGCGTTTTTGCTTGGATTTCCAAGTAAATCGCGAAATCGGGAACTCTGCCTGGTCACAGCCTTGCAGGGGGCCGGAACAACGGCACGGTATATCGGTGACCCGGGACACGGGAAGAGTCCACCTGACCATGACTGACCATGAGCGGCCGAAGCCGGAGTCCTACCGACGGGTAGCCGAGCGGGCAGCCGCACGGGCAGCCGGAGCGGCCCCGCTCCCGCGATCACCGACGATCATCTGTGACATCCGCTGACGTTCTGTGACAACGCCCAGCTCACAGGCTTTTCCGTTGCCCTGGCATCGGGCGGGTGCCGCGCTCCTGCGTACCCACCCACGGCCGCTACTTCCTCAAGCACCACTTCGACCCGGACACCGCCGACCCGGCCTCGATCGCCCGCCGGCACCGCGCCACCGCCTGGATCGACGGCCGCCACCGCAACGGCGCCCAGCTCACCCCCGCCCAGTGCGGACGGCTGGGCGCGCCGCTGGGCCTGGTGCACGCGAGCCTGGAGCGCGTGATGCCGGCCCACGGGGAACGGCCCACCCCGGCGCACGAGCAGGCGCGCACCACCTCCCACGCGCCCACGCCCCCCGCCACCGCCACCGCGCCCCCGAGCCCGCCCACACCTTCGCCCTCATCGACGACCTCCTCGCGCGCGTGCGCCGGCACCGCCCGGCCGACTCCTTCGACGAGCTGGCCCGCCACCGCCTCCTGGAGCGCCGCACGCTGCTGGAGCGCCACGCGGACCGGCGCGGGGACACCCGCGCCTACGACGCGGTGTGCAGGGCGTTCACGGACTGAGCTCGACGCCCCGAAACGGCCACGCGCGCGTGGAGCCCTGTTCCGGGCCCCACGCGCGCGTGGTCGAAAGGTTGCACGTGGTCGAAAGGTTGCACGTGGTCGAAAGGTCGCACGTGGTCGAAGAGGTGGCGTACGCTGGCCGGTCAGCCGCCGAGGCCGGCCCCCAGGCTGGTGGTGCCCTGGTCCGTGCCGCTCGACGTGCCCTCCGACGTGCCCTCGCTGGTGCCGCCGTCGTCCGTCCCCGGGTCGCTCGTCTCCGGGTTCGACGGCTCCTCCGAGGTCCCCGGGTCCGTCTCCTCCTCCGTCGGCTCGGTGGTTTCCGGCTGGGACGGCGAGTACGACGGCGTGTCCGAAGGGGTGTACGGCGGCGAGTAGTTCGAACCGGAGTCCGAGCCGGTGCTGTCGTCCGCGGTGTCGTCGGAGGTGTCGTCCGTGGTCTCTTCGGACGGCGTCTCGCTGGGCTGGTCGTGGGTCGCGGACTGCGAGGCGCTCGGCGACTCGGAGGTGCCGGCGTCGCCGTTGCCCGTGTTCTTGGTGTTCAGCGCGAGCGCGACACCCGCCGCGATGGCGATCACCGCGAGCACGGCCAGGATCCACAGCTTGCCGCGGCCGCTGCCCTTGTTCCCGTGGCCCTCGAAGCCACCGTCGTCACCACCGCCGTAGCCCGTCGGCAGGATGGGCTGCGGGATCTGCGAGGTGCTGGAGCCGTCGTGGTGCGGCAGCGCCGTCGTGCTCGCGAAGCCGCCCGCGGCCGCGCGGCCGTCGTGCACGGTGACCGGGCCGGTGTTCCAGGTGCCGGTGTGGCCGCCCTGGTCGTACAGCATCTGGAGCGCGTACTGGATGAGGCCGCGCATCTCCTCGGCCGTCTGGAACCGGTCGTCCGGCTCCTTGGCGAGGGACCGCATGACCATGCCGTCGAGCTCCGGCGGGCACGCGCCGTCCGAGGTCTGCGACGGCGGCACCGGGATGTCCTGCACATGCTGGTAGACCACCGACAGCGGGGTCTCGCCGGTGAACGGCGGGCGCAGCGCGAGGAGTTCGTAGAGGAGGCAGCCCGTCGCGTACAGGTCCGAGCGGTAGTCGACGGCCTTGCCGAGCGCCTGCTCCGGGGAGAGGTACTGCGGGGTGCCCATGACCATGCCGGTCTGCGTCATCGTCGTGGACGCGCCGTGCAGGGCGCGCGCGATGCCGAAGTCCATCACCTTGACGGCACCGTTGTGCGTGATGATCACGTTCGCCGGCTTGATGTCACGGTGCACGATGCCGTGCTGGTGCGAGTAGGCGAGCGCCTCCAGCACCCCGGAGACGATGATCAGCGCCTGCTCGGGCCCCGGCGCCTCGGCGTTGAGGAGAAGGTCGCGGATGGTGCGGCCCTCGACGATCTCCATGACGATGTACGGCACGCTCTGGCCGCCCACGAAGTCCTCGCCGGAGTCGTACACGGCGACGATCGCGTGGTGGTTGAGCCCGGCCACCGACTGGGCCTCACGCGTGAAGCGGGCCTTGGACACCGGGTCCTCGGCGAGGTCGGCGCGCAGCAGCTTGACCGCGACGGTGCGGCCCAGACGTACGTCCTCGGCCGCGAACACCTCGGCCATGCCGCCCCGGCCGAGTCTGTGGGTCAGCCGGTACCGGCCGTCGCCGACCAGTCCGCCGTTGCCCCAGTTCTCCGGCGCGTCCGACATGCCGCCGCCAGTCGCCTCGGGGTCGGACGGGCCCTGGGCGCGCTGCTGCTGTGCCATCAGTCCTCGCCGTCGTTTCTGCCCGCGGTGCGCGCGGTGTTGTTACGGTCTCCGTCGGCCACGCTACAGCCTCCGCGCAAGCCGCCCGTCCGGGACGAGCCCCTGACGAGCCCCTCCGCCGACCGGAGACGGACCGGCCATCAAACCGGTCCTCCCTGGCGGCGTGCAAATTCCGTGTACCGCTCGTACGGCACCTGTAACGCTTCCGCGACGCTTCTTTCTCGTAGGGTCACGGAACGGGCACCGAGCTTGACGTGTCAGTGCCCTGCGGCAGACTTGGCCGGGAATAGCACTTTCGATCAACGGCAGTCAACGGCAGCAACGACGGTCAACGGCGCCTGAAGGCCTACGGGGGACGCAGAACATGAGCCAGGACGGCGCACAGGGCCGGTACGCGGGGCGGGCGCTCGCCGGCGGCCGCTATCAGCTGCGCGACTTGCTCGGCGAGGGCGGCATGGCCTCGGTGCACCTGGCGTACGACAGCGTGCTCGACCGACAGGTCGCGATCAAGACACTCCACACCGAACTGGGCCGTGAGCAGGCCTTCCGCGAGCGTTTTCGCCGCGAGGCCCAGGCAGTGGCCAAGCTCACGCACACCAACATCGTCTCGGTCTTCGACACCGGTGAGGACGACCTCGGCGGTCTGACGACCCCCTACATCGTCATGGAGTACATCGAGGGCCGCCCGCTCGGCTCGGTGCTCGACGAGGACGTACGGCAGCAGGGCGCGATGCCCGCCGACAAGGCGCTGAAGATCACCGCGGACGTGCTGGCGGCGCTGGAGATCAGCCACGAGATGGGCCTGGTCCACCGCGACATCAAGCCCGGCAACGTGATGATGACCAAGCGCGGTGTGGTCAAGGTCATGGACTTCGGCATCGCCCGCGCGATGCAGTCCGGTGTCACCTCGATGACGCAGACCGGCATGGTCGTCGGCACCCCGCAGTACCTCTCGCCCGAGCAGGCCCTGGGCCGCGCCGTGGACGCCCGCTCCGACCTGTACTCGGTCGGCATCATGCTGTTCCAACTGGTCACCGGGCGGCTGCCGTTCGAGGCTGACTCGCCGCTGGCGATCGCGTACGCGCATGTGCAGGAGGAGCCGGTCGCGCCCTCCTCCATCAACCGGGCGCTGCCGCCCGCCGTGGACGCGCTCGTCGCCCGCGCGCTGAAGAAGAACCCGAACGAGCGCTTCCCGACCGCCGAGTCCATGCGCGACGAGTGTCTGCGGGTGGCGGCCTCCTTCCAGGCGGCCCCGCCGAGCATCGTCCCGGGCGTGCCGACGCAGAGCGGGTCGGGTGTGGGCTCGGCGGTGTTCCCGCCGGTCGGCCAGAGCACCCCGCCGCCGGTGGGCAACGTCCAGACGCCGTACCCGCAGACCCCGGTCCCGAACCCGTACGGCACCCCGGCCCCGGGCGCCTCCTACGGCTATCCGCAGCAGGGCGGCTATCAGACGCCCGCCCCGGCTTACGGCCACCAGCAGGGCCCGCACACGCCTGCGGCGTACAACCCCGGCCCGGGGCCCTCGACCTCGGTGTCCTCGGGCGGCAAGCGCAAGGGCGCCAAGCAGGTCGTCATCGGGTCGACCCTGGTCGCCGTGGTGGCGGTCGGCGCGCTGATCGGCAGCCTCGCGGTCAACGGCAGCGGCTCGGACGACGACAACGGCGGGGGCGGCGGCGCCAGCGCCTCCGCGTCGGCGACGAAGGCGACGGACTACCGCGGCCCGGACCCGTCCAAGACGATCGACCCGACCGAGTGCTCCGAGGCGTCGGAGTCGTACAACGACCCCGACAAGATCCAGATGCCGAACTTCAAGTTCAAGTACATCGCCTCGGTCAAGGAGTGCTTCCAGGCCGCCGGTTGGCAGCTGGACATCAAGTACATGGACGAGAACACCTACGGCGAGGGCGCGGTCATGGACCAGTTCCCGTCCGCCGGCACGGACGTCGACCCCGACGACATGCCGGACATCGAACTGAGCGTGTCGACGGGCAACCCGCCGTCCTGACACCCGCGTCGACATGAGAAGGGCCCGGCGGTCTCCCGCCGGGCCCTTGATGTGGAATGCGTGGGGGGTACGGCCTAGAGGTACGGTCCGCCCGAACGGCCGCCCGTCCGCGGGTCGTCGCCGCCCTCGTGGCCCACACCCGGCGGCAGCGCGCGGCGCATCTGCTCCAACTGGGCGCGCGCGGCCATCTGCTGCGCGAACAACGTGGTCTGGATGCCGTGGAAGAGGCCCTCCAGCCAGCCGACCAACTGGGCCTGCGCGATCCGCAGTTCCGAGTCGCTCGGCGTGGAGTCCTCGTTGAACGGCAGGGAGAGCCGCTCCAGCTCCTCGACCAGCTCCGGCGCCAGGCCGTCCTCCAGCTCCTTCACCGAACTGGCGTGGATCTCCTTCAGCCGGGCCCGGCTCGCCTCGTCCAGGGGAGCCGCGCGCACCTCCTCCAACAGCTGCTTGATCATGCTGCCGATCCGCATGACCTTCGCCGGCTGCTCGACCTGCTCCGTCACCGGAATCTCGCGGGAGTCCTCGTCGGCGTCGACGCCGCCGAGTGCCATGCCGTCCTGGCCCACGACCAGGATCCTCTGGGCGTTCTCCGGCGACCTTTCGTTCCTCGGCATCTCCATGCCGCCATTCTCTCGCACCCCTACACCTCATCACCGTGGTGCCCCCTGTGCAGGGTGATCCACCGTTTCCGTTCGGCGCAGTCCCGGATGCGGCGATATATGCGTGATGTGAGGCTTATGGCGTCTTTTCTTGGCGACGGCACACCGGGAGGGGGTCACGGGCGTGACTCCATGGCGGCGGGGGTTGTGGGCGGTGGGGGTGATCGTCGCGGTGCCGTACGCCGGCGTCGCGTCGTACGGGGGCGTTTCGGCGTACGCGGCTGTATCGACGTGCGCGGCCGTATCGACGTGCGGCACGGTTTCGACGTACGGGTCCGTATCGACGTACGGGTCCGTATCGACGTACGGGTCCGTATCGACGTACGGCAGCGTCTCGCCGTCGGGGCGCCCGGGCTCCCCCTCTCTCTCCGCCTCTCCCTCTCCCTCTCCCTCCTCCTCTTCCTCCTCGCCCTCGCCATCGCCCTCCTCTTCACCTTCCCCCGACCGGGCCGGCAGCCGCGCGGGAGAAGGGCGGGAGCGGCCGGGTCGAGGGGACGAGGAGGACCAGCTGGACGAGGAGGAGATGGAGGAGGAGGCGGCGGCGGAGGCAGAGCCGGAGGAGGACGGGGAGACGGACACGGAGTCGGACACGGGTGCCGACGGCGGGACGGAGGGTGACTCCGACGCCGATGCCGACTCCGACGCCGACCCGGACGCGCCGCCCGAGGCCGCCGTCGTCCCCGTGACCTCCCCGCCCGCCGAGGACGACGTGCGGCAGGCGGGCGCGCAGGGGGAGCGGGCCGAGGGGCCCGTGCTGCGGATCCTGCCGCTGGGCAGCGGCCTGGTCCTCATCGGGCTCGGGCTGGCCCTCGGCCTCGCCGCCCTGCGGCTGCGCCGCGGTTGATCCGCGCGCCACAGCCGCGACGGCCGATCCCGCCGATCCGGTCGCTATGCCCCGTCCGGTCGCTACGGCGCGACCAGCAGCACCTTGCCCACGTGCGTGCTCTCCTCCACGACCCGGTGCGCGGCCGCCGCGTCGGGCAGCGGGATCTCCCGGTCGACGACGGGACGGACGCGGCCGGCGGCGATCAGCGGCCAGACGTGCTCGCGTACGGCCGCGACGATCGCCGCCTTCTCGGCCGGCGGCCGGGCCCGCAGCGAGGTCGCGGTGATCGCGGCGCGCTTGCCGAGCAGGGCGGCGATGTTCAGCTCGCCCTGCACGCCGCCCTGCATGCCGATGATCGCGAGCCGGCCGTTGACGGCGAGGGTACGGACGTTGCGGTCCAGGTACTTCGCGCCCATGTTGTCGAGGATGACGTCGGCACCCGCGCCGCCGGTGGCCGTCTTCAGCTCGGCCACGAAGTCCTGCTCGCGGTAGTCGACCAGGATGTCCGCGCCCAGCTCGGCGCAGCGGTCCAGCTTCTCCTTGGTGCCCGCGGTGACCGCGACCCTCGCGCCGACGGCCTTGGCCAGCTGGATCGCCATGGTGCCGATGCCGCTGGAACCGCCGTGCACGAGCAGCGTCTCGCCGGGCCGGAGGTGGGAGATCATGAAGACGTTCGACCAGACCGTGCAGGTCACCTCGGGGAGCGCGGCGGCCCGGACGAGGTCGACGCCCTCGGGCACGGGCAGCAGCTGGCCCGCCGGGACGGCGACCTTCTCGGCGTAGCCACCGCCCGAGAGCAGCGCGCACACCTCGTCGCCGACGCTCCAGCCGGACACCCCGGGGCCGAGCGCGGCGATCCGGCCGGAGCACTCCAGACCGGGGTAGGGGGACGCGCCCGGCGGCGGGTCGTAGAAGCCCTGCCGCTGAAGGATGTCGGCGCGGTTCACGGCACCGGCCACCACCTCGAGGAGCACTTCGCCCTCGCCGGGTACGGGATCGGGGACCTCGTCCCACACCAGCGCCTCGGGACCACCAGGTTCGGGAATCGTGATCGCATGCATGAGGGGGACGCTACCGCTCTCCCTCGACGGGGGGTCTCCGGGAAAACGACGTGCGATCACCGATGAGTTCGGGTGACGGTAAAGGTCTTCCCATGCGTAGCCCATGAACGCGGAAGGACATCCCACCATGAGCCAGCACACCGCCGGCCTGGCCATCGAGACAGCGGGCCTGGTCAAGACGTTCGGCGAGACCAGGGCGGTGGACGGCGTGGACCTCGCCGTGCCCGCCGGCACGGTCTACGGCGTCCTGGGCCCGAACGGCGCCGGAAAGACGACCACCGTGAAGATGCTCGCCACCCTGCTGCGGCCGGACGGCGGCGAGGCCCATGTCTTCGGCCACGACATCGTGCGCGAGGCCGACGAGGTACGCAGCCGGGTCAGCCTCACCGGGCAGTACGCCTCCGTCGACGAGGACCTCACCGGCACCGAGAACCTGATCCTCCTGGGACGGCTCCTGGGACACGGCAAGAAGGCGGCGCGGGAGCGGTCCGCACAGCTGCTGGCGGCGTTCGGGCTGACCGACGCGGCGGGGAAGCAGGTCAAGCAGTACTCGGGCGGCATGCGGCGCCGGATCGACATCGCCGCGTCCATCCTGAGCACGCCCGATCTGCTCTTCCTCGACGAGCCGACCACCGGTCTCGACCCGCGCAGCCGCAACCAGGTGTGGGACATCGTGCGGGCCGTGGTCGCGCAGGGCACGACCGTGCTGCTGACCACGCAGTACCTGGACGAGGCCGACCAACTGGCCTCCCGGATCGCCGTGATCGACCACGGCAAGGTGATCGCCGAGGGCACGAAGGGCGAGCTGAAGGCGTCCGTCGGCGCCGGATCCGTCCATCTGCGGCTGCGTCACGGGGAGCAGCGGCCGGCGGCCGAACAGGTGCTGCGGCTTGCCCTGGACGCGGACGTCCAGCCGGACCCGGACCCGGTGGCGCTGACCGCGCGGCTGAGCGCGTCGGCCCAGGACACGGCGGCCGAGCAGGCCGCCCGGGCCCTCGGCGAACTGGCCCGGTCCGGGATCCTCGTCGACAACTTCTCGCTCGGCCAGCCCAGCCTGGACGAGGTGTTCCTGGCCCTCACCGGCCATGACACGGGCTCCGCCCCGAACACCGGCCCGGACGGCAGCCCGGACGGCGGAAAGACGGGCGCGGATTCCGACTCGACGAAGGACGGGGTGGCGGCATGAGCACCGCGACGACCACGGAAGCCCAGGACCTCGCCCCCGTCAGCGCCGAGTCGCTGGCCGCGCTGCTGGTGGCGGCCGAGCGGCCCGCCCGCCCGAGCGCGCTGTCCACGTCCCTGACCTTCGGCTGGCGGGCGATCCTCAAGATCAAGCACGTGCCGGAGCAGCTCTTCGACGTCACCGCGTTCCCGATCATGATGGTGCTGATGTACACGTACCTGTTCGGGGGCGCCCTGGCCGGCTCCCCGAAGGAGTACATCCAGTTCCTGCTGCCGGGCATCCTCGTGATGTCGGTCGTGATGATCACGATGTACACGGGCGTCTCGGTGAACACCGACATCGAGAAGGGCGTCTTCGACCGGTTCCGCTCGCTGCCGATCTGGCGGCCGTCGACGATGGTCGGCTATCTGCTCGGCGACATGCTGCGCTACTCGATCGCGTCCGTCGTGATGCTCGCCGTCGGACTCGTCCTCGGCTACCGGCCGGACGGCGGGGTCGTCGGCGTGGTCGCCGGGATCGCCCTGTTGATCGTCTTCTCGTTCGCGTTCTCGTGGATATGGACGATGTTCGGGTTGATGCTGCGCAGCGAGAAGTCGGTGATGGGCGTCAGCATGATGGTGATCTTCCCGCTCACCTTCCTCTCCAACGTGTTCGTCGACCCCAGCACCATGCCGGGCTGGCTCCAGGCGTTCGTCAACAACAGCCCGATCACGCATCTGTCGTCGGCGGTACGGGGGCTGATGGCGGGCGACTGGCCGGGCACCGAGATCGCCTGGACGCTGGGGTGGGCGGGCCTGCTCCTGCTGGTCTTCGGGCCGCTGACGATGCGGCTCTACAACCGCAAGTAGTCCCGAGCCGGAACCGCACGTGGTCCCGAGCCGGAACCGCACGTGGTCCCGAGCCGGAACCGCACGTGGTCCCGAGCCGGAACCGCACGTGGTCCCGGGCCGGAACCGCCCGGAGTCCCGGGCCGGCCGGGCCGGGGCTCCGGGCGGTGTCAGGCCGGGGGAAGCGGCGGCACTCCGCGGATGCCCGGCCGGCGCCGCCCGGTGCCCTCCCCGACCCGCATGATCGTCACCAGCCGGTCCGTCAGCTCCAGGACACCGATGGCGGGATCGTCGTAGGCGAGGATCCGGTGGCCGCGTACGACGCTCACCACCAGGTCCTCCGTCTCGCGCGGGCCGCGCCCGGCCTCGGCCTTGGTGACGGGCCGTTCGACGAGGTCGAGGCCGTCGCCCTGCTGGATCAGGTCCTCCATGACCAGCCCGGCCGCGGGGCTGAGCACGGACACCCCGAGCAGCCGGCCGGCCGCGCCCGCGCTGGTGATGACCTCGTCGGCGCCGGACTGCTTCAGCAGCGGCGCGTTCTCCTCCTCCCGCACCGCCGCCACGATCTTCGCGGACGGGTTGAGCTGGCGGGCCGTCAGCGCCACGAGGACGGCCGTGTCGTCGCGCTGGGTCGCGATGACGATCCGTCCCGCCCGCTGCACCTCGGCCTTGCGCAGCACGTCACTGCGCGTGGCGTCACCGACCACCCCCTCGTACCCCTCGGCCGTCGCCGCCTCGACCGCCTTCGCGCTGGGGTCGATCACGACGACCTGTTCCTTGCGCAGCCCCGACGCACAGGCGGTCCGGATCGCGGACCGCCCTTTCGTGCCGAAGCCGACGACGACGGTGTGGTCACGCAAGGGGACCTCCGGGGTACTGGGCGACACTACTGATCGGGCACGCGGACGCGCCGGGAACCATGGTGCCCACCGAGCGGAACGACACCCCAGGGGGCACGCGATGCAGGACCACGAACGACACCCTGCCACCCAATCCAGGCTCTCCCTCTTCCGGTCCCTCTGGTACCGCTCGCGCACCGAGGCCCGGGACGACGCCGAGGCGGGCCGGTCCATCACGATGCCCATGCGCACCACCACGCCCCCGCTCCAGCAGGTACTGCGCCGGCTCGCCCTCGCCCTGCTGGTGCTGGCCGTCACCACACTGATCGTCTACGCCGACCACGGCGGCTACAACGACAACTCCGACGAAACCGTCGACCTCCTCGACTCGGCCTACTACGCCACCGTCACGCTCTCCACCACCGGCTACGGCGACATCACCCCGGTCAGTGACACGGCCCGGCTGGTCAACATCCTCGTCATCACACCGCTGCGCGTGGTGTTCCTGATCATCCTGGTCGGTACCACCCTGGAGGTGCTCACCGAGCGCACCCGCCAGCAGGTCCGCGTGCACCGCTGGCGCATGCGCACCCGCGACCACATCGTGGTCGTCGGCTACGGCACGAAGGGCCGCCACGCGGTCGAGACCCTCGTCGGACAGGGCATCGCCAAGGACCGGATCGTGGTCGTGGACACCCAGCGCAAGGTCGCGGACCTCGCGGGCGACGACGGGCTGGTGGCCGTGATCGGGGACGCCACCCGTTCGGAGACCCTCCTGAAGGCCGAGGTCGCGCTGGCCTCCCGGGTGATCGTCGCCCCGCAGCGCGACGACACGGCCGCCCTGGTCACCCTCACCACCCGACAGCTGAACCGGCGCGCGACCATCGTCGTCGCCGCACGGGAGGACGAGAACGTGCCGCTGCTCAAGCAGTCCGGCGCGGACACCGTGATCACCAGCTCCAGCTCGGCCGGCCGGCTGCTCGGGGTCTCCATGGTCAGCCCGACCGTGGCACGCACCCTGGAGGACCTGATGACCCTCGGCAGCGGCCTGGACATCGTCGAACGCCCCGTCACCAAGGCGGAGACCGGGAAGACCCCGCGCGCCTGCGCGGATCTGGTGGTGGCGGTGGTCCGGGGCAAGGAGCTCCTCGACTACGCCGACCCCCGGCTCACCGAGCTCCGGCCGGGGGACCGTGTGATCACGGTCAGCCGGGCGAAGCTGCCGAACACACATGACCGGGCGACGGCCGCCGAGCACATGTGAGGGGGCACCCCATGTTTCACGTGAAACAGGCGTCGACCCCGGCCGTCGCCCACGGCAGGTCGAGGAGTTCCGCCTCCTGACCCGCCCGCGCGCCACCGGGCGGTACGACCGCCAGGGCGTCGGCCGCGGCGATGCCCCGGAGCATGGCGGGGCCGTTGTAGTGCAGCGGCACGGCATGGTCGCCCCGCAGGGTGACGGGGACGAGCCGGGTGTCGTGCGGATGACCGTGCACGGCTTCCCGCAACGGCACCGCGTACGGCTCCGGGGCCGGGCGGGCGGCCAGGGTCCGCAGCAGGGGCTCGGCGAGCGTGAGCAGCCCGGAGACGGCCGCGAGGGGGTTGCCGGGCAGTCCGACGAGGTGCTGGTCGTCCTTGGTGCGCGCCAGCAGCATGGGGTGACCGGGGCGCACCTTGACGCCGTCGACGAGCAGCTCGGCGCCGATCCGGCGCAGGGTGGGGTGGACGTGGTCGACGGGGCCGGAGGCGGTGCCCCCGGTGGTGACGATCAGGTCGGCGCCGGACGCCGTGACGGCCCGGTGCAGGGCCTCCGCGTCGTCGCCGAGCCGGCGCACGGCCATGACCTCGGCGCCCAGCGCCCGTAGCCAGGGCGGCAGCATCGGGCCGAGTGCGTCCCGGATCAGCCCGTCGTACGGACGGCCCTCGGTGAGCAGTTCGTCGCCGAGGACGAACACCTCGACCCGGGGGCGGGGTACGGCGGCCAGCGTGTCGTATCCGGCGGCCGCGGCGAGACCGAGGACGGCCGGGGTCACCACCGCCCCGGCGGGCAGCAGTAGGTCTCCGCTCCGGCACTCCTGGCCCCGGGGGCGGATGTCCTGGCCGTGGCTCATGTCCCGGGTGGGGTGCAGCCGGTCCTTGTCGTCGGTGCGGCCGTGCTCGCTGCGCAGGACGGCGGTGGTGTCCGCCGGGATCCGGGCGCCGGTGGCGATCCGGACGGCCTCCCCGTCGGTGAGGGGCGCGGGCGCCGCGCTGCCGGCCAGCACACCCTCGTCCCGCACCCGCCAGGGGCCGGGACCGGCGACCGCCCAGCCGTCCATGGCGGAGGTGTCGAAGGAGGGCAGGTCGGTGAGGGCGGTCAGCGGGGCGGCGAGCACGAGGCCCAGGGCGTCGCCGAGGGTCACGGAGACATGGGCGCGGCGGGCGGCGTGCGCGCGGGCGGCGCGGGCGGCGGCGGTCCGGGCCTCGGGCCAGGGGGTGGCCCGGTGCCGGTCCTTGGGCGGGGCGGTGGGGTGTCCGGGGGCCGGGGTGCGGGTGTCTCGCCCCTCGGCCGCCGCGGGCTCCGGGCCGGGCGCAGAGACGCGGTCGCCCGCCGGGCGGGTGGGGCCGTTGCCGTCCTTCACGAGGGCGAGCACCTCCTCGACGTCGAGGTCCTCGTCGAGGCCCTCCCGGATCCCGCGGCCGCTCATCCGGCGTCCGCTCCCGAGCCGCCGGCTCCGGCCGTGGTGTCCTTCTCGGCCTTCTCGGCCTTCTCGGCCTTCTCCGCCTCCTCGGCCTCCGCCGCCCAGCGCAGCGCCAGCGCGGTGGCCTTGCGGGCGGCCTCGGCGACGGCCTCGGGGCCGCCCCGGGCCTGTGCGGCCGCGTAGCCGACCAGGAAGGTGGTCAGCGGGGCGGCGGGCCGGGCCACGCCGTGGGCGGCGTCCCGGGCGAGGTCCAGGAGGACGCCGGTGTCGACGTCCAGGTCGATGCCCAGCTCGTCCTTGACTGCGGAGATCCATTCATCCAACACGTGGTCATGCTCCCTGATCCGTGCCCTGGCGGTGGCGATGTCGTCCCAGGTGTCGCAGTCGAAGGACGCGACGGGGTCGGGGACGCGGGTGAGGTCGAGCCCGGCGGTCAGCCGGCGCAGCGGCAGCCCCGTGAGTCCGCCGTCGGCGGCGGAGCCGCCGGTGGGCTCCGTGGCGGTGAGCACCGCCAGCTCGCGGCGCAGGGCGGCCGTGCGGTACGCGGCGACGAGCGGCTGGTCACGGCCGTCGGCGTCGGTGAGCAGCGCGCCCTCGGCCCCGCCGGAGCGCAGGGCGTCCAGCAGGCGCCGTACGGTCCCCGCCGCGAGGAAGGGGAGGTCGGCGGAGAGGACGAGGACGTCGTCGGCCGCGGTGCGGCCGAGCCCCGCGGCGAGGGCGGCGACGGGGCCCGCGCCGGGCGGGTCCTCGCGTGCCCAGCGCACGGGGCGGGCGGTGGGCCGGGGGTCGGCGACCACGACGGTGGTGTGCGCGTCGGCGCAGGCGGCGAGCACCCTGTCGAGCAGGGCCCGCCCGCCGACCCGGACACCCGGTTTGTCGGCACCGCCGAGCCGCCGGGCGCCGCCACCGGCGAGCACGACCGCGTCGTACGGGGCGCGAGGGTGTGCGAACGAGGTCACCCCCTGAGTATGCGGGCCTCCTCGATCACAGGGAACGCGGCGGTACCCGCGCGATCCGAGCGGGCGCGGGCGGCCGGAGCCGCCCTCACCGTGCGCGGGCGGCGGGGGGCGCCGCCGTCACAGGGTGCGCAGCAGCACCGCCGGCTGTTCCACGCAGTCCGCCACGTACCGCAGGAAGCCGCCCGCCGTGCCGCCGTCGCACACCCGGTGGTCGAAGGTGAGCGAGAGCTGGACGACCTGGCGCACGGCCAGTTCGCCCTCGTGCACCCACGGCCTGGGGACGATCCGGCCGACGCCGAGCATGGCCGCCTCGGGGTGGTTGATGATCGGCGTGGAGCCGTCGACGCCGAACACCCCGTAGTTGTTCAGGGTGAAGGTCCCGCCGGTCAGCTCCCCGGGCGTGAGGCGTCCGGCCCGGCCCGCCTCGGTGAGCCGGGCGAACTCGGCGGTGAGGCCCTCGGCGTCCCGGGCGTGCGCGTCACGGACGACGGGCACGACGAGCCCGCGGTCGGTCTGCGCGGCGAACCCGAGGTGCACCTGGTCGAGCTGGACGATCTCCCGGGCCGCCAGGTCGACCGTGGAGTTCAGCTCCGGGAACCGGGCCAGGGCGGCGGTGCAGATCCGGGCCAGCAGCGCGAGCAGGGAGATCTTCGGGCCCCCGGACGCGTTCATGGCGGCGCGGGCCCGCATCAGCTCGGTCGCGTCGGCGTCCACCCAGCAGGTCGCGTCCGGGATCTCCCGGCGGCTGCGGGAGAGCTTGTCCGCGACGGCACCCCGGACGCCCTTGAGGGGGATCCGGCGGCCCTCGGTGAGTGCGGAGGAGGGGGAGGAAGAGGCGGAGGAGAGGGAGGAGAGGGACGGCGTGGGAGCCGGCGGGGCGGGCGTCTCGGCGACCCGGCCCTGAGCGGCGGCCGCCCGCAGCGCGTTCTCGACGTCCGCCCGCAGGATCAGCCCCTCGGGGCCGGAGCCCTGAAGGTCCCTCAGGTCCAGGCCGTTCTCGCGGGCGAGCCGGCGCACCAGGGGCGAGATCACGGGGACCGGCCCGTCCGGTACCGGAGGGCTGTCGGCCCGCGCCGCCGGAGCGGTGGGCGCGGCGGGAACCGCCGTCACCGGCTGGGCCGGCCTGACCCGCCGCCTGCGCGCGGGCGCCTCCGACGTGCCGTATCCGACCAGTACGTTGCCCGAGCCCTCGGCCTCCGTGCCGGAGGCCGGCGCGCCGACCGCGACCGTGATCAGCGGGGCGCCGACGGGCAGTTCGGTGCCCTCCTCGCCGAAGCGGGCGGTGACGACACCGCCGTAGGGGCAGGGCACCTCGACCATCGCCTTGGCCGTCTCGACCTCGACGACCGGCTGGTCGATGGCGACGACATCGCCGACCTGGACCAGCCAGCGCACGATCTCCGCCTCGGTGAGTCCCTCGCCGAGGTCGGGGAGCTTGAACTCCAGTACCTGTGCCATCAGTTCCCCGCCTCCCACTGAAGCCGGGCCACGGCGTCCAGGATGCGGTCGACGCCGGGCAGGTGGTGGCGCTCCAGCATCGGCGGCGGGTAGGGGATGTCGAACCCGGCGACGCGCAGCACCGGTGCCTCCAGGTGGTGGAAGCAGCGCTCCGTGACGCGGGCGACGATCTCCCCGCCCGGGCCGCCGAAGGAGCCCGACTCGTGGACGACGACCGCGCGGCCGGTCCGCCGTACCGAGGCGGCGACCGTCTCGTCGTCGAACGGCACGAGGGAGCGCAGGTCGACGACCTCGAGGTCCCAGCCCTCGGCGCGGGCCGCCTCGGCGGCTTCGAGGCAGACCGGGACCGACGGCCCGTACGTGATCAGGGTGGCGCTGCGGCCCGGGCGGCGCACCACCGCGCGGCCGATCGGGTCGACGGTCTGCGGGTCCTCGGGGTTCCAGGTGTCCTTGGACCAGTACAGGCGCTTGGGTTCGAGGAAGACGACCGGGTCGTCGGAGGCGATGGCGGCGCGCAGCAGGCCGTAGGCGTCGGGGACCGTGGCCGGGGTGACGACGTGCAGGCCCGGGGTGGCGATGTAGTACGCCTCGGAGGAGTCGCTGTGGTGCTCGACGCCGCCGATGCCGCCGCCGTAGGGGACGCGGATCGTGATCGGCAGGGGCATACGGCCGCGGGTGCGGTTGCGCATCCGGGCGACATGGCTGATGAGCTGCTCGAACGCCGGGTAGGCGAAGGCGTCGAACTGCATCTCCACGACCGGGCGCAGGCCGTACATGGCCATGCCCACGGCGGTGCCGAGGATGCCCGCCTCGGCGAGCGGGGTGTCGGTGCAGCGGTCCTCGCCGAACTCCTTGGCGAGTCCGTCGGTGACCCGGAAGACGCC
This sequence comes from Streptomyces sp. NPDC041784, assembly GCF_055591025.1. NCBI lineage: Bacteria > Bacillati > Actinomycetota > Actinomycetes > Kitasatosporales > Streptomycetaceae > Streptomyces > Streptomyces sp. NPDC041784. The sequence continues at coordinate 127,926 of NZ_JBVJAB010000006.1, forward strand.
GCCGAGGGTGCCCACGTCCTCGCCCAGGACGTGCACGGACGGGTCGGCGGCCATCGCGTCGCGCAGCGCGCGCGTGAGGGCCTGCGCCATGGTCGCGGGCTTGAGGGCGACGGTCGTCATCAGTGGCCGCCTTCCTGTTCGGCGTCGAGCTCGGCGCGCAGCAGGGCACGCTGTTCGCGCAGGTGGGGGGTGTCCTCGGCGTAGACGTGGGCGAACAGGTCCGCCGGGTCGAGGGCCGGGTCCTGGTTCATGCGGGCGCGCAGGTCGGCGGCCATTGTCTCGGCGGCGTCCCGCGCGCTCTGCCGGGCGTCGTCGTCGAGCAGCCCGCGCGCGGTGAGTTCGCGCTCCAGCAGCAGGATCGGGTCGTGCTCGCGCCAGGTCTCCACCTCGGCGTCGCCGCGGTAGCGGGTCGCGTCGTCGGCGTTGGTGTGCGCCTCGATGCGGTAGGTGACGGCCTCGACGAGGGTGGGCCCGCCGCCCTCACGCGCGCGCCGCACGGCGTCCGCGAGCACCTCGTGGACGGCGGCCGCGTCGTTGCCGTCGACCAGCCGGCCCGGCATCCCGTAGCCGACGGCCTTGTGGGCGAGGGAGGGGGCGGCGGTCTGCTTGGCGAGCGGCACGGAGATCGCGAAGCCGTTGTTCTGGACGAAGAAGACGACCGGGGCCTGCCAGACGGCGGCGAAGTTCAGCGCCTCGTGGAAGTCGCCCTCGCTGGTGCCGCCGTCGCCGACCATGGCGAGCGCGACCACGTCGTCGCCCTTGAGGCGGGCGGCGTGGGCGAGGCCCACGGCGTGCGGGAGCTGGGTGGCGAGCGGGGTGCAGAGGGGGGCCACGCGGTGCTCGTACGGGTCGTAGCCGGTGTGCCAGTCGCCGCGCAGCAGGGTCAGGGCCTCGACGGGGTCCACTCCGCGCGCGACGACGGCGAGCGTGTCGCGGTAGCTCGGGAACAGCCAGTCGCGGTCCTCCAGGACCAGCGCGGCGGCGACCTCGCAGGCCTCCTGGCCGGTGCTGGAGGGGTAGACGGCGAGCCGGCCCTGCTTGGTGAGGGCGGTGGCCTGCGTGTTGTAGCGGCGGCCGAGCACCAGCTGGGCGTACAGGCGCCGCAGCAGCTCCGGGTCGGCCTGGGCGGCCGCCTCGGTGCCGAGGACGCGGTGGGGCTCCGCGTCGGGCAGCAGTGGCACGGGGTCCGTGCGGGGCTGCCAGGCGGGCGGCGGGGTCGGCCGGTATGCGCCCCGCTGCTCCATGACCGTCATGACGGCACCTCCTCGTGGAAGCGGCTACGGAAGGCGTGCCGTTGTGACCCGCCTCACCTACCGATTGTTCGGTCGTCGGCACATTTTGGCTACAGGCGCCCTCAGGCTGTGGACAAACGGTTCTCCACAGCCTGAGATGGACGCAGTACGTCCATGGCGGAGAGGCGGGGGGACATGGCACCTGAACAAATGGCCGAGGACCCCGAGGACGCGCCCGGGCTGCCGCCGCCGCGTCCGCTCGACGCCATCGATCAGGACATCCTCCAGATGCTCCAGACCGACGGGCGGGCCTCGATACGGTCGGTCGCCGAGCGGGTGCACGTCTCGCGCGCCAACGCCTACGCGCGCATCAACCGGCTCATCGAGGACGGCGTGATCCGCGGCTTCGGCGCCCGGGTGAACCACGAGCGGGCCGGTCAGGGGACGAGCGCGTACATCACGCTGAAGATCGTGCAGAACTCCTGGCGGACGGTGCGCGAGCAGCTGCGCCGGCTGCCCGGTGCCTCCCACATCGCCCTGGTGGGCGGGGACTACGACGTGCTGCTGCTGGTGCACACGCCGGACAACCGGGCGCTGCGCGAGGTGGTCCTCACCCGGCTCCAGGCGATCCCCGAGGTGCTCAGCACCCGCACCCTGCTGGTGTTCGAGGAGGAGGACCTGGAACCGCAGGGGTGAGGCCGGGCCCCGGGGCGCCTGTCCGGGCCCCGCGCACGGAGGCAGAATCCGCCGGACAGGCCCAGGACATCAGTGCTCGGTGCGCAGGCCCCCGAAGACCAGCCGCGTCACCGCGTCGGCCACGTCGTTCTCGGCCATTCCGTGGCCGCCCGGCCGGTACCACTCGACGATCGAGTTGATCATGCCGAAGACCAGGCGGGTGGCGAGCCGCACCTCCACGTCGCCGCGCACGTCCCCGTCGGCGGCGGCCGCCCTCAGCAGGTCGGCGACCCGGTGGTCGAAGTCGCGGCGCCGCTCCAGGGCCCACCGCTCGGTGTCGGTGTTGCCGCGCACGCGCAGCAGCAGCGTCACATAGGGCAGTTCGCGGATGAGCACCTCGACCATGCGGCGCACCACGTACTCCAGGCGCTGCGAGGCGCGTCCCACGCGCGCGTGCTCCTCGTCGAGGATCCCGAAGAGGCCGTCCAGGGCGCGGCTGACGGCCCGGCGCAGCAGCTCCTCCTTGCCGGTGACGTGGTGGTAGATCGACGACTTGGAGATGCCGGCCGCCCTGGAGAGGTGCTCCATGGAAGTGCCGTCGTAGCCGCGCTCGTTGAACACCTGGACGGCGACGGAGAGCAGCGTCTCCGGGGTGTACGTGTCGCGCTTGGCGGTGGTCACGCGGCACCCTCCCGCTTCTCGGTGGCGTAGGAGTGCCGGTAGAGCGCGAGGGACGGCGCGTAGCGGCCGGACGGGTCGCGCTCGTGCAGGTCGTCGAGGAGCGAGCAGGCCCAGCTGCGGCCGAGTCTGCGGCTCCATTCGAAGGGGCCGAGGGGGTAGTTCACGCCGAGGCGCATCGCGGTGTCGATGTCCTCCTCGGTGGCCACGCCCTTGGCGACGGCGTCGTACGCGAGGTCGACGATCCGGGCGACCGTGCGGGCGACGATCATGCCGGGGACGTCACCGATGACGCTGACGTCCTTGCCGAGCGCCTGGAACAGGCCGATCGCCTCGGACAGGGTCTGCGGGGAGGTGTCCTGGGAGGCGGACAGGGCGATCCGGGTGGCCTTGCGGTAGTCGAGGGCGAGGTCGAAGTAGACGACGTCCCGGAACTCGACGGAGGTCTGGCCGTCGGCGAGCGCCAGCTGGCCGCCGCCGGGCAGCACCAGCCGGGTGCCGTGGTCCTCCTCGTCCTCGCGGACCTGGATGCCCGCCTCGCGGACCAGCGCGAGCACCTCGGACGCGGGTCCCAGGTCGCCCTCGGCGACGACGTAGGCGGGCGGCTGCCGCTGCTCGGCGGTGTGCGGCTCGGCGGGCTCGGCGTCCTCGCGGTAGTCGTACCAGCCCTGGCCGGTCTTGCGGCCGAGGCGGCCGGACTCGACCAGGCGGCGCTGGGCGAGCGAGGGCGTGAAACGCACGTCCTGGAAGAAGGACCGCCACACGGAGTGCGTGACCGACTCGTTGACGTCCTGCCCGATCAGGTCGGTCAGCTCGAAGGCGCCCATCCGGAAGCCGCCGGACTCGCGCAGCACCGCGTCGATGGTGGCCGGGTCGGCGCCCTGTGCCTCGTAGACGGCGAACGCCTCGGCGTAGAAGGGCCGCGCGATGCGGTTGACGATGAAGCCGGGGGTGTCGGCGCAGGCGACGGGGGTCTTGCCCCAGGCGCGGGCGGTCTCGTACGCGCGCGTGGCCGAGGTGACGTCGGTGGCGTACCCGGAGACGACCTCGACCAGCGGCAGCAGCGGTGCGGGGTTGAAGAAGTGCAGTCCGACGAAGCGGCCCGGGTTGCGCAGGGCGCCGCCGACGGCCGTCACCGACAGGGAGGAGGTGTTGGTGGCGAGCAGGCAGTCCTCGTCGACGACGTCCTCCAGGGCCCGGAACAGGTCCTGTTTGGCGTCCAGTTCCTCCAGGACGGCCTCGACGACCAGGGAGCAGTCCGCGAGGTCGGCGAGGGTCTCGGCGGGGAGCAGCCGGGTGCGGGCCGCGTCCCGGTCGGCGGCGGAGAGACGGTTCTTCTCGACGAGCCGGTCGAGACGGGAGCCGATCGCGTCGGCGGCCTCCCGGGCGCGGCCCGGTACGGCGTCGTACAGCCGTACGAGATGGCCCGCGACCAGCGCGACCTGGGCGATGCCCTGGCCCATGGTGCCGGTGCCGACGACGGCCACGGGGCTGGTGAGGTCGAGTGCTGTCATGTGCGCGATCCTCCCGCACGGGGTTTTCCACAGATGCGGCAGGCCCCCTTGTCCCGACCGATCGTTCGGTTACTCTAACCCTGACTGGTGGTTCCTGCCCAGGTCTCCGCCAGGTCATGGGCTCGAAGCAGAGTTCTCACGACGAGGAGTTGGTCCCGCATGGCCGCCGCCGAACTGACCACGCACGATCTGATCGCCCAGCACCGGCCCACCCTCGACCAGGCCCTGGAAGCGATCCGCACACGCGCGTACTGGTCCCCCCACCCCGAACACCCGAAGGCGTACGGGGAGAACGGCAGCCTGGACGCGGCGGCCGGCAAGGCCGCCTTCGACGCCGTTCTGAACACCCGCCTCGACCTCGGCCAGCCCGGCACGGACGACTGGGTCGGCGGCGAGGTCTCGCCGTACGGCGTGCCCCTCGGCGTGACGTACCCGCACGCGGACATCGACACGCTGCTGCCCGCCATGACGGCCGGACAGCGGGCCTGGCGGGACGCGGGCGCGGAGATCCGCGCGGTGGTCTGCCTGGAGATCCTCAAGCGGATCAGCGACCGCACGCACGAGTTCGCGCACGCGGTCATGCACACCTCCGGCCAGGCGTTCATGATGGCGTTCCAGGCCGGCGGCCCGCACGCGCAGGACCGCGGCCTGGAGGCGGTGGCGTACGCGTACGTGGAGCAGGTCCGCACCCCCGACACGGCGGAGTGGACCAAGCCCCAGGGCAAGCGCGACCCGCTCGCCCTCACCAAGAGCTTCACGGCCGTTCCGCGCGGGATCTCCCTGCTCGTCGGCTGCAACACCTTCCCGACGTGGAACGGCTACCCGGGCCTGTTCGCCTCCCTGGCCACCGGCAACGCGGTCCTGGTCAAGCCCCACCCGCGCGCGGTGCTGCCGCTCGCGCTGACCGTGCAGGTCGCGCGCGAGGTGCTGGCCGCGGCCGGCTTCGACCCGAACCTGGTGGCGCTGGCCGCCGAGCGCCCCGACGAGGGCATCGCCAAGACCCTGGCGACCCGCCCCGAGATCCGGATCGTCGACTACACCGGTTCGACCGCCTTCGGCGACTGGCTGGAGGCCAACGCCCGCCAGGCGCAGGTCTACACCGAGAAGGCCGGCGTCAACACGGTGATCGTCGAGTCCACCCCGGACTACAAGGGGATGCTCGCCAACCTGGCGTTCTCGCTGTCCCTCTACAGCGGCCAGATGTGCACCACCCCGCAGAACCTGCTGATCCCCCGCGACGGCATCCGCACCGACGACGGCCCGAAGAGCTACGACGAGGTGGTCGCCGACCTCGCCCGCGCGGTGGACGGCCTGCTCGGTGACGACGCGCGTGCGAACGCCCTGCTCGGCGCGATCGTCAACCCGGACGTCAAGGCCCGGCTGGAGGCCGCGGCGGGCCTCGGCGAGGTCGCCCTCGCCTCCCGCGAGGTGGCCAACCCCGAGTTCCCGGAGGCGGTCGTGCGCACACCGGTGATCGTGAAGCTCGACGGGGCCCGCAAGTACTGGGAGGGGGACGGCGACGAGGCCGCCTACATGAGCGAGTGCTTCGGCCCGGTCTCCTTCGCCGTCGCCGTCGACTCGCCGGCCGACGCCCTCGCCCTGCTGCGGCGCACGGTCCGCGAGAAGGGCGCGATGACGGTCGGCGCGTACACGACCGACGAGGAGGTCGAGCGGGCCATCGAGGAGGTCTGCCTGGAGGAGGCCGCCCAGCTGTCCCTCAACCTCACCGGCGGGGTGTACGTCAACCAGACGGCCGCCTTCTCCGACTTCCACGGCTCCGGCGGCAACCCGGCGGCCAACGCGGCCCTCACCGACGGCGCGTTCGTCGCCAACCGCTTCCGGGTGGTCGAGGTGCGCCGCGAGGCGTAGCCACTACGCGGGTGCGCCCCCGGTCGCGCTCCAGTGGTACAGCGTCATGGCCACACTGGTCGCGAGGTTGTAGCTGGAGACCTGGGGGCGCATCGGCAGGGACAGCAGCTGGTCGGCCCGCGCGCGCAGGTCCGCGGAGAGCCCGCTGCGTTCCGAGCCGAAGGCGAGCAGGGCGTCGTCCGGGAGCTTCACGCCCCGGATGTCGTCGCCCTCCGGGTCGAGGGCGAACACCGGCCCGGGCGGCAGCTCGTCGACGGCCAGCCGCTCCACGGCGGTCGCGAAGTGCAGCCCCGCCCCGGCGCGCACGACGGTCGGGTGCCAGGGGTCGAGGGTGCCGGTGGTGACCACCCCGGTCGCCCCGAAACCGGCCGCCAGCCGGATCACCGCGCCCGCGTTGCCGAGGTTGCGCGGGTTGTCCAGGACCACGACCGGCGCGGTGCGCGGGACGCGGGCCAGCCGCTCCAGGTGCGCCGCGCGGGCGGGACGTACCGCGAGGGCGGCGACCGCGGTGGGGTGCGGGCGCGGCACCAGGGACACGTAGACCGCCTCCGGGACCTCCGTGAGCAGTGCGTCCAGCCGGGGGCGTACGTCGGGGGCCAGCTCGTCGGCGAGGGCGAGGGCCGCCCGCCGGTCGGCGGTGACCGCCACCGGGATCTCGGCGCCGAAGCGCACGGCGTGCTTGAGGGCGTGGAAGCCGTCGAGCAGCACGGCGGCACCCACCAGACGGCGCCACCGGCCGAGCGGATCGGGATCGGCGGCCGGCCCGGTGGGCGCGGGGTCGGTCGTCATGCCTCGAAGCCTACGTGGGTGGGGTGGGGGTTCTCCGGGGCGCGCGGCTCCGGTACGGCGGCGGCCCGGCCCTCCTTCGCGAACAGCAGCACACGCGCGCGTGCCGCCCATCCGCCCAGCCGCTTCAGGAACGACGTCGGCAGGAACACCGCGTCCGTCGCGATCATCGCGAGGGAGAAGAACGGCAGCCCGAGGATCAGGGCGATCGCCGCGTGCTCCAGCATCATCACCGCCAGCAGGACGTTCTTCACCCGCCGGTTGAACAGCGTGAACGGGAAGGCGACCTGCACGATCACGGTCCCGTAGGTCACGAGCATCACCATCGTGCCGCTGCTGGTCAGCAGGTCACCGAGGGCCGGCCAGGGCGAGAAGTAGTCCAGTTGCAGGGGGTAGTAGACGGCGGTGCCGTCCTGCCAGCGCGAGCCCTGGACCTTGTACCAGCCGGCCGTCGCGTAGATGAGGCAGGCCTCGGCCATGATCACGACCAGGGCGCCGTTGTGCAGGATGTTGCCGATCACGTCCAGCAGGATCCGCGGCTCCGCCGAGCGCGCGCGGCGCCCGACGACCCACCACAGGCCGAGCACGGCCCACACCGCCCACAGCAGCGCGGGCACGGTCCAGGCGCTGTGGAAGCCGCCCGTCGCGGTCAGCGCGGCCAGCGCGGCCCCCAGGACGCCCCACAGGGCGGGCCCCACGCGGTCGGTGACCCGCTCCCCACGCGCGCGTGCCTCCACCGCGCGGCGCTCCCGCCGGGCGTCCAGCGACCACACCCGCCCGCAGCGCGTGAACACGAGGTAGATCGCCATCAGGTGCATGACGTTGTCGCCGCCGTCGCCCATGAAGACGCTGCGGTTCTGGAGCGACAGCATGCCGACCATGAACAGCACCGACATGGTGCGGGTGCGCCAGCCCACCAGCAGCGCCGCGCTCGACAGCAGCGCGAGCGCGTACACGGCCTCGAACCAGACCCGGCCGTCCGACCACAGCAGCAGCGAGAACGCCCCGTTCGTGTCGATCAGCTGCCGGGCCAGCTCCCAGCCCCACGGGCTGTCGGGGCCGTACAGCTCGCTGCGGTGGGTGACCTCGCGCAGCAGGAACAGCAGCCAGGTCGCGCTGAAGCCGATGCGGATCATGGCGCTCTGGTAGGGGCCGAGCGCCGACTCGGTGACACGGGCGATGGCGGCCGACACCGCCAGGGTGAACCGGTTCACTTCACGTCTCCCTCGGCCTCGCCGGGCAGCACCGGCCACCAGGGCAGCACGCGGTGCACGGGCTGCGTCGACACCTTCTCGGTGCTCCAGTCCGGCGGCTCCACGCTGGTGGTGCTGGAGCGGACCTGGACCCGCTCGACGACACCGTCCGCGCCGGTCGCGCCGCCGCGCTCCAGCCGCAGCACCACGATCCGGCGCAGATAGGTCTCGGAGAGCGTGCCGCGCAGACCGACCGGCCGGTTGTCGGAGCCATGACTGGCGGTGAAGAAGTCCCAGGCGCGGCGCAGCTCGTTCTGCTGGGTGTGGCTCGGCACCAGGTTGCCGTCGATGTCCCGGCCGTCCTGCGCGGACAGGTCGTACCAGCCGGTGGTGCGCGAGCTGCCGTCCGGGGTGCGGATCTGGGCGCGGACCTGGACGGCGATGTTCTGCTGGAGCGGGTTGGGAGCGAACAGCTTCCAGTTCTGTTCGAACTCCGGGTAGATCCAGTCGTCGATCGCCTTGCCGTGTGTCTTGGTGACCGTGTTCGACGGCGCGACGTGCAGGAACACCATCCCCAGGTGGACACAGACGGCGATCGCGACGACGGCGAGGGCCAGGGCGGCGCCGACCTGGTAGCGGGGGGAGAGCGCGGCCACGCCGGTGCGGGGTTCGGGGGAGACGGGGAGCACGAGGGGGAAGGCGGGCCGGCGGTCCGCCTCGGGCGCGTCCGGCGCCTGCGCGTCCCGTGCCTGCGCGTCCCGTGCCGCCTCCGGCCCCCGTGGGGCGTCCGAGCCCGAGTCGTACGCGTCCATTCCGCCCCGTTCCCCGATTCCGGTCGTCTTCCGCTGCGTCGCGCGTTCGTTCCGGCCGCGTCGCGCAATCGCGAACGGTACCCACCCTCACCCGTTCGGCGCAGCCTCCCCCGTGGTGCCCGTCCGTACCGGGGCCGTGAGGTTGTCCACAGCGGTTGACACCATACGACGGCCGTCCCGCCGGGGAGCCGTCAGGACCGAACGATCGGTCGGGAGTGGCGCGGGCGGGAGCGGGCGGAGCCGGACCGTTCCCTTCTTCTAGAACCTGTTCTATCTTGACGACCCGTCAGATCAGCTGACCCGTCGGAAGGACAGGCCGTGGACTTCACCTTCAGCGAGGAGCAGCAGGCGGCGGCCGAGGCGGCGCGCGGGGTGCTCGCCGGGGTCGCGCCCGACGGCGTGCCCAGCCCCGCGCTCACCCAGGGCCGCCCCGTCGCCGACGACCTCGACCGGACGCTGTGGGCCAGGCTCGCCGACGCGGACCTGCTGAGCCTGCTCCTCGACGAGGAGTACGGCGGGGCCGGCCTGGACGCCGTCGCGCTCTGCCTGGTGCTGCGCGAGGCGGGCAGGGTACTGGCGCGGGTCCCGCTGCTGGAGAGCAGCGCCGCCGCTGCCGCCGTACAGGCCCACGGCGGACCGGAGCTGAGGTCCGCGCTGCTCGCACGCGCCGGGCGGGGCGAGGTCGTGCTGACCGTCGCCGCCCACGGCCGCACCGGGCACGACGCGGCCGAACTCGCCGTGACCGCCCGGCGGGACGGCGACGACTGGGTGCTGGACGGGGTGCAGACGGCGGTGCCGTGGGCGTACGAGGCCGACTTCCTCGTCGTACCGGCACGCACCGGCGACGACCGGAGCGTCCTCGCCGTGGTGGCCCGCGGACACGCGGGGACCACGACGGCCGAGCAGATCTGCACCACCGGCGAGCGGCTGGGCGAGCTGCGGCTGGAGTCGGCGCGGATCGCCGCCCGGGACGTGATCACCGCCGACGGCGCCTGGGAGTGGCTGCGGGCGCTGCTCACCACGGGCACGTGCGCGCTGGCGCTGGGCCTGGGCGAGCGCGTACTGGACATGACCAGCGAGTACACCGGGAAGCGGGAGCAGTTCGGGCACCCGATCGCCAGTTTCCAGGCGGTCGCCGTCCAGGCCGCCGACCGCTATGTCGACCTGCGGGCCATGGAGGTCACCCTGTGGCAGGCCGCCTGGCGGATCGCCTCCGGGGCGCCGGGCGCGCTGCCCGTCTCCGGAGACGTCGCCGTGGCCAAGATCTGGGCCTCCGAGGGCGTACGGCGGGTCGTGCAGACCGCACAGCATCTGCACGGCGGCTTCGGCGCCGACGTCGACTATCCGCTGCACCGGTACCACGCCTGGGCCAAGCACCTGGAGCTGTCGCTCGGGCCGGCCGCGGCGCACGAGGAGGCACTGGGCGACCTGCTGGCCGCTCATCCGCTCGGCTGACCCCAAAGCTACGGGTCCACGGGCCTCGGGCCTCGGCGGCTTCTTGATGACAGGGCTACAGGACGGCGCCGGGCTGTCCGTCGTTCCGCACGACCGGACGGCCCACCGCCTGCCAGACCTGCATACCGCCGTCGACGTTCACCGCGTCGATGCCCTGCTGGACCAGATACATCGTGACCTGGGCCGAGCGCCCGCCGGAACGGCAGATGACGTGGACCCGCCCGTCCTGCGGGGCGGCCTCCGTCAGCTCGCCGTAGCGGGCGACGAACTCGCTGATGGGGATGTGCAGGGCCCCCTCGGCGTGGCCCGCCTGCCACTCGTCGTCCTCGCGCACGTCCAGCAGGAAGTCGTCGTCCTTGAGGTCGCCGACCTCGACCGTGGGCACACCAGCTCCGAAACTCATACCCCCGACGCTACCCGACCGGGCCGGACGGACAGCGGAGACCGGGACACCGGTGCCACTGCGGTGCCGGGTACCGGGGTACCGCGGTACCGGCCGATCACCCGACGAGCTGGGCCAGCTCCCCTTCCTTCTCGGCGACCTCGGCCAGAAGCTTCTCGGCGATCTCGTTCAGCAGGTGGTCCGGGTCGTCCGGGGCCATCCGCAGCATGGAGCCGATGGCGCTCTGCTCCAGATCGCGGGCGATCATCGTGAGCAGTTCCTTGCGCTCGGCGAGCCACTCGAGGCGGGCGTACAGCTCCTCGCTGGGCGTCGGGCGCCGCTCGGCGGGAGCCGGGCCGGCCGCCCACTCCTGCGCCAGCTCCCGCAGCAGGGCTTCGTCGCCGCGGGCGTAGGCGGCGTTGACGCGGGTGATGAACTCCTCGCGGCGCGTCCGCTCGTCGTCCTCCTGCGCCAGGTCGGGGTGGGCCTTGCGGGCCAGCTCGCGGTAGAGCTTGCGGACCTCCTCGCTGGGCCGCACCCGCTCCGGGGGCCGGACCGACTGGTCCGTGAGCATCGCCGCGGCCTCGGGAAACAGGCCGTTCCCGTCCATCCAGCCGTGGAACAGCTCCTCGACCCCGGGCATCGGCATCACCCGGCCCCGCGCCTCCTCCGCCTTGCGCAGATCCTCCGGGTCACCGGTGCGGGCGGCCCGGGCCTCGGCTATCTGCGCGTCCAGCTCATCGAGCCGGGCATACATCGGACCGAGTTTCTGATGGTGGAGCCGCGAGAAGTTCTCGACCTCGACGCGGAAGGTCTCCACCGCGATCTCGAACTCGATCAACGCCTGCTCGGCGGCCCGCACGGCCTGCTCCAGCCGCTCCTCGGGCCGCGACTGCTCAGCTTCGGGGGTCGTCACCCGACCAGCGTAGGCCACGGCCCGGCGGGCCGGCTCCGCCGATCACCCACGTCAGCCGTCCAGGGTGGTTCCGTCGGGCCTGCGCCCGAAGGCGGCCTCGAGTACGGCGGGGAGGTCCGCCTCGGGCACCACGGCGCGCACCTCCACCAGGACGCGGGAGAACTCGTCGTCGTCGATGACCCCCAGATACTCCTGGCGCAACGGGTGAATGACCTCGACCAGCTCGGGCCGCAGCCGCATCCAGGCGCGGGACGTACGGATCTCCTCGTCGACCTGGTCCATGAACCAGCGCATGACCGCGTACGGGACGTCCACGTGCGGCGCGTGAGGGTTGAAGGACACCGTCGGCTCCCGCGCCGGGTCCTCGTCGGGGACGATCGCGGTCATGAGGTTCCGTTGGCCGCCGACGAGGTCCAGTTCCAGGTACCAGGCGTCATCGGGCACGGAGTACATCGTGGTGATGGCGTAGTCACCGTCGGGGTGCGGGAAGGGCATGCCCGCATGCTGTCACCCGGCGCTCCGCCGGCCGAAGGCATTTTCTCGGCCGCCGGCCTCGCTCATCCCCGCACCCTGCCGACAGTCAGCGCTCGTCCCCGCGCCGCCGGACGGTCCACGCTCATCCCCGCGCCTGCGGACAGTCCGCCGGTACCCACTCCGCCTCCAGGTCCTGGCAGACCACGACGAGGGTGCCCGGACGGCAGGCTATTTCGTGGGTGCAGCCCCGGGGGTGCGGCAGGATCTCGTCGAGGACGACGTCACCGAGGTCGTCGAGGGCGCAGACGTCGAGGACATCGGCCTGGAAACGGGCGACGCCGCGGTACCGGACGATCAGGTCCGCGTCGTGCTTCCAGCAGCTGTGGCCGAAGCGGATCTCGATGTCGTCGCCCCCGGCGCGGCGGACCTCGCCCGGTCTGAGGTCCTTCACACACCGCTTGCCGGAGAACGCGTAGTGGCCGGGATCGGTGGCGAAGGCGCGGGCCCCCGGTGGCAGCCGCTCCGCCAGCGCGGGCAGCCGTTCCAGGTAGGGCCCGGGGTCCAGGACCCCGGTCACATCCCCCACCACCGCGTCGAGATCGACGTACCTCACTGGGTGTCCACCTCCCTCACACCCCCGTGTCCGCCGCGATCCGCCCCGCCCGTACCGCCTTCACCAGGTCCGCGTGGTCCGCCTCCGTGCGGTCGGCGTAGGCCACCGCGAACGTGGCGATCGCCTCGTCGAGTTCGTCGTTCTTGCCGCAGTAACCGGAGATCAGACGCGGGTCGGCACTGTGGGAGTGGGCCCGGGCCAGGAGCGCACCGGTCATCCGGCCGTAGTCGTCGACCTGGTCGGGGGCGAGCGCGGCCGGGTCTACGCTGCCCTTGCGGTTGCGGAACTGGCGTACCTGGAAGGGGAGTCCGGCGACCGTCGTCCAGCCCAGCAGGATGTCGCTGACCACCTGCATCCGCTTCTGGCCCAGCACCACCCGGCGCCCCTCGTGGCCGGCCTCCGGCGCCTCGAAGCCGGCCGTCGCCAGATGCGGGACCAGGGCCGACGCGCGGGCCTCCTTCACCTGGAGCACCAGCGATTCGCCCCGGTGGTCCAGCAGCAGCACGACGTAGGAGCGCGTCCCCACGCTGCCTGTGCCGACGATACGGAAGGCGACGTCGTGCACCGCGTGGCGGGCCAGCAGGGGGTGGCGGTCCTCGGAGAGCGTGGCCAGGTACTCCTCCAGGGACCCGGCCACGGCCGCCGCCTCCTCGTCGGACACCCGGCGCAGCACCGGCGGCGCGTCGACGAAGCGACGGCCACCGCCCTCGGTCAGCTCCGTCGACTTCGCCGCGAACCGCCCGCTCGTGTTGGCCCGCGCCTTCTCCGAGACCCGCTGCAAAGTGCCCACCAGGTCATGGGCGTCGGTGTGGGAGACCAGTTCCTCGTCGGCGATCGCGTTCCACGCGTCGAGGACCGGGAGCTTGGCCAGCAGCCGCATCGTGCGCCGGTAGGAACCGGCCGCGCCGAGAGCCGCCTTGCGACACGTGTCCTCGTCGGCGCCGGCCACCCGGCCCGCGAGCACCAGCGACGCGGCGAGCCGCTTGAGGTCCCACTCCCAGGGCCCTTCGACGGTCTCGTCGAAGTCGTTCAGATCGATGACCAGGCCGCCACGGGCATCGCCGTACAGGCCGAAGTTGGCCGCGTGCGCGTCACCACAGATCTGGGCGCGGACCCGGGTCATGGGGGTGCGGGCCAGGTCGTACGCCATCAGGCCCGCCGCGCCGCGCAGGAACGCGAACGGCGTGGCCGCCATCCGGCCCACCCTTATCGGCGCCAGCTCAGGGAGCCGGCCACGGCTGGACTCCTCGACCGCCGCCACCGCGTCCGGACGGGCGGAGTCCAGGTCGAGTTCGGCGTGCGACGACCTCGGCACGCCCTCGCGCAGGGCCTTGCCCTCCTCCTTGGGTGACCCCGCCAGGGGCCACTCCGCGAACCCGCTCACCTTGGGAAGCCTGCGCGCCCCACGCGTCTCTTCCACGCCGAACCCGGTCACGGCGACCGCCTCCCCCGCACATGTACGTCGATCAAGTCGAGCAGACCGTACCCCCCGACGACCGAAACACGTCAGTCCCTGTGGACATCTCCCGATCTGTGGACAACTCCACCCCCCTATCGGCTCACGGCGCGACCCGCCACGCACGGGACGAGGGCCGTTTCACGTGAAACAAGCCCCGCCAGGGCAGGCCCTCAAGCCCCCGGTATCTCCATCAAAGTGATGACACTGGAGAACACGCACAGATCGTTCTGCACCAGCGACACCACCGCCCGCGTCGTACTGCGGTCGGGTGAGTCCAGCAGGCCCGCGTGGATCCAGCAGGGCACGTCGAGTTCGCAGTAGCGGGTGAAGAGGGTGTCCATGCCGACAGCCACGACGGGCCGGGGGTGGGCCACGGCCTGTGCGGCCTGGCGAGCGGCCTCCAGCAGGAGCATGCCCGGCACATGGTCCACCGGGTGGTCGAAGAGGACCGGGTGCCCCAGGTCGACCCGCAGCCGGCTGCGCCCCGGCACGTCGGAGGCGGCGAGGACGACATCGGCGGAGTTCTCACGCCCCACGCGCGCGGGCTCCACCGGCGGGGCCGGGGGGAGCGCGCGGGAGGTGGCCCGGGCCAGGTCGGCGTAGGACCCACGGACGCGCTCGTAGAGGGCCGGAGCCTGGTTGGCGAAACGGGTGCGGGCGGTGCCGACGCGTATGCCGTCCCGCAGGATGTCGACCTGGAGGTTCATCGAGGCCAGCCGGCCGGCCCGGCGTACGACGTCCTGGCAGGCGACGTGCAGCTCGATCTCGGTGTCGCCCTCGCCGACCGCCAGCGCGGCGGGCGTGAGGGCATAGTTCAGACTGCTCCATGACTGGCGGTGGCCGAACGGCGCGCCATAGCCGGCGTGGCTGAGCAGGGGCACCGTCTGCCGGACCGTTTCAGCAAGCAGGAGAGGGTCGTGCAGGCCATGACGGGAGGTGTAGAAACCGTGGCTCCGCGGCCAGTCGGCCCTGATCCGGTAGGTGTCGGCCCCCATGGCCCGCGCCTCCGCGAGGAGGACCTCCGACACATCCACCTTGTGCACGTATTCGCCCGTGACCGGAATACCGGCCGTGACGTCCGGCGTGAGCTGAGCGGTACTGGACACGCGAACCTTCCCCCCTAGGTGACCAACCCCGGCCGCACACGGAGGCCGAGGACACACCAAACATAAAGAGCGCTCGGTTCTGCATGACCATGGTCCGGCAAAGAGATAGCCAATACACTGCCAAGGCGGCGCCGTCGGGATTCCACCGGGCGCGCGCATGACCTCACATTTCTCAAGGACATCCGGGAAGACTCTGGACACAACACCCATACCCGGAGAATATAGCGATCGTTCTGTTTTTGGAGGCGCAATGAGACAGCTGAAGCAGCAACGGGCCGTGGAAACCCGCGAGGCGATCCTGCATGCCGCGGCGGCCGTCTTCGACGAACTGGGCTACGCCGGGGCGAGCATCAACCGCATCCTGGAGCGCTCCGGCACCACCGCCGGCGCCCTCTACTTCCACTTCGGCTCCAAGGAGAGCCTGGCCCGCGCCGTCATGCAGGCCCAGTCCGACACGATCGTCCCGCTGCTGACCTCCGAAGGGCTCCAGCGGCTGGTCGACATCACCATGATCTGGTCGCACCAGCTCCAGACCAGCACCCTGCTGCGGGCCGGCGTACGCCTGACCACGGAACAGAGCGCGTTCGGCATGGAGGACGCCGCGAAGCCGTACGAGGAGTGGGCGACCATCATGGAGGAGTGCCTGGTCGCGGCCGAGGAACGGGGCGAGCTCCAGGCCGGGGTGGACCCGAAGGAACTGGCCGAACTCGTCGTCGAGACCTGTACCGGCATGCAGCTCTTCGCCTCCGCCGCCACCGGCCGCGCGGACCTTCCGCAACGCGCCGTACGCATGTGGAAGCTGCTGCTCCCCGGCATCGCCGTCCCCGCGATCGCGATCAGGATCGCGATCGATCCCGAGCGCGGGCGAGCGGCCGTCTATGGCACCCTTCCGGAAGCAAGTTCGACTGCTTGACCGGCCCCCGCGCGTCGGCCGCGCACTCCGGCGGCCCGGCGACCAGCGGAACCGGCGGAGCCGACGACTGCCGGAACCGGCGGAGCCGACGACTGCCGGAAGCGGAGGAGTCGACGACTCCTGCAAAAACCGGCGGCGTCGACGACGGCCGCCGACGACTGCCGCCTACGCCTGCCCAGGGCAACGACGCACGGGCAACGCCGAGCGCACCGACGGGTGCGCACGGCCGTTCGGGAGGCCCGTACGTCAAGCACCGCTCTCGGGAGGGAACATGGGGGAATTCACCAAGCTGCGGCTCGCCGCGCTCAACATCGACGGGGTGCTGCTGAACGACACGTTCAGCCCGGTCATCCACCGCTTCGTCGTCAGCAGGGGCGGCGAGTACACCGCCGAAACGGAACGCGCCGTCTTCTCGCAGCCCCAGCACATCGCGGGACAGCGCATGGCCGAGGCGGTCGGCGGCGGTCTCACCG
Organism: Streptomyces sp. NPDC041784; assembly: GCF_055591025.1. NCBI lineage: Bacteria > Bacillati > Actinomycetota > Actinomycetes > Kitasatosporales > Streptomycetaceae > Streptomyces > Streptomyces sp. NPDC041784. The sequence goes on from NZ_JBVJAB010000006.1 coordinate 144,476, forward strand.
GCGAGGAGGCCCTGGCCGCCTACTTCGAGGAACGCGACCGCCATGTCGCGCACCACCCCGTCGTGGTGACCGACGGCGCGGTCGAACTGCTGCGGCTCCTGCGCCGGCTCGGCCTCCACACGGTCTGCTACGGCGGACTGCCGAAGGACCACTTCGACCGCTTCCTCGGGGCCCACGCCGATCTCTTCGACGGCCCCGGATATGTCTGCACCAACGACATCCGGCCCGGCCTCCACGAGATCACCACGGAGGTCTTCGGCCTGAAGCACGACGAGGCCGTCTTCGTCGACGACGTGGCCCGCGTCGCCGAGGCCGCGCGCGCCCTGGGCACCCCGTTCATCGGCCTGCCCAGCTCCTTCGAACACGGGTTCCAGCGCCAGCTGATGCGGGAGGCCGGGGTGCGCCACCTCGTGGAGCGCCTCGACCAGATCGACGAGGAGTTGCTGCGGCGCGTCGACGCGCTTGCCGCGGCCGGCACGACGTGGGAGGAGTGACCGTGCCGAACGGCAGAGTCGGAGAAGCGACCGTGCTGAACGGCAGAGTCGCGATGATCACCGGCGCCTCCAGCGGCATCGGGGCCGCCGCCGCCCGGCACTTCGCCGCCGAGGGAGCAGCGGTCGTCCTCATGGCCCGGCGCGCCGAGCCGCTCGAAGCGCTCGCCGAGGAGATCCGCGCCGCGGGCGGCCGGGCCCTGGCCGTACCCGGCGACGTGGCCGAGGCGAAGGACGTGGCCCGCGCGGTCGACGGCGCGGTCGAGACCTTCGGCCACCTCGACGCGGCCTTCAACAACGCCGGTTACGCCACCGCGGGCCGACCGCTCCACGAGATCGACGACGAGACGTACGAGCGGACGCTGGACGTCAACGTGCGTGGCGTGTGGAACTGCCTGCGCCACCAGATACCCGTGATGCTCGCCTCCGGTCGCGGCGGAGCCGTGGTCAACACCTCCAGCGTCGCGGGCACCGCGGCCACGGGGGCCTCAGCGGCGTACGTGGCCGCCAAGCACGCGGTCATCGGCCTGACCAAGGCGGCCGCCGCGGACTACGGCGCTCAGGGCATCCGCGTCAACGCCCTGGTCGTGGGCGCCACCCGCACCGAGATGATGACCCGGGTCCTCCAACAGGCCCCGGAGCTGGAGGAGACCTTCGCCGCCGCCTCGATCCAGCGGCGGATGGCCGACCCGGTGGAGGTGGCGAGGGCCGCCGCCTGGCTGTGCAGCGACCGGGCGTCGTTCATCACCGGAGCGGCCGTGCCGGTGGACGGCGGGGCGACCGCCACGCACTGATCACGACCGTCACCCACCGATCAACCGCCGCGAGGGGGCGACGGGACGACCGGTTCGCTCCGCGCGTCCCGCCCGGTCAACCCCCTCGCGGCGAAAAAATAAAGAACGATCGCTTTGAATCCTGCCGCGCGCTCGTATACCTTCCAGACGGACCCAGGGAAGGAGTGCGACGGTGCAGGTCAGGGCGGCGCGTACCCGCGAGGCCATCATCCGTGGGGCCGCCGAGTGCATGGACGCCCAGGGCTATCGGGGAGCCAGCCTCGCCGCCATCTGCCGGTCGAGCGACGTCTCCGTCGGGGCCCTGGTCTTCCACTTCCGTGACAAGACCGGGCTGGCCGAGGCGGTCGTCGAGGCCGGCTCCGCGACCGCGCGCGCCGTCGCCGACGCGGTGTCCCGGGAGCACGACTCCCCCCTGCACGCCGTGGGAACACTGCTGCGCGCCCTCACTGTGCTGCTGCGGGACGACGTCGTCGTACGGGCGAGCGCCCTGCTGGCCCGGGAACGGCCGGACATCGCCGCGCACTGGCACGACGCGTGGACCCCGAGGCTCACGGCGCTCGTCGAGCAGGCCGACACCCGCGGCGAACTCGACCCCGAGGTGGAACCCGGCCTGGTCACGGTCCTGGCGGACTACCTGATGACGGCCGCCGAGGCCTACCCGCGCACCCGTCGCCCGGAGCACCGCCCCGACCCGGACCTCGAGGTCACCCGTCTGTGGGCGCTGATCCAGCGGGGCATCACGCGCCGGGGCGCGTAACCCTCCGTCGCCCACGGGGTCTTGGCCTCCGCATCCCGTATCCCGTACCCGGCCCCGGATGCGATCCCTGATCTGACGCCTGATCCGATCCCGGATCCGATCCCGGATGCCAAAACAAAACGAGTGCTCTATATTTTTCAGGGAGCCGGTCCCGACTGGGACAGGCATCAAAGGGGGAACTGTCATGCACACCGTGGTCCACCCGACGCCCGCAGGCGTACGGCACACCGCCGCCCGCCGTGACCCGGGACGCGTCCCGGGCGCGCAGCAGCGCCGTGACGAGGTGCGCAGGAACCGTGAGGAGCTGCTGGAGACGCTCTTCTCCTCGCTCAGCAGACGGGATCAACGGGTGCGCGGCGAGCACTATCTGCGCGGTCTGCTCCTGGCCGACGGCCGTAAGTCCGTCCGCAACATCGCCCTCTCGCTCGGCCTGCCGGACGAGGAACAGCGGTTGCACCACTTCATCAGCGGTTCGACCTGGGACTGGGCCCCGATGCGGGCCGCGCACGCCGCCTTCCTCGACCGGCTGCGCCCGCCGCAGGCCTGGGTCCTGCACGCCGTGACCATTCCCAAGGTCGGCGAGCACACCGTCGGGGTGGATCGTTTCTTCGATGCCCGTGCGGGCCGGGTCGTCAGCGGCCAGCGGGCCTTCGCCGCGTGGTACGCCTCCCCCGCCTTCAGCGCACCGGTCGACTGGCGGCTGTTCATGCCCCGGCACTGGATGGACGACGACGAGCTGCGCGGCCGCGCCGAGATCCCGTCCGCCCTCACCTACGAGCCCATCGAGCAGTGCGGCCCCGCCGCCGTCCTGGAGGCGGCCCGCGACTGGCGGCTCCCGCCCCGGCCGGTGCTCATGGATCTGCGCGGAGACACCGACTGGCGGTCCGCCCGGCGTTTCGTCGCCGCGGGACTGCCCGTGCTGGCCCGGACGTCGGCGGCCGACCGGTTCGTCGTGGACGACCCCGCGCCGGCCGGGCTCCATGGGGTTCCCGCACCGGCCGCGAGCATCCTCGAATCGGTGCGGTCGGCCCGTCGCGAGGTCGAGTGGACGGAACCGGGAAGCCCCGGCCCGGCCCACACCTCGTGGGTGGCAGCCGTACCGGTCCGGCTGCCCGACGACCGGCTGGGCGCCCACCGGCCGCTGCTGCTCCTCGGCGAATGGCATCCCGGCCAGGAGACCCCGGCGCAGATCTGGGTGTCCGACCTGGCGAAGGCGACCCCGGCGGAGCTGCTGCGGCTGACGAAACTGACCCGCCGGGTGGCCCTCGACCAGAGCCTCGGGGCCGGCCGGACGGGGACGCGGGACTTCGTCGGACGCTCCTTCTGCGGCTGGCACCGGCACATGACCCTGGCCTCGGCGGCCCACACCATGCGCCTGCTGGGCAGCGCGACCACCGCCTGAACCGCACCCTCCCCTCAAAAAATCCGACCACTACCTCCGAGCTGACTCCGCGCACTCGCCCAGCGGGAGCTCCGGCGCCTCGGGAGCCCCGGGCAGGACGGTCCACCGGTGCCGTCGCGCGTGTTCGTCGAGCCGCGCGTCCCCCGCCACCACGACGGGCGTGCCCACCGCCTCGAGGATCGGCAGGTCGGACAGATGGTCGCCGTACGCGAAGCAGTCGGCGAGGCTCGCCCCGTGGACGGAGGCGGCCAGCCGGGCCGCGTCGGCCTTGGCCCTGCCGATCATCGGCTCTCTCGACAGCCGCCCGGTGTACCGCCCGTCGGTGATCTCGGGCAGCGTGGCCCAGATGTCGGTGACCCCGAGGTGCTCGGCGAGCGGCCAGAGCACGGCGGGGAAGGAACCCGAGACCAGGACGACGGTCTCACCGCGGGCGACATGGCCGCGCAGGGCGTCGACCGCGCTCCGGTTGAGCAGAGCGCCCCAAACCAGCTCCGCCTCGAACCAGGCCCGGGCCAGCCGGGTCACGGTCGCCGCGTCGGCGTCGCGGAAGTTGGTGAAGTAGGCCCGGTTCGTCGCCTCACGGGGCACGCCCACGGCGGTCATGGCCTTCAGTTCCTGGCGCCGCTGCTCGAACACATGGGGGCCGTGGCCCTGCGCGGCAAGGTAGTAGCGCAGGAAGCGGAAGATCGTGGTGGCCGTGGTGAGGGTTCCGTCGACGTCGAAGAAGGCGAGGCGGCGGGGGCTCATGGTCTCTCCTGTCTCTCGTGGCTCTCCTGGGGAGGAAGGTGCCGCCCCGGCCCGGCACCGTGGACGACGGCATCGGACCGTGGCGGCGGAGGGCCACTCAGCCCTGGACGCCCTTGGACTTGAGGAGTTCCACGGTGCCGGCGACGGTGCCGGCCTCCTGGAGTTCGTGGTCCTCGATGTCGACGTCGAAGCGGCGCGAGAGGGCCACCGCGAACTCGACGAGGACCAGGGAGTCGAACTCCATGCCCTCGAAGTCGGAGTCGACGTCGATGTTCTCCGGAACCTCGTAGTCGGTGCGCAGGATGTCGAGCAGGACGTCGGCCAGGGGCAGCGTGGACGTGGTCATGAGGGATCGTCGCCTTTCTGGGCGCGGGAGTTGGTGGTGTGCGCGGTGTACGTGCTGTGCGTGGCGTGGGTGCCGTGCGTGCCGTACGTGCCGTACGTGGTGTCGCTGATGAGGGATGACGGCCGGTCAGGCGGGGACGATGTCCGGCCAGGTGAGCGCGACGGCTCCCCAGGTCAGGCCGCCGCCGAAGGCGGTCAGCAGGACCCGGGCGCCGGGCTTGAGCGAGCCGTCGGCGGCCGCGTCGGCGAGGGCCAGCGGAATGGAGGCCGCGGAGGTGTTGCCGACCTTGTCGAGGTTGATGACCGCGCGCTCCTCGGGGATGCCGAGCCCGCGGGCCACGGCGTTGAGGATCCGTACGTTGGCCTGGTGGCCCACCAGCCAGTCGACCTGGTCGGCACTCCAGCCCAGCCGGTCGAGCACGGTCTGCGAGGACTCCGTCATCCGGTTGACGGCCTGGGTGAAGACCTTCTTGCCCTGCATCGTGAAGTAGTGCTCGTCGGCCGCCGGGGCCGGCGTGGTGGCGCGCTGGCGTGAACCGCCCGCCGGGATCGTGATCAGGTTCCGGCCCGCGCCGTCGGACCCGAGGTCCATGTCGAGCAGCAGCCCGTTGCGGTCCCCGGCCCCTTCGCCACCGGGCACCGCGGAGAGCACGACCGCTCCGGCGCCGTCGCCGAAGATGACGTTCGTGGTGCGGTCGGTGGGGTTGAGGATGGTCGAGTAGGTCTCGGCCCCGATGACCAGGGCTCTTCGCGCCAGGCCCGCGTGGATGTGCGCCGAGGCGGCCGCGAGCGCGTAGAGGAACCCGGAGCACACCGCGGCGATGTCGTAGGCGGGGACATGGCCGAGGCCCAGTCGGGAGGCCACGTCGGGGGCGGTCGCGGGGCAGGGGTTGTCGGGTGTGGTGGTGGCCAGAATGACCAGGTCGACCGCGCCGGCCCCAGCCTCAAGACCGGCCGACTTGAGGGCGCGGTGCCCGGCCTCGACGGCCAGGTCGCCGGTGGCGACACCGGGGCCGGCCCAGTGCCGGCTCTTGATGCCGGTCCGGGTGGTGATCCACTCGTCGGTGGTGTCGAGGCGTTCGCAGAGGGTCTCGTTGGTGATGCGCTGCGGCGGCAGATAGCTGCCCAGGCCGACCAGCGCGACGGCTGTGTTGTCCACGGTGATCGCTTCCTGAAGGGTCGGCGGCTGCGCTCAGGGCAGCAGATGGGCGACGTTGCAGCTCATCCGCAGGTCCCCGAGGGACGCGGTGATCCGCGCGGTGCGCCAGGTGCCCTCGGCGGTGGGCAGAGCGGTGCTCCGCCCCAGCGCGACCCGGAAGCGGTCGCCGGAACCGGACCCGTAGGAACGGGACCCCTCGGACGGGGAGGTGACCTCGATCGTCGTCCGCCGCATCCACAACGTGTTGGACTCGGCGCGGCTCAGGTTGTCCAGCTCGTACAGCAGCACCTGCCCGAGCTGGAGCGCGCAGACGAACAGGTCGATCGCCGTGGGTCCCTGACCCTTCGGCACGTCCTGGCCGTCGACGAGGGTGAGCCGGGCGTCGGCCGTGCCCTCGGAGACGTCCGCGACCACGTCCTCCAGATACTGGGCGCGCTCGTGGTGGGAGACCCCGAACGGCGCGGCGTTCCAGGGGCCTTCGAGTTCCCCGGAGTCGGCGTAGCGGCCCTCCGCGCGGTGCTCTTCGCCCGTGGGGTGCTCGGCCTCGACCTGTACACTCATCGCGCCGACCGTGCAGTCCATGGTGGTGATGGACTGACCGGGGGCATCAGGAGAGACGACGGTCGAGCGGAGCCGGGCGGACACCCGGAACCGTTCGAGACCCTCTTCGTCGGGAGCGTTGCCGGCCTTGATGCGCAGACCGCGGACACGGAACTGCGCGTCGGCACCGAGACGTCGCGTGTGCGCGACGTACATCCCGGTGAGCCGGGCGGCGAGAATCATCCCGTCGAGGGTCGACAGGTGCGGCCGCTGAAGGGTCTCGCCCTTGCGCGACCAGGTGTCGGGCAGGTGAATCCCGGCGGTGGCATGCACCTGACCCGTCGCCCGGGTCGCACCCATCACACCCGTCGTGGACGTCGTGGACTCAGATACGACGGTGATGCTGATATCGGCCAGCGAGTAGCTCACCCGCTTGAAGCCCTCCCCGAAGAACCGCGCGTGGCGATCCCCGAGGACGTCGTCGACGCTGTCGAGCAGAAGTCCTTGTATGAGGCCGTCGGCCTGCATGTGAAAATCCTCCCCCTTCGGATTCGATGACCGCCGTCCGCGCCGGCCCGGACAAGCCGGCGCGGACGGCGGGAATGCTCAGTGACCGGCGAGCTGCGCCTGCACGGAGAAGACACCGTGGTGGAAGTACAGACGGGCCTCGGCGATCAGGCCCTCCTCGTTGAGGCGGAAGACCGAGATGCCGGACCAGTTGACGGGGTTGCCGTCGGTGGTCACCACGGCACCGCGCCAGGACACCGCGGTCTCGCCGCCGGTGGTGTACGCCTCGATCGGGGTGATGCCGATGAACGGGTCGAACAGCGGGATCACCTTGCGCAGCTTGGCGAGGATCGCCTCACGGCCGCGGATCGGCTCGGTGCCGACCGGGTCGTAGAACAGCGCGTCCTCGGCGAAGCCCGCGCCCCACAGCTCGGCGTCGGCGGCCAGCGAACCGGCGTAGAACTGGTGGACGGCCTTGGGCATGGCGGGGAACGACATGTGCTTCTCTCTCTCGCTTACGGGGAAAACGGGTACGGCCGGATCAGGCGGTGAACGCCTCGTGGATCGCGTAGCTGTCCTCGTACATGTGGTAGCGGGCGATCCGGCCGTCGACGACGGTGAAGTGCAGCGCGTAGCGGTTGTGGAACTTCTTCCGGGTGGCGGTCACCTCGAAGACGCAGTTCGCGATGACGACGGCGTCCTCGCCCTGCGTGACCCGCGTGGTGATCTCGAACGACTCGGGGCCGCTGAGCAGCTGCGGGAAGAGCCCGAAGAACGCGGCGATCTCGTCCTTGGTGGAACGGGAGCCGGCCCAGGGCACGTTCGGGGCGCCGGAGACGTGGAAGTCGACGGTGTCGGCGAACTGGCCGAGGAGGGCCTCGGAGTCCCCCGCGCCGAACGCGGCGAAGAAGGCGTCGACGGTCTCGTCGGTGGTGCGGGCGGCGGCTGTGGTCAAGGCGGTTCCCACTCTCTTGCTTCGATGGGGGGAGGTGGACGCGGGGGAGTCAGGCGGTGAGGCCGAGGGTGGCGCGGCCGGCCAGGACGACGGCGGTGTGCCGGGCGACGCGCTCACCGAGGTGCTCCGCGGTGGCGATGTCCGCCTTCGAGACACCCTCCGGCGGCAGGTCCGCCGGGGTGGAGGCGGCCGCACCGTTGAAGTAGCCCAGCCGGTTCAGGTCGTTCTCCGACTCGCTGCTGGTGTGCCAGCCCGGGTGCAGACCGAGGTTCACCCAGTTCATCTGGTGCTGGGCGGCCAGCGTCGCGAAGTACGCCAGCGTCGAGTGCTTGTCACCCGCCTTGCAGGCCGCGTTGGTGAACCCGGCGCCGAGCTTGTCCTTCCACGCCGCCGACGCCCACCGCTTGCTCGTCGACTCCGCGAACACATGGAACTTGCCCGCGGCAGACCCCATGTAGGTCGGCGAACCGAACACGATCGCGTCCGCGTCGTCCAGCAACTGCCACTGCTCGTCGGTGATCGAGTCGACGTGGACCAGCTCGACGTCGGCACCGGCCTCGACGGCGCCGTTCCTCACGGCCTCGGCCAGCCGGTCGGTGTGCCCGAACCCGGAGTAGTAGGCGATGGCGATACGGGGCTTCTTGGACATGACGAGATGCCTCCAGGGGGGAGCGAAAAGGGACTTGCTCAAGAGGGATGGATCAGGAGGGGTGGATCAGGAGAGGTGAATCAGGAGAGGGGCGCGGAAGCCCGATCCCCCAGCACCCGCGCCACCCGCCGGTCCGGGCGGACGAGGATGCCGCGGGCGCCCTCCGGCACGGTGACCCGGTCACCGGCGGGCGGTGCGATCCGGCGTACGTCCCGCACCGGGGGGAGCGAGGAACCGGTCTCGACGGCCTCGGGTTCCGTGCCGTCGAACCACAGCAGCGTCGCCCCGTCGATACGGTCGCTGGGCTCGAGGAACGGAAGGAGCTTCCCGTCGGACCTGATCCGGGAGGGAACGCGCGCCCCGACACCCAACTCGTAGCGGGCGCCGCGCCAGTTCTCCTCGCCCGGGTAGAGCTGGCTCCAGCACAGGGCCAGTTCGTTCAGCTCGTTCTGAAGGGCCGGCCGGGTCGTGTCGTCGGCCGTCCGGATCCGCTCGATCAGCGGGGCGAGGAATGTCGTACGCCCCACCTTGGCCGCGAATTCACGACGTTCCGCATCATATCCCAGAAGAAGATCCGGATCGTCGTTCTTCAAGGCCGCGAGAATACGCCAGGAAAGCGCGACGGCGTCTCCGATACCGAGGTTGAGGCCCTGGCCGCCGGCCGGGGTGTTCAGATGCGCGGCGTCCCCGGCGAGGGCGATACGGCCGGTCACCAGACGGTCGGCGACCCGCAGATCCACGGAGTAGTGGCTGGTGCGGATCGCCTCCGCGAGCCTCAGCCGGCTGCCGAAGCCCAGCGTCTCGATCGCCTCGGCGATCGTGCTCCACGGCACCTCCGCGCCACGTTCCAGGGCCAGCCCGGACACCGCGGGTCCGGCCACGAGCACCTGGTCACCGGGGATCGGCATCATCGTGACCATGCCGTGCTCGCCGACGTGCACGCCGACCTCCGTGCGGCCGACCAGCTCCTGGGGAACGCCCTCGACCAGCAGATAGCTGGTGGTCAGACTGCGGCCGGTCATCGCGACGCCCAGGGACTCCCGTACGGCGCTGCGCGGGCCGTCGGCGCCGACCAGATAGGAGCAGCGGACGGGGTCGCGGCCCTCGAAACGGACGGATGTCCCGGAATCCGTCACCTCGTGGGACAGATATCCGACGCCTCGCTCGATATGGGCACCGTATTCCAGCGCGTATTTCTCCAGAAGCCCTTCCAGAATGGGCTGCGGAAGATTCCGGTAGCCGTCCAGACGGGTGTCCATTCCGGTCATCTCGGCGGTGAATTTCCCGGCCCCGGCCACCCGGAAGGTGAACCGTTCGAGCGGAATGCTGCGGGCCAGCACATCGTCCAGCAGGCCGAGCGCGTCGAGCAGTTCCAGGGTCGGCGCGTGCAGCACGACCGCCTTGGGCCGGTCACCGCGGTGCACCCGGCGTTCGGCGACCAGGACCGATGCTCCGGCCCGCGCGAGCAGACCGGCCGTCACCAGCCCGGTCGGACCACCGCCGACCACGACGACGTCGTAGTTCTCCATGCCTTCTCCCGTTCTCCGTGTCCGTAAGCGGCCGTGCCGCGCGCTAGGAGGACGACCCGACGGTCTCGGGGTCGTCGCTGGCGGCCGCGGCGACCGCCGGCTTCTCCGGCTTGGTGAAGAAGCGGCCCAGCAGATTGGGGTTCGCGACCAGGATGATCGCGGTGCAGACCAGCACTCCGCCGAGCAGCTGCGGCAGGGTGAGCCGCTCGCCGACCGCCACCCAGCCGAGGATGGCCGCGGTGACCGGGTTCATCAGGGGCAGCGGCGCGGACTGCGACACCGGCAGCCGCTGGACGCCGGAGAGGAAGAGGGCGAAGCCGAGCGCGCCGACCACGAACGCGGCCCAGGCGAGACCGAACAGCTCCTCGCCGCTGAAGCTCGGCGGCGCGCCCTCGAAGAGGAAGGCCAGCGGCAGCAGGAAGACGGCCGCGCCGAGCAGGGTCCAGCCGGCCGTGGTGAGGCTGTGCACGCCCTCCGGACGGCCCCACTTGCGGGCCAGGACGCTGCCGACGCCCATGCTGGTGGCGCTGCCGATGCCGGCCAGGATGCCGATCGCGTCGAGCGAGGCCGAGCTGCGCAGCACGAGCAGCGCGACGCCGATCACCCCGACCACACAGGCGATGTAGTGGTGCGGCCGGATCTTCTCCTTGAGGACCACCGACGCCACGGCGATGGCCACCAGGCTCGACGTCGAGTTCAGGGTGGCCGCCACACCGCCGGGCAGCCGCTGCGCGGAGATCAGCAGGAACACGGTGAACAGGCCCATGTTGAGCATGCCGAGCACGAGCGACTTCCACCACCACGAGCCACGGGGCAGGGCGGGGCGGATCGCCAGCAGCAGCAGGCCGGCGGGCAGCACCCGCAGGAAGCCGTCCCAGTAGGGCGTCGGCGGCAGGTAGTGGGCGGCGACGTAGAAGAGGGTGCCGCCGATGGCCGGTCCGAGTGCGGTGCGGACGAGAAGTGCTGAGTTCTTCATCTGGGGGGCTCCAGGGGAGGGGCGTGGCCGCCCTCGTGGCGGAGGGAGTCGAGTGGGGGGTCAGGCGGTGCGGCCGAGGGCGGCGCGGCCGGGAACACGTGGACCTTGCCCGCCGCCGACCCCGTGCGGGCCGGCGAACCGAACACGACGACGACGAAGTACGGCCCGTGAAAGGGCGGTTCAGGCGGCTCGGGCGGCGACCCGCTCGGTCTCGAGGCGGAAGTCCTGGGCCGCGTAGTCCGCGCGGGCCAGCTCGATCGCCTCGTCCATGCTCATGACGGGCGTGAGGTCGAACAGCTCGCAGATCCGCTCCAGGCGCTCCGGCATCGTGCCCCGGACGATGTGGTACGGGATCTCCAGCTCGTCGAGCGTCTCCAGCAGCTTCTTGTCGATCGTGGCCCGGAAGCCCTCGTTCATCGGCCGGTGGCCGTCCGCGGCGATCGGCAGCTCGTGCTCCAGGTGCACGTACGCGTCGTAGGTGCTCTTCACATGGGCCTTCAGCGCGATGGCGTACTGGTCGACCACCTTGGCGAAGAACTCCATCTCCGCCTCCTGCACGGCGGCGAGCCCGCCCGCGTTCTCCGCGGTGGCGTTGGGGTTCATCCCGTGGATGACGCGCCCGGCGCCGTAGAGCCACTCCTGGAGCGAGGAGCCGTCGGAGATGAAGTGCTCGCCGAGCAGCGCCTCCTGCACCGCGCGTCCCGTGTGCCGGCGCAGCATCAGCTGGAGGAACTCGGCCGGCGTGACCTGCGACAGGGCCTTGCCGGGCACCGCCTCGGGGAGGATCTCGCGGATCGTGCGGGCCAGGGTGCGCGGGACGCCGGTGTAGCGGGACAGCGTCATGACCGTGGACGTCTTGCCGGCCGAGTACGTACCTGAAATAGCGATCTTCACGCCCTGAGGGCCTTTCTGGGGTGGGGACAGGCGGCGAACCATCCAACCTGTTGGTTGGTGAAACCCTTGCATATGCATCGATCGCGAGTCAACCAACCGGTTGTATGGCAATAGAGTGTTCACATGGCAGGAAGCACCGAGGAGACCAAGCGCCGACTCCTGGACGCCGCGCGAGTGGAGTTCAGCAGCTACGGCATCGCCGGAGCCCGGGTGAACCGCATCGCGGAGCGCGCAGGCGTCAACAAGGAGCGCATCTACGGGCACTTCCAGAGCAAGGAGGGGCTGTTCAAGGCGGTCATCGCCGAGGCGATGGCCGAACTGGTCCGGGAGGTACGCCCGGGCGAGGGGTCAGTCGGCGACTACGTGGGCCGCATCTTCGACTACCACCGCAACGACCCGACCCTGCTGCGACTGCTCATGTTCGAAGGACTGCAGGAGGGATTCGTCGGTACCTACGACGTCTCCGAGCGGGCTTCCTGGTACGCGGGCGCGGCCGAGTCACTGGCCTCGGCGACCGGCCGCCCTCAGGACGACGGCGGACGCCTGCTGCTGACACTGATCGGACTGGGGGCCTGGCCCATGGCCATGCCGCAGCTCAGCCGGCTCTGCCAGGAGGCCACCGGCGAGGCCGAGGACATGGCGTCGCTGAGGGACTTCGTCGTCACCTTCGCGGAACGCGGCGCCGCGACCGGAACGACGACCGAAGCCGCGCCCCCAACCGGCACCACACCACCACAGACCTGAACCGGAGCCACCCCCGCCGCATCCGACCGACCGCCGGCCCCGGAGACGGCCTCCGTCTCCGGCCCGGCCTCGACGAGGACCGCGGACATACTCCCCCTACTCCCCCAGGGCCCCTCTCGTCACCCTGCGATACTTCGAGCTTCTACGAACTTGGGAACGCGATCGACCGTAATGAGCCCTCCGTCGGCCGCGCAAGCGTTCACCGCCCTACCTGACGGACTCGCGTTCGGATCCCCTCCGCCGGGCCCCACCGCGCCGGCGCCCGCCGCGGAACCCCGCCGGAACACCCTCTGACCTGCCGGTCAACCGACCAGCGACCGAACGTCGGGCGTTCCTCCACAAGCCCGCCGCACACCGGCACGGTCTCTTCCCGCCGGTGACACCACCATGTTTCGGCCATTTACGGTCGCCCAGCCGCACGGCCCCGACCGTCGCGCACCCACCGCGCGCACACCGCGCACCCACCCGGTCCGCTACACAACGTGACCGCCGGAGCACTGGATCGACCACCCGCGCGACCGCCCGCTCGACCACCACCCGGGCCTCGTCGCACCCGCGCGACCTTGAGACCTTCCTCACAGCAATGGTCGAGACAACCATCACGTCCGGATATCACTTCCGGACATACGAGAAGAGGCGGCCCGATCTGAGATCGAGCCGCCTCTTCGACGGTGCGCGAGGGGGGAGTTGAACCCCCACGCCCTTGCGGGCACTGGAACCTGAATCCAGCGCGTCTGCCTATTCCGCCACCCGCGCATTGGGTGTGTCTTCGGGCTTCTGGGCTGTGCGGCCTGTCGCCTTCCGACATGCAGAACATTAGCACGCTGGGCAGGGTGCGTTCACATCCCTTGTTCGGGGGCACCTGTGACCGGGGAATCCATCGCCGGCCCGGTTCGTCTCGGCCACGACCGGTTCACGTATCAACCTCGTACCTATGGCGACCGTCTCCCCTGGAGCAGGACGAGGTCCACAGTCGGGTGCGGGACACTGGTCCTCGGCCACCTCTACGATCCTGGGCAGAAAACAGGTACGGAAGCAGGTGCGGAAGCGGGTGCGGACGACTGCGTCGACACCCGTGGACGGGGCCGACAGGGGGAACCAGCCGATTCACCGGCGCGTGGATACGATCAGTAAGCAGTACCAGGTAAGCAGCGCAGGCAGCAGGACACGGGACGCAAGTCACGACGGAGGAGGTGCCCCATGGGAGTCCTGAAGAAGTTCGAGCAGCGTCTCGAGGGTCTGGTCAACGGCACCTTCGCCAAGGTCTTCAAGTCCGAGGTCCAGCCCGTGGAGATCGCGGGAGCACTCCAACGGGAGTGCGACAACAACGCGACCATCTGGAACCGGGACCGGACCGTCGTACCCAACGACTTCATCGTGGAGCTGAGCACGCCGGACTACGAGCGGCTCAGCCCCTACTCCGGCCAGCTCGGCGACGAACTGGCCGGCATGGTGCGCGACTACGCCAAGCAGCAGCGCTACACCTTCATGGGGCCGATCAAGGTCAACCTGGAGAAGGCGGACGACCTCGACACCGGTCTGTACCGGGTGCGCAGCCGTACGCTCGCCGGCTCCAGCGACCAGCAGGCGCCCGGCGCGCCCGCGGGCAGCGCCCAGCGCCCCGGCGGGTACGGCCATCCGCCCGCCGGCGCCCCTGCCGCACCCCCCATGCCCTCCGCGCCCCCGCCCGGCGGCGGCCGCCCCGGCGGTTACGGCTATCCGCCCGCCGGCGGTGCCCCGCGCACCGGCGCGGCAGGCGGCGGGCTGGCCGGAGCACCGCAGGCCGGGTCCCGCACCCGCCACTGGATCGAGATCAACGGCACCCGCCACCAGATCTCCCGCGCCACACTCGTGCTGGGCCGTTCCACCGAGGCCGACGTACGGATCGACGACCCCGGCGTCTCCCGCCGGCACTGTGAGATCCGGACCGGTTCGCCCTCGACTGTCCAGGATCTCGGCTCCACCAACGGCATCGTGGTGGACGGGCAGCACACCACCCGCGCTACGCTCCGCGACGGCTCGCGGATCGTCGTGGGCAGCACCACCGTTATCTATAGGCAAGCCGAAGGGTGAAGCGGGGGCAATGTCAGAGCTGACCCTCACGGTCATGCGGCTGGGTTTCCTGGCCGTACTGTGGCTGTTCGTCATCGTGGCCGTGCAGGTCATCCGCAGCGACCTCTTCGGTACGCGTGTCACCCAGCGCGGTGCCCGCCGGGAGAGCGCCCGACCTCAGCAGGACCGGCGCCAGCAGGCGCCCCCCCAGCAGCGCCAGCAGCAGCCCGCCTCCGGCGGCCGCCGGGGCCGCAACGCCCCGTCCAAGCTCGTCGTGTCCGAGGGCACCCTCACCGGCACGACCGTCGCGCTCCAGGGCCAGACCATCACCCTGGGCCGCGCGCACGACAGCACGATCGTGCTGGACGACGACTACGCCTCCAGCCGCCATGCCAGGATCTATCCGGACCGCGACGGCCAGTGGATCGTCGAGGACCTGGGCTCCACCAACGGCACGTACCTCGACCGATCGCGGCTGACGACTCCCACACCGATCCCGCTGGGCGCGCCGATCCGCATCGGCAAGACCGTCATCGAGCTGCGGAAGTAGTACGACAATGAGCGAGCGGAGCGAGCACGCCACGGCGGCCGGCACCCCGAGCCCCGGCGCGCTCCCGACCGGAGGGTGGGCAGTGTGGCTCGACACGACCGGCTGTACCCGGGGCCGACGGGCGAGGTGCGCATGAGTCTGTCACTGCGCTTCGCCGCCGGATCGCACAAGGGCATGATCCGCGAGGGCAACGAGGACTCCGGGTACGCCGGTCCGCGCCTGCTCGCCATCGCCGACGGCATGGGCGGCGCCGCCGCCGGTGAGGTCGCCTCCTCCGAGGCCATCTCCACCATCGTCGCCCTCGACGACGACGTCCCCGGCTCCGACGTCCTCACCTCGCTCGGCACCGCCGTCCAGCGCGCCAACGACCAACTGCGCTCCCTGGTCGAGGAGGACCCCCAGCTGGAGGGCATGGGGACCACCCTCACCGCCCTGCTGTGGACGGGCCAGCGCCTCGGGCTCGTGCACGTCGGCGACTCCCGCGCCTATCTGCTCCGCGACGGCGTCCTCACCCAGATCACCCAGGACCACACCTGGGTGCAGCGTCTGGTCGACGAGGGCCGGATCACCGAGGAAGAGGCCACCACCCACCCCCAACGGTCCCTGCTGATGCGGGCGTTGGGCAGCGGCGAGCACGTCGAGCCCGATCTGTCGATCCGCGAGGTCCGGGCCGGCGACCGCTATCTGATCTGCTCCGACGGCCTCTCCGGCGTCGTGTCCCACCAGACCCTGGAGGACACCCTCGCCAGCTACCAGGGCCCGCAGGAGACCGTCCAGAACCTCATCGAGCTGGCGCTGCGCGGCGGCGGGCCCGACAACATCACCGTGATCGTCGCGGACGTCCTCGACCTGGACACCGGAGACACCCTCGCCGGGCAGCTCTCCGACACCCCGGTCGTGGTCGGCGCCGTCGCCGAGAACCAGCACCAGCTGCACGACAACGGCATCATGCAGACCCCGGCGGGCCGCGCCGCGGGTCTCGGCCGGCGGCGCCACGGACAGGGCGGGGGCGGCGAGTTCGGCCCGCCCGGCTCCGGCGACGTCACCGGCTTCATCCCCACCGACGGCTTCGGCGACTACACGGACGACGACTTCGTCAAGCCGCGCAAGGGCCGCAAGTGGCTGAAGAGATCCCTCTACGGCGCCCTCACCCTCGCCGTCCTCGGCGGCGGCCTGTACGGCGGCTGGCGCTGGACGCAGACCCAGTACTACGTCGGCACCAACGGCGAGCACCTCGCGCTGTACCGGGGCATCAGCCAGGACCTGGCCTGGGTCTCGCTCTCGAAGGTCGAGAAGGACCACCCCGAGATCGAACTCAAGTACCTGCCGCAGTACCAGCAGAAGCAGGTCGAGGCCACGATCCCCGAGGGCAGCCTGAGCAGCGCCCGGAAGAAGATCGAGGAACTGTCCGTGCAGGCCTCCGCGTGCCGGAAGCAGGCACAGTCCGACACGGCCGAGAACACGGCCGGCTCCTCGACCTCCGGGTCGGGCCAGGCCGGCGGCACCACGGGAACCACCCCCGCATCGCTCACGTCCAAGGCATCACCGAGCCCGACCCCGAACCCGAGCAAGCCGTCGGGTTCGTCGTCCCCGTCCCCGTCCGCGACCGCCACTCCCAACCCCGGCCCCACTCTCTCGGAGGAAGAGCAGAAGGTCGTCTCGCGGTGCGGTGAGCAGTAGGCAAGCCGTGAGAGGCCCTGTCACACCATGAGCAGTACTACCAACACGCCGACGCATCACACGTCCACGATCGGCTCGATCGGTACCCCGAGCCGGCGCAACACCGAGCTTGCGCTCCTGGTGTTCGCCGTCGTGATCCCGGTCTTCGCCTACGCCAACGTGGGCCTCGCGATCAACGAGGAGGTGCCGTCCGGCCTCCTGAGCTACGGCCTGGGCCTCGGCCTGCTGGCCGGCGTCGCCCACCTCGTCGTCCGCAAGTTCGCGCCGTACGCCGACCCGCTGCTGCTGCCGCTGGCCACGCTGCTGAACGGACTCGGGCTCGTCGCCATCTGGCGGCTGGACCAGTCCAAGCTGCTCCAGTCCATCGAGCAGGCCGGCACCGCGGCACCGCGCCAGCTGCTGTACACGTCCATGGGCATCGCGCTCTTCATCGTGGTGCTGATCTTCCTCAAGGATCACCGCGCCCTGCAGCGCTACACCTACATCTCCATGGTCGGCGCGCTCTTCCTGCTGCTGCTCCCGCTGGTGCCGGGCCTCGGCCAGAACATCTACGGCGCCAAGATCTGGATCTCCGTCGCCGGTTTCTCCATCCAGCCCGGTGAGTTCGCCAAGATCGTCCTGGCGATCTTCTTCGCCGGCTATCTGATGGTGAAGCGCGACGCGCTCGCGCTGGCCAGCCGCCGCTTCCTCGGCCTCTACCTGCCGCGCGGCCGCGACCTGGGCCCGATCCTGGTCGTCTGGTTCATCTCGATCCTCATCCTGGTCTTCGAGACGGACCTCGGCACCTCACTGCTGTTCTTCGGAATGTTCGTCATCATGCTGTACGTCGCCACCGAGCGGACCAGCTGGATCGTCTTCGGTCTGCTGATGTCCGGGGCGGGCGCGGTCGGCGTGGCCAGCTTCGAACCGCACGTCCAGCAGCGTGTCCAGGCCTGGCTCGACCCGATGAAGGAGTACACGCTCTCCCGCGCGGGCGAGGTCGGTCACTCCGAGCAGGCCATGCAGGCCCTGTGGGCGTTCGGCTCCGGCGGCACCCTGGGCACCGGCTGGGGCCAGGGCCACTCCGAGCTGATCCGGTTCGCCGCCAACTCCGACTTCATCCTCGCCACCTTCGGCGAGGAGCTGGGCCTGGCCGGCATCATGGCGCTCCTGCTGCTGTACGGCCTGATCGTGGAGCGCGGCGTGCGCACCGCCCTCGCCGCCCGCGACCCGTTCGGCAAGCTGCTCGCCATCGGCCTCTCCGGCGCCTTCGCCCTCCAGGTGTTCGTCGTCGCCGGCGGTGTGATGGGTCTCATCCCGCTCACCGGTATGACGATGCCGTTCCTGGCGTACGGCGGTTCGTCCGTCATCGCCAACTGGGCCCTGATCGGGATCCTGATCAGAATCAGCGACACCGCGCGCCGCCCGGCACCGGCCCCCGCCTCCAACCCCGACGCCGAGATGACCCAGGTGGTCCGCCCGTCATGAACAAGCCCCTGCGCCGGATCGCGATCTTCTGCGGACTCCTGATCCTCACCCTGCTCATCCGCGACAACTGGCTCCAGTACGCCAAGGCCAACGACCTGGCCACCGACGACGAGAACCGCCGCGTCAACATCTCGCGCTACGCGACGCCGCGCGGCGACATCATCGTCGAGGGCAAGGCCATCACCGGCTCCGTCGAGTCCACCAGCGGCGACTACAAGTACAAGCGCACCTGGACGAACGGCGCCATGTGGGCGCCGGTCACCGGCTACTCCTCGCAGGCGTTCGGCGCCAACCAGCTGGAGAAGCTGGAGGACGGCATCCTCACCGGCAACGACGACCGGCTCTTCTTCCGCAACACGCTCGACATGATCACGGGCAAGGAGAAAGAGGGCGGCAGCGTCGTCACCACCCTGAACGCGGCCGCGCAGAAGGCCGCGTACGAGGGCCTGGGCAACAAGAAGGGCGCCGTCGCCGCGATCGAGCCGTCCACCGGCAAGATCCTCGCGCTGGTCTCCACGCCGTCGTACGACCCGTCGAAGTTCGCCGGCACCTCCGGCTCGGACGAGAAGGCGTGGAAGGCGGTGCAGAAGGAGAACAACGACGACGACCCGATGCTGAACCGCGCGCTGCGCGAGACCTACCCGCCGGGCTCCACCTTCAAGGTGGTCACGGCCGCCGCCGCGCTGGAGAACGGCGAGGTGTCGGACATCGACGACACCACCAAGACGCCGGACCCGTACCAGCTGCCGGGGACCGCCACGGACCTCACCAACGAGCACGGTGAGTGCAAGAACGCGTCCCTGCGGTACGCGCTGATGGTCTCCTGCAACACCGTCTTCGCGAAGATGGCCGACAACGTCGGCAACGAGAAGATGATCGAGCAGGCGGAGAAGTTCGGCTTCAACAACAAGGAGCTGGACACCCCGGTCCGCGCGGCCGAGTCCATCTACCCCGAGGACAACGCCCCGCAGAACGCCATGGACGGCATCGGCCAGGCGTCCAACCGTGCCACCCCGCTCCAGATGGCGATGGTCGCCTCGGCAGTCGCCAACGACGGCAAGCTGATGAAGCCGTACATGGTCGACGAGCTCAAGGCCGCGAACCTGGACACCATCGAGACGACGGAGCCGCAGGAGCTGTCCCAGGCCATCTCCTCGGAAACCGCGCAGAAGCTCCAGAAGATGATGGAGACGGTCGTCAACGACCCGCAGGGCACCGGTAACAACGCCAAGATCTCCGGCGCCACGGTCGGCGGCAAGACCGGTACCGCCCAGCACGGCCTGAACAACAGCGAGAAGCCGTACGCCTGGTTCATCTCGTACGCCAAGCTGTCCGACGGCAGCGCACCGGTGGCCGTCGCGGTGGTCGTGGAGGACGGTTCCGCCAACCGCGACGACATCAGCGGCGGCGGGCTCGCGGCCCCGATCGCGAAGGACGTGATGAAGGCAGTCATCGACAGTAAGAAGTGACCCCCATCACGTCGCCTTCACATCGGTGCACGTTGCGATACCGGTCCTGCATCAGGTGGCGGGCTTGGCCAGGTCACACAGCGCCGTCCGGGTACGGTATGCCCGGACGGCAGCCTTCGACCGCACAAGTGTGCCGGTCGGGACCGACGGAGAGGGCTGGTAGGTAGCTATGGAAGAGCCGCGTCGCCTCGGCGGCCGGTACGAGCTGGGCCATGTGCTCGGCCGTGGTGGCATGGCCGAGGTCTATCTCGCGCATGACACCCGCCTCGGCCGCACCGTGGCGGTGAAGACGCTGCGCGTGGACCTCGCGCGCGACCCTTCCTTCCAGGCCCGGTTCCGCCGGGAGGCCCAGTCGGCCGCCTCGCTCAACCACCCCGCGATCGTCGCGGTCTACGACACGGGCGAGGACTACATCGACGGGGTCTCGATCCCGTACATCGTCATGGAGTACGTCGACGGCTCCACGCTCCGCGAGCTGCTCCACTCCGGCCGCAAACTGCTGCCGGAGCGGACGCTGGAGATGACCATCGGCATCCTCCAGGCGCTGGAGTACTCCCACAGAGCCGGCATCGTGCACCGTGACATCAAGCCGGCGAACGTCATGCTGACGCGCAACGGCCAGGTCAAGGTCATGGACTTCGGCATCGCCCGCGCGATGGGCGACTCCGGGATGACCATGACCCAGACCGCCGCGGTGATCGGCACCGCCCAGTACCTCTCCCCGGAGCAGGCGAAGGGCGAGCAGGTCGACGCGCGGTCGGACCTCTACTCGACGGGCTGTCTGCTCTACGAGCTGCTGACGGTGCGCCCGCCGTTCGTCGGCGACTCCCCGGTGGCCGTGGCCTATCAGCACGTCCGGGAGGAGCCTCAGCCGCCGAGCGTGTTCGACCCCGAGATCACGCCGGAGATGGACGCGATCGTCCTGAAGGCACTGGTCAAGGACCCGAACTACCGCTACCAGTCGGCCGACGAGATGCGTATCGACATCGAGGCCTGCCTCGACGGCCAGCCGGTCGCGGCGACGGCGTCGATGGGCTCGGTGGGTTACGCCGGCTACGGCGACGACCAGGCCACCACGGCCCTGCGCGCGGCGGACGCCGGTGCCACGTCGATGCTGCCGCCCATGAACCCGGACGACGGCGGCTACGGCTACGACGACCGCCCGGACCGGCGCCGCCAGAAGAAGTCGAACACCTCGACGATCCTGCTGGTGGTGGCCGCGGCCCTGGTGCTGGTCGGCGCGATCCTGATCGGCAAGTGGGCGTTCGACAACAAGGCGGAGGACCAGCCGTTCGCCGCCCCGGCCCTCGTCGGCCAGACCCTGGCCGAGGCCAAGACCAGGGCCGGCAACGTGGACCTGACGGTCACGTCCACCGAGAAACCCTGCGAGGACCAGCCCAAGGGCAACGTCTGCTCGCAGGACCCGAAGGCCGGCGACAAGGTCAACAAGGGCGACACCATCAACCTGGTCGTCTCGACCGGGGCCCCGAAGGTGGCCGTCCCCAGTGTGCTCGGCAAGGGCCAGGACGAGGCCAAGCAGATCCTCGAGGACGACAAGTACCAGTTCAAGGTCGAGACGAAGGAAGAGGTCTCCACCGAGGAGGCGGGCACCGTCATCGACCAGGACCCGGACCTCGGCGAAGAGGTGGAGAAGGGCACCACCGTCACCCTCACCATCGCCAAGGCCGAGGAGAAGGCGACCGTCCCCGACGTCTCCGGCAAGTCCTGTGACCAGGCCAAGGCGCAGATGCAGCAGAACAACCTGACCGGCAACTGCGTCGAGGTCGACACCCAGGACCCGAACCAGGTCGGCAAGGTCATCTCGACCAGTCCGTCCATCGGTTCGCAGGCCGACAAGGGCTCCCAGGTCACGATCCAGATCGGCAGGAGCACCCAGACCCAGGTGCCGTCCAACCTCCAGGGCCTGAGCCTGAAGGACGCCAAGCAGGCGCTCCAGAACGCGGGCCTGACGGTCGGCAACATCGCCGGCTCCCAGGACGACGACGCCCAGGTCGTCAGCTCCGACCCGAGCCCCGGCTCCACGGTCAACAGGGGCCAGACGGTGAACCTGGTCGCCATCAAGAACGGCAACAACAACGGCGGCAACGACGGCGGCGTCAGCTTCTTCGGCGGAGCCGACGGCGGCTGACCGGCCGCGGCCCGCGAGCCGCAGCACACAACGGGAGGGGCCCCGCCGGATGCGTCCGGCGGGGCCCCTCCCGTGTGATCGGTGCGATCGGTGCGATCGGTGCGATCAGGTCAGTCCAGTTCCTTCGGCGGTGTGCGGTCCGCGTCCACCTTCTCCACCCGCTCCAGTTCGCCCCACACCACGTACCGGTAGCGGCTCGTGTAGACCGGGGTGCAGGTGGTCAGGGTGATGTACCGGCCCGCCTTCTTCTTGCCGGACTCCTCGGGGACCGCGCCCAGGACCTCGACGTTGTACTTCGAGGTCTCGGGCAGGACGGCGTACACCTTGTAGACGTACCAGTCGTCCTTCGTCTCGAAGACGATCGGGTCGCCCTTCTCCAGCTTGTCGATGTTGTGGAACTTCGCGCCGTGGCCGTCGCGGTGTGCGGCGAGGGTGAAGTTGCCCTCCTTGCCGCTGGTGGGGAGCGTGGCCTTGACGGGGTCGATGTAGTAGCCGGCGACACCGTCGTTGAGGACGTCGCCGGAGGTGCCCTTCTCGACCAGCACGTCCCCGTTGTTCATCGCGGGGACGTGCAGGAAGCCGATGCCGTCCTTGGTGTCCAGCGCCCCCGGGCCGCCGTCCTCCCTGGCCCAGTTGTCGCGCACCTTGTCGCCCTGCCGGTCGGCGTGGCGGTCTGCGACGACGTTGGTCCACCACAGGGAGTAGACGACGAACAGACCGAGCACCAGCCCGGCGGTGATGAGGAGTTCGCCGAAGACGCTGACCGCCAGGGCGATCTTCCCGCCCCTGCGGCGCGGCGGCGCCGGTGACGGTGCGGGCGCGTCGGTGTGCTCCGCGTTCTCGGTGTCGTCGGTGGTCGCTGCCACGTTCCTCTGCCCTTACTCGAAGCCCTTGTCCAGGGCCCAATTCCCAAGGCTCTTACTGGACGAGCGCGTCCGGCTTGCCCTTGCTGCGCGGCCGTTCCTCGACCATCTTGCCCCAGACGATCATCCGGTACTTGCTGGTGAACTCCGGCGTACAGGTGGTGAGAGTGATGTAGCGGCCCGGCCCGGTGAATCCGGCGTCCGCCGGGACGGGGTCGAGGACGCCGGTGTTGCTGGGCGAGGTCACCGGCAGGATCGAGGCCATCTTGTAGACGAAGTACTCGTCCTGCGTCTCGACGACGATCGCGTCGCCCGCCTGGAGCTTGTTGATGTACCGGAACGGTTCGCCGTGGGTGTTGCGGTGCCCCGCGAGCCCGAAGTTGCCCGTCTTGTCCTCGGGCATGGCCGTCTTCAGCGGGTCCTCGCCGTAGTGCCCGACCATGCCCTTGTCGAGCACCTTCTTGTTGCTGACGCCCTCCGCGATGGGCACCACCACGTCCAGCTTGGGGATGTGCAGGATGGCGAAGCCCTGTCCGGGCGAGAAGGTGCCCGGGTTGCGCTTGCCGTTCGCCCAGTCGTCCTGGAGGTTGTCGGCCTCCTGGCTGGCCTGCGCGTGCGCCCGGACGTTGGTCCACCACAGCTGGTAGGTGACGAACAGCAGCATCAGCACACCGGTGGTGATGAACACCTCGCCGACCGCCCGGCTCGCGACCACCGCCGCGCTCGGTCTGCGCGCCCGTTGCCGCCGGCGGGCCTCCACCCGCGACAGGGGCCGTTCGCCCTGCGACGGCATGTCTGACGGGTCGTGCGGAACCGGGGATGCGCCCCCGCGACGGCCACGGCGGCCCTTGGCTGCCTTTCTGCGGGCCGCGCGGCCGCCCGGAGCGGTTCCGGTGGCGGCAGAGGCCGTACGGGCGTCAGAGGCGGACAGGGGCCCGCGGCCGAACGTCGTCGGCGGTGGCTCCGGGATCCGCAGCGCCACCGTCTCGTCGTCGAGGGGCGGCAGGTACGGCTCCCCGCCCCGCGGCTGCCCACCGTGCGTCTGCCCGCCGCGCGTCGGTCCGCCGCGCGTCGGTCCGCCGTACGGTTCCCCGCCGTACGGATCACCGCCGAAGGACTCGTACGGCGCCGTGCCGTACGAGTCCTCGCGCTCGGGGCGCAGCGCGGTCACGCCGTGGCCCTGCCCACCACCGGGGCGAGCCCCGCCGACCTCGCCACCGCGCCCTGGTCGCCGCACTCCACCAGCCAGTTGGCCAGCATCCGGTGCCCGTGCTCGGTGAGCACCGACTCCGGGTGGAACTGCACGCCCTCGACGCGCAGTTCACGGTGGCGCAGCCCCATGATGATTCCGTCGTGGGTGCGGGCCGTGACCTCCAGCTCGGCCGGGACCGTCGCCGGCTCGGCGGCCAGCGAGTGATACCGGGTCGCCGTGAAGGGGGTCGGCAGGCCGGCGAAGACACCCTTGCCCTCGTGCTCCACCAGCGAGGTCTTGCCGTGCAGCAGCTCCGGCGCCCGGTCCACCACCCCGCCGTACGCCACCTGCATCGACTGCATGCCCAGGCAGACGCCGAAGACGGGGACATCGGTGGCCGCGCAGTGCCGGACCATCTCGATGCAGACGCCGGCCTCCTCGGGCGTACCCGGGCCGGGGGACAGCAGAACGCCGTCGAAGCCGTCCTGGGCGTGAGCCGTGGAGACCTCGTCGTTGCGCAGGACCTCGCACTCGGCGCCCAGTTGGTACAGGTACTGGACCAGGTTGAAGACGAAACTGTCGTAGTTGTCCACGACGAGAATGCGCGCGCTCACTGGTTGTCCACCGTCACATCGTTGAAGGGAAGCAGCGGTTCGGCCCACGGAAAGACGTACTGGAACAGGACATACACGACAGCCAGTACCAGCACGATCGAGATCAGCGCCCTGACCAAGGCGTTTCCCGGCAGATGCCGCCAGATCCAGCCGTACATGCCGTCCCTTCCGTCGCACCACGGCACCTGACTCACGCCGTACGCCACCAGACTAACGGCGTAGGGCCTTCGGTTCGCCTGCCTCCACAGGCTGTGTGGAGTCCAGGTGCGCCCAGACGATCAGCCGGTGACTGTGCCCCCATTCCGGATCGCACGTCGTCAGCGTCAGATACCGGCCCGGACGCGTATACCCCGACTTACGTGGCACAGCGTCGATCACCTCGACGTCCGAGGGCACGGTTTTGTAAGGCCCTTGGTCGATCCGATACGTGAACCAGGTCGTCCCGTCCGTCAGCACCACCGCGTCCCCCCGCCTGAGCTGGGGGAAGTCCTTGAAGGGGTCGCCGTAGGTGCGGCGGTGGCCGGCGACGGAGAAGTTGCCGGTCTGCCCGAGCCGGGCCGTGCCCGCGTAGTGCCCGAGGCCCTTCTTCAGGGTGCCGGTCGAGGTCCCTTCCAGGACCGGCTTGTTCCACGTGGAACCGAGCCGTGGGATGTACATGATCGCGAAGGGCCTGCCACTGCGGTACGGGGCCGCAGGCTCCGGCTCCCGCTCCGACTCCGCGCCGGGGGCCGCCGGGGGCCGTACCTCCTGGCGCGCCCACTGGTCCTGGAGGTCGGCGATCTGGTCGTCCATGGCGTTCTCGGCGCGGACGCCGGTCCAGAACAGCACGTAGACGACGAAGAGCACGATGACGGCGCCCACGGTGACACACAGTTCGCTGAACGTCCTGACGATCACCCGCACCGGCGGCTCCAGTAAGGACAGGACTCGCTCCCGACGCGCTACTCCACGGGCTTGGCGTAGTGCAGATCCACTGTGCCCGAGTAGCCCGGCAGAGTCACCGGCCCGTCCTCGGTGACTTTCCAGCCGAGGCCGTAGACATTGACGTAGACCATGTAGTTCTGGATCGCCGGTGCCTGCGCGAGCGCCTTCTGGAGCTTCTCCGAGTCCCCGACCGCCTGGATCTTGTACGGCGGTGAGTAGACGCGGCCCTGGAGGATCAGGGTGTTGCCGACACAGCGCACGGCGCTGGTGGAGATCAGCCGCTGGTCCATGACCTTGATGCCCTCGGCGCCGCCCTGCCAGAGCGCGTTCACCACGGCCTGGAGGTCCTGCTGGTGGATGACCAGGTAGTCGGGCTGCGGCTCGGGGTAGCCGGGGAGCTTGGCGGTGGCGTCGGGCGGGGCGTCGTTCAGGGTGACCGTGATCGCCTCGCCCTTGACCGGGTCCGTGCCCGCGGCCCGCTCCAGCCCGGCGAGCTTCTCGTCCTCGGCCGAGGTGCTGCCGTCACCGGCCTTGGCCAGGGACTCCACCTCGTCACGCAGGGTCGCGTTGGACTCGTCCAGATCGCCGTTCTTCTGGCTGCGCTCCTGGATGAGGTCGGAGAGCTTCAGCAGGGAGGCGTCCGTGCGCAGGTTGGTGCCCTTGGCCGTGTTGAAGCTGGTGATGAAGAGGAGACCCGCCAGAGCGAAGACCCCCGCGGTGAGCACGCGCACCGGACGGAAGCGGGGCGTTGAACCTGTCCCGGGGGAGTCGGCAGAATTGCTCAACGTACCCTTATCTCCTTCGGCGCCGTAGAAGCACTACGCTAACGGACGCCCGGGGGAGCCCTTCAGTCCCCTAGTACGCAGCCCCCGAGCCCGACCAGCACCTGCGCGGCCACGCAGCGCATCGACAGGAGAGACCCTCGTGCCGAAGTCACGTATCCGCAAGAAGGCCGACTACACGCCGCCGCCGGCGAAGCAGGCGACGGCGATCAAGCTCACCAACCGCGCCTGGGTCGCGCCCGTGATGCTGGCCATGTTCCTCATCGGACTGGCCTGGATCGTCGTCTTCTATGTGACCGACGGGTCGCTGCCCATCGACAAGCTGGACAACTGGAACATCGTCGTCGGCTTCGGGTTCATCGCGGCCGGGTTCGGCGTCTCCACCCAGTGGAAGTAGCCGCCCGACCAGTTCTGCCCAGGGCTGTTCGGTGAGTTATCCACAGCGGTTTTCCACATGGGGAAAAGAAAGACGATCTGTGGATAACTCGCCGAGGGTTGACGCCGGTGTGACGTAACTACCGGCTGTCACCACCACTCGAAAACTCGTTCGCCCCCTGTCTGACCAGCGCAAATGCTGGCCGATGACAGGGGGCACAGTTGTTCCCGCACGTTGTGCACAAGATTCGCCACCCACTGTGGACAACAGGGCGCTCAGGTGAGCTGGACGGTCCTCAGGAGGGTCGCCACGACCACCACCACGAACACCAGCGCACAGGTCCCGAACTGCACCAGGGCCCGGCGCTCACGCGGGGCGTGGACCATGCCGTACCCCATCACGACACCGGCGACCAGGCCGCCGATATGGGCCTGCCACGAGATGCCGCTCATCCCGAAGGTGATGATCAGGTTGATCACCAGCAGGGCGATGATCGGCCGCATGTCCTGGCGCAGCCGGCGCATCAGGACGGCCGTGGCCCCGAAGAGGCCGAAGATGGCGCCGGAGGCGCCGAGGGTGGCGGTGCCCGGGGCGGCCACCAGATAGCTCAGGGCACTGCCGGCCAGGCCGGAGACCAGGTACAGCGTCAGATAGCGGACCCGGCCGAGGGCCTGCTCCAGCGGTCCGCCCAGCCACCAGAGGCTCAGCATGTTGAAGGCGAGGTGCCACACGGCCTCGTGGGTGAAGACCGAGGTGAGCATGCGGTACCACTCGCCCTCCGCCACGCCCTCGGTGGGCGTGAAGGGGAAGGGCGGCCACTGGCCGACCAGGACCAGGGAGTCCAGCAGCGAGGAACGCACCTGCACCGCGATGAACACCGCGAGGTTGATCCCGATCAGGATCTTGGTGAGCAGCCGGGGGTCGGCCGCGACCACGCCCCCGGCGATCGTCCGCGGCCGGGACGCCGACGGGGCCGGACCCGTGCCCGAGCCGCCGCGGACGCACTCGGGGCACTGGAAGCCGACCGAGGCGCTGACCATGCACTCCGGGCAGATCGGGCGCTCGCACCGCGTGCAGCGGACGCCGGTCTCCCGGTCGGGGTGCCGGTAGCAGACGGGCAGGCCGCTGTGCGCGTCGTCCTGCCGGCTGCCTGGCGCCTGGTCCATGGGCTCCCCCAGTTCAGGTGGACGGTGGGGCGGGCGACGCGACCGCCTCGCTCCTCCATACGGACGGGCGGGACATTTGGTTCCCAAGGGTTCCCGATGGTGGCCGATGGTGAGCGATGGTGGCCGATGGAACCTGATGGGCGTTTTCGGCGCGGCGCCCGCCCGCCCGGGGCCGTCGGGGTCAGCGCTCGCGGGACTCCACGACCACCGATTCGATGACCACGTCGTCGAGCGGGCGCTCGGTGCGCGGGTTGATCCGGGCGCCGGCGATGTCGTCCACGACCTTCTGGCCGGCCGCGTCGGTGACCTCGCCGAAGATGGTGTGCTTGCGGTTCAGCCAGGCCGTCGGGGAGACGGTGATGAAGAACTGCGAGCCGTTGGTGGCCGGGCCGGCGTTGGCCATGGCCAGCAGGTACGGCCGGTCGAAACGCAGGTCCGGGTGGAACTCGTCCTCGAACTGGTAGCCGGGACCGCCGGTGCCGTTGCCCAGCGGGTCACCGCCCTGGATCATGAATCCGCTGATCACCCGGTGGAAGAACGTGCCGTCGTAGAGATGGCCGCGGGACCGCTCACCGGTGGCGGGGTGGACCCACTCCCGGCCCCCGGTGGCCAGCTCGACGAAGTTGCGGACCGTCTTCGGTGCGTGGTCCGGAAAGAGCCGGATCTCGATGTCGCCTCGGCTGGTCTTCAGGGTGGCGTAGAGCTGCTCGGCCACGGTGTGCCTCCGATGTCTTCCTGTGATCCCATCGATCCTCGCACGGCCGGAAACGTACGGTGCCCGATCCGCCCGCCCCCGCCCCCATCCGCCCAACCGCGCCCCGATCCGCCGACCCGTGCCCCGATCCGCCGACCGCGTTCCGTCAGGGGGACCCGGCGCCTCCGGTCCGGCGCGGAAAAGCGTGCCGGGTCGCCCCGGACGGGAGCGGGCGGCGCCGATCCGTGGCATTGTCGGCTGTGTCGACGACAAGCTCCCTGTTACCCCTCAGTTGCCCCGTATTCACCCGTTATCACAGGGATCGGCACCCGTATGCCCGTCCCTGCATGCCGGGACGGCTCACGGCAGGCATGATCCGTAAAAGGGTGGAAAGTCGAAATACCGTACGCCACCGAGGAGGAGGAACCCGTGACCCGCATCGACAGCGTGCGCGCCGCGACCGGCTCGGCGAAGGACAGCGTGCTGCACGCCGCGGAAGTGGTGGCGCCCTACGCCGACACGGCCAAGGAGAGGGCAGCGCTGTACGCGCAAGAGGCCCGTGTACGACTCGCGCCCAAGGTGTCGCTGGCCGCCGAACAGGCCCGCGTCCAGTACGACGCCCATGTCGCGCCCCGGCTCGAACAGGCGCTGGCGCATGTCCCGCCGAAGGTCGACCTGGCCGCCCAGGAGGCCGCCGCCCGCGCCCGGCTGGCCGCACGGCAGGCCGCCGAGTACTCCCGCCAGGCCGCCGAGTACTCCCGGCCGAGGATCGAGCATGCGGTCGCCGCGGCCGGACCCGTGAAGGACGAGGCCGCCGCCCGGGGCGTCGCCGCGCTGGCCGCGCTGCGCGGACAGGTGACGCCACAGGAGATCGAGAGGCTGGTGCGCAGGCACCGGCGGCGCGCGAAGGCGGGCAGGCTCGCCAGGGCACTGCTCGTGGTCGGCGTGGTCGCCGGTGGTGCCTTCGCGGCCTGGAAGTGGTGGGACAAGCAGGCCAACCCCGACTGGCTCGTCGAGCCGCCGGCCGCCACGGAGGTGCCCGCCTCGGGCGGTCTGGCCTCGGTGGACGGCAGCCCGGACGCCTCGGTGCTGGACCCCGAGGTGGAGGCGAAGCAGGCCGAGGAGGAAGCGGCCAAGCGCGACGACGAACGCGGCTGAACGCCTGCCGCCCCCACGAAGAACGCCCTCCGAATCTGCGTTTCCGCAGTTCGGAGGGCGTTTTTCTCTGTGGAGCCTAGGGGAGTCGAACCCCTGACATCTGCCATGCAAAGACAGCGCTCTACCAACTGAGCTAAGGCCCCGGAAGGGACGTCCGGCCGGTGGAAGGTGGTACCGGCGGGCGCCGCAGACCAGAGTACCGGGTCACCGGGGGTATCTCGCAAAAAGATTGGGGGTCCCCGCGGATGACCACTCTCCGTAAGATGCTCGACGTGGTTCGCTACAGCGAACCGTGGATGTTCTGGGGAAGCGATGGGGAGACGCAATGGACGCCGCACAGCAGGAAGCGACCGCTAGAGCGCGGGAACTTCAGCGGAACTGGTACGGAGAGCCGCTGGGGGCGCTCTTCCGTAAGCTCATCGACGATCTTGGTCTCAACCAGGCTCGTCTCGCGGGGGTACTGGGACTGTCCGCGCCGATGCTGTCCCAGCTGATGAGCGGTCAGCGGGCGAAGATCGGCAACCCGGCCGTGGTGCAGCGGGTGCAGCTGCTCCAGGACTTGGCCGGACAGGTCGCGGACGGCAGCGTCAGCGCCGCCGAGGCGACCGAGCGGATGGACGAGATCAAGCGGTCGCAGGGGGGCTCGGTGCTCAGCAACACCACCACGACGACGAGCAGTTCGGGGGCACCCACGGTCAAGCGGGTGGTCCGCGAGATCCAGTCGCTGCTGCGCTCGGTGGCCGCCGCCGGCGACATCATCGACGCCGCCGACACGCTCGCCCCGACCCACCCCGAACTGGCCGAGTTCCTCCGGGTGTACGGCGCCGGCCGTACGTCGGACGCGGTCACGCACTACCAGTCCCACCAGGCCTGACCTCGTCCCGGTCGCCGAAGGGGGTTCGGCAGCCGGTGAGTTGAGGGCCAGGGGGAAACAGGGGAACGCAGGGGGACGCGGACGACACGGGGGACGCGCACAGCCACGGGGGATGCGCACAGTCACGGGGGACGCGCACCGTACGGGGGACGCGGACGACACGGGGGCGCGGACGACACGGGGGACGCGCACAGCGCGGGGGCCAAGGGTTCTACGGGGGCTCGGGTTCTACGGGGGCTACGGGGGCTCGGGTTCTACAGGGGCTACGGGGGCCTCAGGTTCTACGGGGACTACGGGTTTTACGGGGGCCGCGGGGCCGCGGGGCCACGGGGGCCACAAGGAGCACAGGGGACTCGCACGCCACGAGGGCCACGGGGGTCGTATCGCTCGTCGAGGGGTAGCGAGGGGAGTAGCGGGGGGAATCCGGAGGGGAGGGGCGACGCACTGCCATGGGTGAGGTCTTCGCCGGACGGTACGAACTGGCCGACCCGATCGGGCGTGGAGGAGTCGGCGCGGTCTGGCGTGCCTGGGACCACCGCCGGCGCCGCTATGTGGCCGCCAAGGTGCTCCAGCAGAGCGACGCCCACACCCTGCTGCGGTTCGTCCGCGAGCAGGCGCTGCGGATCGACCATCCTCATGTCCTGGCGCCCGCCAGCTGGGCCGCCGACGACGACAAGGTCCTGTTCACCATGGACCTGGTGGGCGGCGGTTCCCTGGTCCATCTCGTCGGCGACTACGGCCCGTTGCCGCCCGCGTTCGTCTGCACCCTGCTCGACCAGTTGCTGTCCGGGCTCGCCGCGGTGCACGCGGAGGGCGTGGTGCACCGGGACATCAAGCCCGCCAACCTGCTCCTGGAAGCCACCGGAACCGCCCGCCCCCGGCTGCGGCTGTCCGACTTCGGCATCGCGATGCGGCTGGGCGAACCGCGGCTGACCGAGACCAACCTCGTGGTGGGGACGCCCGGTTACCTCGCCCCCGAGCAGATGATGGGCGCCGAACCCGACTTCCCGGCCGACCTGTTCGCCGTCGGCCTGGTGGCGCTGTACCTCCTGGAGGGCGCGAAGCCGGACGCCAAGGCGCTCATCCAGTACTTCGCCGAACACGGCACCCCGGGCGCGCCCAAGGGCATCCCCGAGCCGCTGTGGCAGGTGGTGGCGACCCTGCTCCAGCCGGATCCGCAGGCCCGTTTCCGTACGGCCACGGGGGCGCGCAAGGCGCTGGCTTCGGCCGTCGAAATACTCCCGGAGCCCGGTCCCGACGACGAGCTGATCGAGATCTTCGACCAGATCGGGCCACTGCCGAAGGGGTTCGGCCCCGAGGGCCCGCTGAAACCGGCGCGCGGCGCGGCACCCCCGCCCGTCGGACCGGCCCGGCCGCCCACGAACCCGCCCCACCCGGGCACGGGGTCCACTCCCCTGCCCGCCGCTCCGACCACACCACCCACACCCCTGCCTGCCCGCCCGGACCGGCCTCCCGTCCCGGCCCACCCGGCCACGGGGTCCGTCCCGGAACGCCCGAACATCCCTCCCCACCAGGACCGTCCGGGCACGGATTCGCTGCCCGCGAGCACCACCCCGTCCATGTCGGACACCGGCAGCTTCCCGCTGCCGCCCCCGCGGCCGACTCCGGCGGCGCCCGCCCTCGCGGCCCCGCCCCACGAATCCACCTTCGTGCTGCCCACCCGCGGACCTGCCAGTGGACCCACCCGTGGACAGGGACAGCGGAGCGGTCACTCCACCGGCCACTCCGCCAACCCCGCCAACCCCTCCACCGCCTCGTACACCGCCCAGGACGCGCCGATCACCGCGCCGCCCACCAGTACTCCGCCCTCCGCCGCGCCGACGGCCGCCGGGCCGGCGCGGCGCGGCCACCGGGCCGTACGGCGGCGCGCGCGGCCCGGGCCGCCGGTCAGGGTCGCGGTGCCGCTGCTGCTGCTCGCGCTGGCCTGCTACGCCGTCGGGTTCTGGGCGCTGGCGCGGATCTGAGCAGCGGCCCGGCGCCGGGCCGTCAGGGTCCAGCCGCCGAGGACGAGCAGCAGCGCGGTCCCGGCGCCGAGACCGGCCGCGGCGACGGCCCGCATGGCGGTGTCCCCGCCCGCCGCCGCCCGCACCTCGCCCGTACGGCCGTCTCCCCCGGCCCCGGGCGTCCCGGCGCCGCCCGTGTCCTCCCCGAAGATGCCGCGCGGCGCGGACCGCCCCGCGTATCCGGGCCCGGACTGCGCGCTCCCGCCGAGCCGGACGCGCAGCGTCAGCCCGTAGGGGCCGTCCCCGAAGGCCTCGGCCACCTGGGGGGCGAGATGGACGACGAGGTAGTAGGAGCCGGCGAAGCGCAGGCTCTTGGTGGGGTTGGTGGGGGAGTACCGGTTGACGTAACGCACGGGCGGGGCGGGGGCCAGGGTGGCCGACTTCTGGGTGCCGCCGTAGCCGACGCCCGCCTCCTCGACCCTGGCGCGCACCGGATTGTGGAGCGTGAGCTCCAGCGCGTCGACCACGAACCCGGAGCTCTTCTGCCCGCTGCCCACCTCGACGGAGGCGTACAGCTGGCGGCCCCAGTCGAGGGGGACCCGGTAGAAGAGGGTCTGGCCGGGGACGATCTCGTCGTCCCAGACACCCTGCTCCACGGCGGCGGCCTCGGTGAAGCCCGCGCCGCCGCGCACGGACAGCGGTTCGCCGACCGGCGGCGCGGGGGTGGCGGAGTTCCACGTCTGGGGCACGCTCGTCGCGGCGGACTTCGCCAGGGGCGGCTCGGAGACGGGCGCGAGTTCCAGCTCCCAGGGGTTCTCGCCGGAGGTGCCCGCGCCGGTGCTCAGGGGCTCGACGACGACGTAGTACGTGCCCGGCTCCTGGCACAGACCCATGCCCGGCCGGATCTCGCGCGCGGCCCAGGCGGTGATCGGCTGCGGGCTCTGCGCGGCGCCGACGGTCACGGAGTCGGAGGAGCAGGTCGCGCCGTCGGCGTTCTGCACGGCGACTCCGATGCCGTCGCCGGCGGCGAGCGCGGCGTCGGGGCGGGGGATCGCGGTGACGGAGACGTAGGTGGTGGAGGTGGAGTCGAGTTCGAGCCGGTAGTAGACCTTGCCGTCGTCCTCCTCGCCCTGCCCGTCCCCCGCGGCGCCGCCCGGGAGTGAGCTGCGGTAGGTCGCGCCCGGCTCCAGGCGCACCGCGTCGCCGGTGTCGTCGGCCGCCGGGGCGTCGCGGACGTCGTCGGCGAAGGCGTACGCCGGGACGTCCGGCGCGGCCACGGCCACGGGACCGGGCAGCGCCACCATCGACGTGCCGACCACCACGACCGCGACGGCACCCCGGACGACCGCCGTGCGGGCGATCCGTGCCGCCGCTCCTCGCCGGGCCATGCGAACCCGCCCCCTCGTCCTCGACCGAACGTGGGCCATCCTGCCCCGCCGCCCCGTCCCGCACCCGCGCATTCCGTGCGAGCGTCCGAAACGCCCCCTCTTAACCGCGGGCCGCCGCGCGCGCAACCCGAGACATACGCGCCCCGGGCACGGCCACCCGGGCGACCCGGGTCCGGACACCGTCCAGAACCCCACCGAAGCCCCACCGAAGCCCCACCGAAACCCCATCGGGACATCAGCCGGACCCGTCCGGACCCCTTCCGGAAGTCACCCGGACAACACAAAACCCCGACCGCGAAGGCGGCCGGGGTCCGGTTTCAGTTTTTGGTGTCGGTACTCACGAACCCGTGGGCACGGAGTCGGTCGCCTCCGTCCACAGATCCTGCTCGGCGCGATCCGCCTGGATCTGGCGGTACACGAGGAGCCCGCCGATGGCGGCCAGTGCGACCAGGAGAAGCTTCTTCACCGCGCGACCTCGTCTTTCCTTGACGTAAGGGGACCTCTGGCGCCCGACTATACACACCGACCGATATCGATCGGTGACCTGCGCCCTCCTCCCAACTGCCGCCTTCGAGGCCGCAGTACAAGCGGACGACACCGCTCCGATCTGAGGGTGATCACACCCCCACGGACGGTCACTTGAGCCTGATTTCCGGCTTTTCTTCCACTGTGCACCCATCCGGGTGGTGTTCATCGGAACAACGCCACGCCACGAGCGTCGGTCCACCACTTCGCGACCCTCATACACATCATGAGGAAAGTACGCAAATCGCCCAACCTGAAAGTGAGGGGCCCATGACCGGGAATAGGGTCATGAAACTGTGGACGACCATCGTCACCGCCTTCCTCGCGCTGTTCGCGGCGCTCGGACTCGTCACTGCGACGGCCACGACCGCGGCCGCGCAGACCGGACCGACGCAGACCGACGGCGAGAGCACCACCAGTGGCGGTGCCGCGGTCGGCACCGCCGCCGCGCACATGCCCGGCTGGCCGGCGGCGGCTCCCTGGGACCGGCCCCACGCCCGCTCCCTGCCCCCCACGATGAAGCAGCGCATCCGCGCCGAGGCCCACGGCAAGTCCCCGAGCTGCCGCCCCCGCCCCCTCACGGACACGGAGTCGGAGTCCTGCACCCCCGAAACCGCCGAGGACGCCGCCGAGCAGGACGACCCCGCCAGACCCCTGAACCTCTGAACCTCTGAACCTCCGGGCACGGCCCCGTTGTCCACACAGACCAGACACAGACCAGACTTCAACGATCCAGACCCGACGGACATGATGTAACGGCGATCTTGCGTACAGCCGCACGATGCAGGCCCGGCAGCTCCCCCCAGGGGCAACCGGGCCTTCGCCGTGCGGCCGCCGTGCGTCCGTCGCACAGCCGCCGCACGTCCTTCGTGCGTCCGCCCCGCATCCGTCGGTCCGGCCGGGCGTCGCGTGGTGCGCGGTCGTACGCTGAGGCCGTGCCCAAGGCCTACGAAGTGCTCGCGGAGGATCTGCGGCGGTCCATCCGCGCGGGGGAGCGCGGGCCCGGGGAGCCGTTGCCGTCGGAGACGGAGCTGGCGGCCTCCTACCGGCTCGGGGTGCCCGTGGTGCGGGACGCACTGCGCGCGCTGGACGAGGAGGGGCTGATCGAGCGGCGGGACGGGCATGGCGCCGTCGTACGGCACCGCCGTACCCCCACCCTGCGGGACAACGGCCGCCACCAGTGGGAGAAGGACCGGGCGCGGACGCCGCGCGCGGAGCGGGCCGGGAGCGGCGCGACGGAGTACGACACCGGGCTGGACTCCCGCGACCTGGTCTTCCACGCGGCGTACCGCGAGATCGAGGCGTGCGGGCAGCTCGCGGAGGCGTTCGGCGTCCCGCCGGGAACCGTGCTGCTGGAGCGCTCCTACCGGACCCGGTGCGTGGCCGAGTGCGCGCCCTTCGGCCTGGTCACCTCCTATCTCGTCCGCGCGATGGTCGCCGCCAACCCGGCGCTGCTGGACGCGTCTCACGAGCCCTGGCCGGGCGGCACCCAGGCCCAGCTGCACACCGTCGGCATCGAGGTGGACCGCGTCGAGGAACGGTTCACCGCCCGCCCGCCGACCCCCGAGGAGGCCGAGGAGCTGGACCTTCCGCCGGGGACCCCGGTGATCCTGCTCCGCAAGACCTCGTACGACATCGACGACCGCGTGGTGAACGTCGCCACCGTCACGCTTCCCGGCGACCGCACGGAGCTGCTGTTCACCACCCGACTGGAAAGGTGGTGAGTCCGCAGTGAGCCGGCGCATCGTCGTCGTCACCGCCGTCCACGCCCCCTCCGCCCCCTACCTGCCCGAGGCGTACGGCTCGCTGTGCGCGCAGGAGCTGCCCGGCGGCTGGGAGTGGCACTGGGTGATCCAGGAGGACGGCACGACGGACGACGTCCGCCCGTACGTCCCCGACGACGCCCGGGTGACCTTCCGTCAGGGCCGTCCCGGCGGTCCCGGTGTCGCCCGCACCCTGGCGCTCGCGCACGCCGAAGGCGAGTACGTGAAGGTCCTGGACGCCGACGACCGGCTCACGCCCGGCGCGCTCGCCCGTGACCTGGCCGCCCTGGAGGGCAACCCGGACATCGGCTGGGCGGCCTGCCGGGTTCTGGACCTGCTGCCGGACGGCACCACGGTCGGCTTCCCCGGCGACCCGGCCGAGGGACCGCTGGAGCGCGGGGACGTCCTGGCGTACTGGCGGGCCAACGACTTCCGCTCCCCGGTGCACCCCGCGTCGCTCTGCGTCCGGCGGGAGCTGCTGGCGGCCCTCGGCGGCTGGATGGCGCTGCCGGCCTCCGAGGACACCGGGCTGCTGATCGCGCTCGACACGGTGAGCCGCGGCTGGTTCTCGGCGGAGGTCGGGCTGCTCTACCGGAAGTGGGAGGGGCAGGCGACTGGCCAGGCCGCCCACACCGACCCGGCCGAACGGCGGGCCCGCATGGCGGTCGTGGAGGCCAGGGCCCGCGCCCTCACGTCCTTCGGCTGGCACCACCCGGCGACCCCGGCCGCGCCCACCACCCCAGCCACACCCGGCGCCCCGGGCTGACGCGACCGGCCGCCGGTCACGTCACGCGGATGGCCTGGGACGGGCAGCACTCGGCCGCCCCACGCACCTCCGAGTCGCCCGTCAGTGCCCGGAACCGGCTACGGCCAGCCAGTGCGCGAGCCTGCGCAGGGTGGTCTCGTCGACACGGTCGACCAGGGCCCGGACAGCCGTCACGTCGTCCGGGGCCAGGTCGTAGAGGCCCGCCTTGCTGAGGCCCGCCATGAGGACCTGGTGGCGGCGGTCCTCCATGCGCTCGGCGAGCTTGCCGGGGGCGGGGGAGGACTGGGCGGCCGGATCCGCCCCGGGCCCGATGCCGGTCGTCGCGGCGGGCTCCGGCGCGGGCGCGGGCGCGTCGAAGTGGTGCCAGGTGCCTTCCCGCGGGCCCCACAGCGCGACCGCCACCTCGTCGCCGCGCGCCCGCCCGACCTGGGCCATCTCGCCGATGGCGTACAGCACGGGCCCGCGGTCGGGTGATTCGGCGCCCAGGAGCCAGGACGTCGAGGCGGGGTCGTAGAACATCGCGGCCCAGCGGGGAGGCCCCGGCGGCTGCGGACTCCGGGGACGGGTCTGTCCGGTCTCGCCGGTCTGATTGGTCTCGCCGGTCTGATTGGTCTCGCCGGTCTGGCTGGTCTCGCCGGTCTGATTGGTCTGGCTGGTCTCCATGGCGCTCACCCCATTCCGAACGGGTACGGCGGCAGGGCGACCATATCTGACGGATCGTCAGCTATCCAGGGGCAGACCGGCCCTCCGGCCGGCCGGTGGAGGCATGGAGGCGTGAAGGCATGGAGAGGTGAAGGCGTGAAGGCGTGAAGGCGTGAGGCCGTCGAGGCTTGGGTACCGGTTCCGACGCCGGACGGTGCCGGGGGCGCAGGGGTGCCGTTTCAGCCGAAATCGGAGCGGAGCGCCGTACGGGAACCCGCACACGCCACACCGTTCGGAACCGGTCCCTCCCCTCGTGCGGACCGCTGCCGAACGGTGCGGGTGGCGTTGGGTTACAGGTCGGAATCCTGCCAGCTGAGGCCCCTCAGGAGGAGGGTTCCGGTGTCCGGTCAAGGCCTAAGCCGCAGGTCAGCCATATAAGGTGGGTTTTCCGGTCCGGATTCCAGGTGCGGGGGAAGTAAGGGGTGGAGACCTTGAGTTTCGACTCAGGGGCACGCACGGCCTTCGCGGAACGTCTCGCGCTGCTGTACAAGGAGGCCGGCAACCCGCCGCTCAAGCGGGTCTCCGAGGCCGTCGTCCGGCTCCAGCGGGTGGACGAGCGCGGGCGCCCGGTGCGGGTCTCCGCCCAGCGGATCAGCGACTGGCGACGGGCCCGGAACGTACCGGCCCAGTTCGCCGCACTCGCCGCCGTCCTCTACGTACTGATCCCCGAGGCGCGCCGCGCGCGACCGGCCCCGGTCTCCCCCGGGCTCTACGACCTGGCCCAGTGGCAGCGGCTGTGGGAGCGCGCGCTGGCCGGCCCGGTCGGCGACGGCCCCACCGCCGCGGAGCCGGAGAAGGAACCGCCCGCGGAGGGGGACTCGGCCGTCCCCGGCGGCGTCTGCCCCTACCGTGGCCTGGCCTCCTACCGGCAGCAGGACGCCCGCTGGTTCTTCGGCCGGGAGCGCAGCACCGAGGCCCTGGTCGCGCAGCTCCGCGCGGCGGACGGGACGGGCGGCCTGGTCATGCTGGTGGGCGCGTCGGGGGCCGGCAAGTCGTCGCTGCTGAGCGCCGGACTGGTGCCCGCCCTCCAGAAGGGCGGGCTCGGCGACGAGGACTGCCCGGGACGGCATGTCCTCCAGCTCGTCCCGGGCGCGGACCCCCTGGCCGAACTGGCCGCGCGGATCCCGGAACTGGCCCCGCTGCTGGGCACACCACGGCGTGACCCGCTCGACCGGCCTGACAGGTCTGACCGGCATGACCGGCATGACCGGGCGGAAGCCCCTCGGGCCCCCCTCGGTCCGGCGAGCCCCGCCGCGGCCGTCCCCGAGGAGCCCGGCAGCCCAGAGGCGGAACCTGACACTCCGACATCTGACACTCCGAAGCCTGACACTCCGAAGCCCGACGCTCCGGAACCCGATGCTCCGGATCCCGGCACTCCCCGGTTCGCGCGCGCCGTCCGGGACGCCGTCTCGGCCTGGGCGCTCCGCGAGGACCCCGAGAACGGCGCCCCTCCGGTCGTCCTCGTGGACCAGTTCGAGGAGACGTTCACCCTCTGCGCCGACGAGACGGACCGGCGCACCCTCATCCAGGTCCTGCACGCCGCCTGCACCCCGGCCGGTCCGGGCGGCCTCGCCCCCGTGCTGGTCGTCCTCGGCATCCGCGCCGACTTCTACGAGCAGTGCCTCGGCTACCCGGAACTCGCCGACGCCCTCCAGCACCGCCACATGGTCCTCGGGCCGCTGACCGGAACCGAGCTGCGCGAGGCGGTCACCGGCCCCGCCAAGGCCGTCGGGCTGGAGCTGGAACCGGGCCTGGCCGAGCTGATCGTCCGCGAGGTCAGCGCCGACGGCCCGCGCGGAGCGCACGACGCGGGCGTGCTCCCGCTCCTCTCGCACGCCCTGCTCGCCACCTGGCAGCGCCGCAAGGCGGGCCGGCTGACCCTGGCCGGCTACCGCGCGGCGGGCGGCATCCAGGGCGCGGTGGCCGCGACCGCCGAGCGGGCCTGGTCCGGCCTGGACCCGGCGGCCCGCACCGCCGCGCGGCTGCTGCTGCTGAGGCTGGTCCGGCTCGGCGAGGACACCCAGGCCACCCGGCGGCGGGGCACGCGCCGCCAGCTCGCGGCGGAGTCCACGGACCCCGGCAAAACGGAGGAATCGCTGGAGGCGCTGGTCCGCGCCCGGCTGGTCACCCTGGACTCGGAGTCCGTGGAGATCACCCACGAGGCGCTGCTGACCGCCTGGCCCCGGCTGCGCGAGTGGATAGACGAGGACCGCAGCGACCATCTGCTGCGCCAGCGGCTGGAGGAGGACGGCCGGTCCTGGGAGGGCTCGAACCGTGACTCCTCGCTGCTCTACCGGGGCTCCCGGCTGGAACAGGCCCGCACCTGGGCGAAGTCCGCCGGCGACACCTTCCTGACCCGCTCCGCGATGGACTTCCTGGCCGCCTCGGTACGACTGCGCCGGCGCACGGTGTGGATCGGCCGGGCCGCGGTGTCGGCGCTGGTCGTCCTGGCGGTGCTGGCGGTCGGCGCGGCGGTGGTCGCCTGGCAGCAGCGCAACGACGCCGTGTTCGAACAGGTGGTCGCCGAGGCCGACCGCGTCCAGTACACGGACCCGTCGCTCTCCGCCCAGCTCGACCTGGTCGCCCACCGGCTGCGGCCCGGCGACGAGGGCGCCGGCAACCGGCTGATATCCATCGTCAACGCGCCCCTGGCCACCCCGCTGCTCGGCCACACCGGCGCCGTCTACCTCACCTCGTTCAGCCCGAACGGCAAGCTCCTGGCGACCGCCAGCTACGACCGCACGGTCCGCCTGTGGGACGTGACCGACCCGTCCCGGCCCGAGCCGCTCGGCAAGCCGCTCACCGGGCACACCAGCTGGGTGAGCAGCGCGGTCTTCAGCCCCGACGGCCGCACGCTCGCCAGCGCCGGCGACGACGGCACCGTACGGCTGTGGGACCTGTCCGACTCCGCCCGGCCCAAGGCCCTGGGCAAGCCGCTCACCGGCCGCGACGGCACGATCTACCTGCTCGCCTTCGCCCCGGACGGCCGCACCCTGGCCACCGCCAACGAGGACGGCACGGTCCGGCTGTGGGACGTGACCGACCCGGCCCGCCCGGCGGGCCTCGGCACCCTCACCGGCCGCAGCGCCGCCGTGCGCTCCCTGGCGTTCAGCCCCGACGGGCGGACCCTGGCGGCCGGCGGCGACGACAACGCGGTCCGGCTGTGGAACACGGCCGACCCGCACCACCCGAAGCCGCTCGGCACCCCGCTCACAGGCCATGAGGGCACCGTGCACTCCGTGGCCTTCAGCCCGGACGGCCGCACCCTGGCCAGCGGCAGCGCGGACGACACCATCCGGCTGTGGAAAGTGACCGACCCTGCCCACGCGACCCGGCTGGGCTCGACCCTCACCGGCCACACCGGCCCCGTCTGGTCGGTGGCCTTCAGCCCGAACGGCTCGATGCTCGCCGCCGCCAGCGCGGACAGCACCGCGAGCCTGTGGAACGTCAGCGACCCGGTGTACCCCTCGCAGGTCGGCGAGCCCCTCGCGGGCAGCAGCGGCGAGATGTACGCCCTGGGGTTCAGCCCCGACGGCCGTACGCTCGCCACCGGCAGCGGGGACAACAAGGTGCGCCTCTGGTCGATCCCGACGTCGGACATGATCGGCCGCAGCGGCGCGTTCCGCCCCGACGGCAAGCTGCTGGCCACGGCCGCGCGCGACGGCCGGATCCGGCTCTGGAACGTGGAGACGCCCGACCGCCCCCTCGCGCTCGCCGAACCGTTCATGCCGGCCGACGGCGGCGACCGCTCCCTCGTCTTCTCCCCCGACGGCCGTACCCTCGCGGTCCTGACGGCGAGCCGGGCGGTGTACCTGTGGGACGTCACCGACCCCACCCGCCCGGTCTCCTCCGGCCCGCCCCTCACCCTCAAGACCCGCTTCATGGGCCCCGAGGCACTGGCCTACAGCCCGGACGGCCGCACCCTCGCCACGGCGTACGACGACCGCACCATCCGCCTGTGGGACATCACCGACCCAGGCCGTGTGGTCCCGCTCGGGGCGCCCCTCACCGGCCACAAGGGCTTCGTCCACTCGCTGCTGTTCACACCCGACGGCCACACCCTGGTCAGCGGCAGCGCGGACGGCACGATCCGGCTGTGGAACGTCACCGACCCGGCCCACGCGACCGGACGGGGCGCCCCGCTCACCGGCCACCTCGGCCCGGTCAACTCCCTCGCCCACAGCCCCGACGGCACCACCCTGGCCAGCGGCAGCGACGACGACACGGTCCGCCTGTGGGACATCACCGACCCGGCCCACGCGACCCGGCTGGGCTCCCGGCTCACCGGCCACACCGAGGCGGTCGTGTCACTGACGTTCAGTCAGGACGGGCACACCCTGGCCAGCGGCGGCAACGACAACACCGTCCGGCTGTGGAACGTCACCACGCCCTCCGACGCCTCCCCCATCGGCCAGTCGATGAGCCCCAACGCCAAGACCGGCAACTTCCTGTCCTTCAGCCCCAACAGCCGCATGCTCGGCGTCTCCAGCGGCGCCGACACGGTCCGCCTGTGGAACCTGGACGTCGACCAGGCCATCGACCGCATCTGCTCCACCACCCGAGGCGTCCTGACCCCCCAGAAGTGGCACGAGTACCTCCCGCGCCTCTCGTACGATCCTCCGTGCGACGAGGCCCAGGAAGAGTGATCCCGATCACAACCACCCATTCGTCCCGACCAGTCGCCTCCCGCTGATCAAGCACCCTTGTTAGCCTTGGCCATAGCCCGGTCGCTGGTGCATCCCCCGTCGCCAGCGACCGGGCCTTTTCATGCCCTCGTCCGGCCTGAACCTGTCGCCGGACCTCGGCGCCTCGGGCACACGGCAGGCTCGGGCACGCGGCCGGCTCGGGTCACCTGTCCTGCGTCGCGAGATCCGGTTCCCCGTCCAGGGCCGCCCTGCAGAGGGAGGCCTGTACATCTGTGTAGGCCAGCAGGTAGACGACGCGTATACGGGATGCCGGGTGGGAACCGAAGTAGCCCACGACCGCCGCCAGCAATCTCTCCACGGTCTTGGGCAGGTCGCTGTTACCGCCCCCGGTTCCGAGCAGTGGCAGTACCACCGAACGCAGGGGTTCACCCGCGGCACCCAGCCGGTCGACCTCGCCAAGAATGTTGCGGACACACCGTTCCAGATCGATGACCTGGCGGAACCCTGAGCCCGGCTCCCCCTCCACGGCGGCAACGTGGAGAATCCGGCGGACCTGGTGGCTCTCCCCGAGTTCTCCTGGACCGGTCACCAGCACCTGACCTGCCGACACATGCGACCGGGAGGCCATGCGCTCCGCCAGTTCTCCGGCGATGACGTCCTCGATCAGCTGGCCGGCGTCGTCCCTGCGCCCGCCGTGATAGCGGATGACCGCGGAAATGGTGGGCTCGTCGACGCGCGACATCTCCATCCGGGTGTTCTCGGGATTGACCCACACATCCGTCCCCAGGACGTTGACCAGGTTCCCCGTGATCATTCCCACCCGGTGCCGCCGGCCGCCGCGCAAGGGCACTTCGTACCGGGTGCTCCGAGTGAGCGCGCGCGGAGCGCCGTCC
This sequence comes from Streptomyces sp. NPDC041784, assembly GCF_055591025.1. Lineage (NCBI taxonomy): Bacteria > Bacillati > Actinomycetota > Actinomycetes > Kitasatosporales > Streptomycetaceae > Streptomyces > Streptomyces sp. NPDC041784. Next base: position 187,622 of record NZ_JBVJAB010000006.1, read on the forward strand.
GCCGGGCGCTCGTCGAGCAGCTGCCGGCGCAACGCGGCGTTCTCGCGCTCCGCCTTCTTCAACTGCCCTGCCAGTTCGTCCCGTCGACGCGTCCTGGCGAGCCAGGTGAACGAGGCCGTCATGAAGAACGCGGCGAAGCCGGCGGCACCGCCCAGCCCGAACCCCAGCGCCCTGCCCTCGGTCAGCGAGTCGGGGAAGGCGGAGAAGAGGAACAGCGCCGCCGCGAGGGAGTAGAGCAGAATCACGGGCAGTTGGAGGGCGTACTGCCGCTCGGCCCGACGTGGCATCGACGACCAGATCTGCAGCGCGATGCCGGAGACGGCGAGGACCGCCGTGACGGCCAGGTCCAGCGGACTCACCCTTGAACAGCTCCTTCGGTACGTGGCGGCTTCCCGTGACACTCGGTCAAGAAGTGTCGAGCGAACCACAGAAGCCGGACACTCCGGAAGCCCTTGCTGGCTAAACTGCCGACAGGGCGTCAGGTGGCTGAAGCGGATTGCGGAACGCGAACGCGACTCGGGACAACGGGAGATGATGGCGTGACGACTACGACGACTTCCAAGCTGGGTCTCAACGCCAAAGATCTCAAGTCCGCACGGAATGCGGCAAGGGGCGGCGAATACAACCTGCTGTTGGGTGCGGGTGCAAGCAGAGGCGCCAGGAACAACAGGGGACCGCTGCCGGATGCCAGAGGCCTGATCCCCCTCCTCGGACAAGAGTTCAAGGGCGCCCGTATCACCGACTCCATCTCACTGCACCGCGCCTATCAAAGAGCGGTCAGGGTCAGCTCACCCGAAAAGGTCTGGCGGTTTCTGAAGTCCGTGTTCTCGGATGCGGAACACGATGGATGGTTCCAGCGGCTTGCCCTCATGCCGTGGAATCGCGTGTGGACACTCAATGTCGACGACGCCTTCGAGAAAGCGTTCGAAGAGGCGAAGCACAGCACCCGTCGGCGGCTGCGCACCGTGAATTTCGACGACCCGTTCTCGGAGACCGGTGGTCTCGAGGTCGTGCATCTCCATGGGCACGTGATCGGATCAGGCCCGAAGAATCTCATCTTCTCGCTCTCCGAGTACCAGCAGCTGGCGAGCGAGAAGCGGGTCTGGAAGCAGGTGCTCGATGGAAGTCTCAGCACCAAGCCGTTCGTCATCATCGGAGCGAGCATTCTCGGGGATCCCGACGTGGAGGCGGCACTGCTGGGATCGCCGCCCTGCGCGGCCGCACCTTCGATCATTGTCGATCCCGGAATTCCGGACGACAACGCCTGGGAACTCGAGGAGAGCGGCTATCGCATCCTCCGTATGACAGGTGAGGAATTCCTTGGCGCTTGGGAGGAGGACCTCGGGCTCAACGAGTCCACCCTGATGGAGCTCGAGGACGCCCAGATGCTGTCCATTCCCCAGTTCTCCCGGCTGCAGACCAACAGATCAGCGCCGTATCCCCGCGCCCATGACTATCTCGGCGGAGATACTCCGGTCTGGAAGGACGTACTGGACGGCAACGTAGCCGAGCTGGAATGGATGAAGGTAGTACGCAACGACTTCACCCAGTGGCTGGCGGATGAAACCGCGGGGTCGCGACTCCACATCATCTACGGCCGAAGGCTTTCCGGCGCGTCCAGTGGTCTCCTGCTGTCCGCACGCGATTTCATCCGAAATCACGTGGATGTGTTCATCTTCGACGGGTCATCCCGATTCGACGTGGATCTGGTGATCAAGTCCTGTCTCGACGGCAGGCCGACCGTGCTCCTCATGGACTCGGGTGCGGATTTCGCCAACGACGTCGACGAACTGCTCAACGAGGTGTCGCAGAACAACAACGTGCGCATCTACGTGGCCGTCACCGAGGACCCTCGGAATCACCTTCGGATGGAGGGTCGCCTCACCGGGAGTTATTCACGGTCGGTGACGAGGGTCCCGAACAGCCTGGGCCACAAGGAGGCCCAGCAGATCGTCAGGCATCTGGAGAAGTTCGGCCGCCTCGGCGCCCTGGAAGGATCCACCCACCAGGAGAGAGTGAGACAGCTGAAGGGGCGGGACATTTTCTCTGCCCTCGTGGACGTGGAGTACGCCACAGGCTTCCGCAAGAGGATACAGGCGGAGATCAAGGATCTCGACGGAACATGGAAGAAGAACCTCATTCTGCTCCTTGCCCTGTCGGCACAGGAAGCGCTCCAGGTAGGACTTCTGGAAGCATCCATCGCTGTCGGAAGGAAGAGCAGCGACATCACCGAGGCGCTCAAGAAGGACGGGCACCTCAGCGCACTGGTGGAGCAGACCGGCGACGTCCTCCTGGCTCGCCAGCGCGGGAACGCGGTGGATGCGGTCATCGCGGAGATCTCCGACCGGGTCGCCTTCAAGCAGTTCCTCGCCATGGTGCAGAATCTTTCCCCTCTCGTCACCCGAGCGAGCCTCCGCGAGCGCAACCGAGGTGCGCGACTGACCGGCTACCTGATGACGGTCAACCAGTTGCAGAACAATTTCCCGAAAGTGGAACTTGAGTCGGAGTTCTTCTCCAATCTCCATCCCATCTTCGGCGACTGGAACGGCCGCTTCTGGGAGCAGCGCGCGATCTACGCCAAGAGGCAGCGGCGGTGGGAAAGGGCGGATTCCTTCGCCGGCCGAGCCGTCACCCTGTACGACGACGTGTACACGAGGACCACGCACGGCACGATTCTGGTGAACAGAGCGGAAGATCTCGCGGAGGCGGGCGATCCGAAATGGTGGGACTTCTATCAGCGCGGCCGGGATCAGTTCGAAACGGCGATCCGTCGTGACCGACTCAATCGCGTGACAGCGTTCGCCTATCTCAACGCGACCTTGGCGTTGATGAAAGCGTTGAGTGAAACCCTGACAGAAGGGGGGACGCTACCGACGTCGGCCGAGAATCTGCACGAAGTGATGGGCGACTGGGAGCGCGAGTACGCCGTTCTTCGGCTGTCGCTTTCCGGCGAGGAGAACCTGGAGTCGGCTCGGCGCGCAGAGGCTCTTTCCCAGAGATGGGCGTCCCTCAAGATCAAGCCCGACGACTCCCGCTAGAGCCCCTCCTCCTCCTTGGCCCGGCTCAACGCCGGCCGGGCCAAGGTCTACGACGCCGCGGAACCCGGTTCTCACTGACGCCGTTGGCTGAGGACACAGAACTCGTTGCCTTCGGGGTCTGCCATGACGACCCACGGCTGGTCACCCTGGCCGATGTCGACACGCTTCGCGCCATGAGTCTCGAGGCGAGCCACCTCGGCGTCCTGGTCATCAGGCCTGAAGTCGAGATGGAGCCGGCTCCTGGCCTGCTTGCTCTCGTCGATCCGGACGAAGTCCAACCCTGGCAGGCGATCCGGCGCCGAGCGGATCTCGAACTCCACATCAGAGGAGTGGATCACAACCCAGCCAAGAGCCGTGGCCCACCACTGCCCGAGGGCCACCGGATCCACCGAGTGAACGATTACCTGTTCCCATTCCCACCCCAGGTCGCTCAGGTGAGCCTCGGGCGATCCTCGGGCGGGTCCCCGAGACCGTCAGCCGACCGGCACGGTCACGGCACGGATCTCGCTGTACGGCGAGTAATTCCCCGCCGCGTCAGAGCTACGGGCCCGGTACTCATAAGTGGCTACGGGCCCGGTACTCATAGGTGCGCCCGTCGCCCGGCAGCGGGTCGCAGACGGTGGCCGTGGCGGGGGCGACGCGCGGGTTGTACGCCTGGTGCAGGACGACCGACCAGGTGTTCGTCCCCGCCTCGCTGCGCTCGATTTCAAAGCCGGTGAAGTCGCGGATCGGGGCCGGCGTGCTGTCGGTGGCGGTCGCCTGGATGCCGCTCGCGCAGGAGCCCAGGGTCAGGTCGGGGGCGTAGGAGGGGGGCGATGCCGTCGGGGATCCCGAGCCAGAGCTCATTGGTGGCGTTGGCGTCGAGCCACAGCGGGTTGTAGTGGTGGTGCCGCCGTCGTTGGTGACGAGGACGCGGTAGTGGCGCCACTCGTAATCCGCCAGACCGCGGGACCTCGTCCGTCCACGATCGGCGCATCCCGCAGGGTGGTTTTGCCCCCCGCCTCAAGGGCACACGGCCAGTGAGATTCCGCGGAGGTACCGAGATGAGCGCCGGAGAAAGAGCCAAGGCAAAGGCCGAGAAATTCGTCGGAAAGACCGTGCGGAAGGCGGCCCACGCAGCACACAAAGGAACCCTCGAAGCGAAGGGCGCCGCACTCGAAGCACGGGGCATGATGCGGGACGCGAAGGAGCGGGGCAAGGGGTCCCTCAAGAGCTGACACGGTCATGAAAGGCAGTGGCCCGCCGCAAGCTCGTGGACAGATGTCTTCCCCACACCGTGGAGCGGGCGTGGTTCCTGGCGTCCAGGTGGAGCGCGCCACTGTACGAACGACCTGGACGCCAGGGGCCGCGTCTGCTCGGCTCTGCCTGGGTCGACGGCGTAGGGGACGGGCGGCCCTATTCGCCCGGCGGAGCGGAGCGCAGCTGGAGCTTGATGAGGTAGAGATTCCTGTAACGGCTCAGCTGCTCAGGCGGTACTCCAGGACGTACGAACCGGCGTCCAAGAGCATCTGGTCGACCTCCACGGGACGCTCGTCCTCGGTGAAGGCGGTGCGGCAGATCTCCAGGATCGGTGTGCCGGCCGCGAGGCTCAGGGCAGTGCGCTCTTCCTCGCTGGGCATGCGGGCACGCAGTTCCTCGGAGAACGCGACCGGTTCCGCTCCCAGCTCGGCCAGGCGGGCGTCGCTGCCTCCCGGGCCTGTGTTCGGCTGGGCGATCGCCGTGTCCCGGACCAGATCCGCGGGGAGGTACGACGTCGCGATCTGCACCGGGCGGTCCTCGACGACGAACTTACGGCTTCGCACGATGACGGCCGCCCCGGGTTCGAGGTTCAGCAACCGCCCGATCTGGCGCGGAGCTTCGGCCTCGTAGACCTGGACGTCGGTGATCAGAGGGCGCTGGGCCACGTCGGCAGACCAGATCGACTGACCGGCCTCGCGGCGGGACTTGGAGAGACGGTCGTTGGCCACCCTGCGGATCGGCCTGAACTCCCGTACGTAGGTTCCGGATCCGGGTCGCGCGACCACCAGGCCCTCGCTCACGAGGATCTTGAGTGCCTGGTTGGCGGTCATCTTGGCGACGCCGTACGTCTTCACCAGCGAGGGTTCACCGGGCAACCGATCGCCCGGCACCAGCTCTCCGGACTCGATACGCGCCCGGAGATCGTCGGCGATCTGCCGCGCAGTCTCGGGCATGTCTCTGTCCACTCGTCGATGCTCCCTAGGGTGGTCAGCCTACCCCCCACCCCCTTCCGCGCGCACCGCCTCTACCCGGCCTGTGTCCTGGTGCTCGTCCTCGGCCTGCGCCGCAGTGAGGTCCTGGGCCTGCGCTGGCAGGACATCGACTTCGAGGCCGGCCGGTTCACCCCGGTCAAGCAGGTGCAGCGGGAGAAGGGCGTGGACCTGGTCCTCAAGGACCTCAAGACCGAGTCGTCACAGGCGGTGCTTCCGCTGCCCGAGTTCTGCGCCCGCGTCCTCGAGGAGCGGCGGGAGCTCCAGGAGCTGGAACAGAAGATCGCCGGTGCCCACTGGGCCCAGCAGGACGGACACGACCTGATCTTCTCCGCGGAGCACGGCGGCATGATCGACCCCACCGGCTTCTCCCGGACCTTCGATCGCCTCGTGAGGCGGGCCGACGTCCGCCGCATCACCGTGCGGCTGGCCCGCCACACCTGCGGCACCCTCCTGGCCTTCCTGAAGATGCATCCCAAGGTCGCTCAGGCAGGGGTGTCAAAAGACCCCCGGTCCTAGTGGACCGGGGGTCTTTTCGCATGTGGGGCTAACAGGATTTGAACCTGTGGCCTCATCCTTATCAGGTCGGTCACAGGGGGTCGGCGACCTTGGTCAACTGGCCGTGGTGCTCGGCTGAGGGTTCGCCGGGGTTCGGTGTTGATCGCTGCCGTCCGGGGCTGTTGGTGTCAGGCGGTGGTGTCAGCTGCCTGGGGTGGTCTTGACAGGTTCGCCATGCGACCTCTCAGGCTCAGCACAATTATCCCTGCAGGCGGATCCGGGGCCCGTCTGGACCTCAGCCGACGACAGTCAGCCACGACGGTGGGCGCGCCGACCGACCACGCACGCGTGTGCCTCGCCGCACCCCCACCGGCCTCAGCCACGCTGCCATGTCTTGATCGTCGGTCGGGGCAAGCCGTGCCGCGTGTGTCAACGCATGGGCCGGGAGCTCACCTTCCAGGGCGATACTCGCGGCGGGTGTTTCGGGCACGGGTTGCGGGGCGGTTGAGGTGTGCGAGTCGCCTGCTGCGCCCAACCCGACGCCGCACCGGTAGTTCTCCGGGAATATGTTGCCGAAACGCGCTGGAGGAATTTGACCGATCCCCACTCTCGTCACTTTACGTGCTCGCTCGATTGCTCTTTGCTGTCGCCATCCCGGCCGGTCCACCCATCGTGCACCTCGGTCCGGCGGGCCTCTACGGCGGCGACGGCGGCTACCTCGACGTCAACGGCGGAGCGAGCGGCGGTGGCGCCAAGTATCAGGTGTCCACCGCGACCGTCTCCAACCGCGACGGGCTCTCCGGAACGTGGGAGATCGTCTCTGGCTCCTGCCAGGCCGCAGGTTCGCCGGTGAAGAGCGGGGACATCATCTACCTGCGCAACCTCTACCAGAACGACGGCGGCTACCTCGACGTCAACGGCGGCGCCAGCTCCACCCAGAAGAACTCCGGCGGCATCTACGACGTCTCCACCGCCTGGGGCAAGGACCGCGACGGCAACAGCAGCCGCTGGCAGATCTTCGACGTCAACAGCTCACCCCAGGACGGCCTCGTCCGCCTCAACGACACCGTCCAGCTCTGGAACACCTACGCCAACCGCGGCGGTTTCCTGGAGACCAACGAGACCAGCTCCGCCACCGGCGCCCGCTACGACGTGGACACCAACGCCTACTCCAACCGCGGCAACACGAACGTCACCTTCTGGAAGGTCCTGCCGGCGGTCTGACGCGCTGGACTTGGAAACGGCGGGGCGGCTCATCGGTCGCCCCGCCGTTCTTCGCTTGAAAGGAAACATCTGCGGAACACCTCTTCTGAGGCATCAGACGGCTGACTCCTGTGTGCGCGGCACGGGCACCGGCCGGGCTGGAGCGGGACGCAGGCAGGAGCGCAGGCCCGGCCGGGGGCCGGGCCGCGCGCGGGGAGCGGAGCGAGCCGCACTTGAACCAGTAGAGAAAGTTGTAACTCAGTTGGCCGCACGGCCACTTACCGCTGCCCTCAACTTCGGCTGGCCGGCCAGCACACGTACAGCAGTCCCCCCAGAGTGGGCTGGAGGGCACTGGCGGGTTGGCTGGGCTGGATCAGATGGCGTCGATCTGCCAGGCGAGCACGCCTGTCGACTCGGCCGTGCCATCGACGTCGAGTCGAATCGGTCCGTCCGGCGTGATCCGTTGCTGGATCACCGACTGATCGCACGACAGCTCGCTCTCGGCGCCGGCCCTTTTCGGACTGAATGCCAACTGGGCACTCCCGCTGCCGAAGCACACCAGGCTGAGTCTGTAGGTGCGCCCCTTCTTCAGGGTGGGCTCGGTGTGGATGCCGTCGGTCACGCGCTCGGAACCTGCCTCGACCAACGTCCCACTGTGGACGGCGGCCAAGGCTTCCTGAGCCTGTTGGGCGAGCTGTTTTTCGGAGGGCGCAGTCCCGCTCCGGGAGATGCTCGGCGTCGCACGTGCAGTGCTGGCCGCCTGGTCCTTCTCGCCGCCGGGCGTGCACGAAACGAGCAGGATCGCTGATGCCGCCGTGGCGCATCCGGCGATCCGGACACGGGAGCCCAGAGAGGTCATGACTTGGTCTCCCAGTACTTCCATCCGGTCTCGGTGGTGGGCAGTGTCGCTGTGCCACGGCCGATCTCGACGCCGCTGCACCCGGTACCGCTGGACCGGTACTTCTTCCATGTCACTTTCCACCCCCAGTCGCCGTATTGCAGGTGGCCGTACTTGTTCCTGCTAATCTCGTGAGTGTAGTTGTGTCCAGTGGTGATCGATACAGTTCCGGTGACCTTGGCGCTCACCTGGGCTTTCGCCTTGGCGATGATCGCGTTCGACGACCACTCGATTGATCCCGCAATTTCGAGGGCCAGCGAGCCGCCCCTGGTTACGGACACGGCCATGGTGCCACCCGGCCCGTCCTTGAACGAAGTTCCGTTCCACCACGACGGAATGAAGTACTTCTTTTTCGACGTGATGTTATACCAGGTCGACGGGCCATCGCACCGATACGGCTCCTTTTCCAGGATCGGCTGCTCGGTATCGTCCTCCCAATCCTGCCTGTCGTTGATGTCGGTCGTCTGATCGGCGGACGTCGCCGTATCGTCGGCCGGCACCTCCTCTGCGGCAGCAGTGCCCGCCGTTGCAAAGCAGAGGAGGATCGCGGCAGTGGCGGCGCTGGTCGAGGCGCGCCTTGTACCGATGCCCACGTGACACCTTTCCGGTGGACCGCCCCCGTGGCGATCAAGCATCTGAAAGCTACCTGCAGGGCATGCACGCGACAAGCCAAGCGCCGTTTGTCTGAGGAGCATTTGAGGAAGCATTCAGAGGTGCTGGCGGGATTGCCTTCAGCGTGGCTTGAAGTCGTTTCTGCAGGCTGGAAGTTGAATACCTTGACGGTGTGCGATGGGCAGGAAGAGCGCCGGTCGGACTGTCCATGTGATGCGCAGGCTGGCATGCTCGACGGACGCCGCCCAAGGCTCCCGACGCAACAGAGCCCGCCTCGTGTCAATGCGGTGGTCGTGGAGCCGCTGCCAAGCCTCCTGTGATGCAGCCATGTCGAGTGCTGGTGAGATCGTGCGAAGGACCGTCGCCACCCAGTTGTTCGCCTCAATCACCGAGTACGCGTCGTAGGACCCCACCAGAGCTGACGCCTGCTGACCAGCCGCGTCCTGCGTCCAGCACTCGCACCAGAAGCCGGGCTCGATCATTGCCCTCAGCATGGGTGCTCTCCTTGGTGTACGTCGGTGAAGAGCTCCGCGGTGACCGTGTGGCCGGCCTGGCTCTGGTGGACGGCGACGCGGTGGGCGAGTGTGCTGACCATGTCGAGTCCGCGGCCGTGTTCGGCGTCCTGGTCCTGGTGCTCGATCTTCGGGGCCGTGCCTGTGCCTCCGTCGTCCGTCACCGATACGGCAACCACCTGGGCGGACACCGCGACGGCCAGGTGAAAGCTGCCCTGGTCCCGGCCGCTGGCGGTGTGGAGGATCGCGTTCGCGCTCAGCTCGCTCACGATCAGGGCGGCGTCTTCGGCAAAAGGGGAGCCGCGCAGGATGTCGCGGGTCCAGCGGCGGGCCCGGCTCACCTCTTCCGGGAAACCTGGGCAAGACAGTCCCCAGACCCGGGCAGTACTCGTATACTCGTGCATACAAGTTCCTTCATGCTGGTAGGCCGCCATGTGCAGCGGGTTCGGACTAGACGAGTTTCACGCCGTCGTGGGCGCGGACGGCCGGCGGGGACGCCGCGTCGAGTGCGTCTATGACGCGGATCGCGTAGGCCTCGTCGGCGAGTTCGGAGACTTCTTCACGGGTCACCCAGCGCAGAGCGCGGGTCTCGTCCCCGGTGGTCGGCGTGCCGTCGGCCGCCTCGCAGCGGAAGACCAGCGAGACGATCAGGCCCGTCATGTTCTTGTAGATGCCGGTGAGGGTAGCGGGAAGCGCGATCTTGATGCCGGTCTCTTCGAGGACCTCGCGCTGAAGGGCTTCGGGAACGGTCTCCTCGCGTTCGAGGATGCCGCCCGGCGGTTCCCAGTGACCGTTGTCCCGGCGCTGGATCAGGAGGGCCCGGCCCTGGGCGTCGACGACGACCCCGGCCACGCTCACGGAGTGCGGGCGTTCTGTGCTCACGTTCCTCGGCCCTCTCGGATGGCTAGGCTCTCCACCGTAGCAACAAGCACTCGCCCACTCGTCTAGATACCTAAAGGAGTACACACGTGAGCCCTCTTTCCTCGGGCCTGCTCGGTGATCTCGACCCCACGAGTGATCGTGCGGTCTTCCGACAGATCGCCGACCAGCTGCGTGACGCCATCGACCGTGGGCGATTCCGGGAAGGCGAGAAGCTGCCTTCGGAGGCGGAGCTCGTCGACCACTACGGGGTCTCTCGCATGACGGTCCGCAACTCCTTCTCGATCCTCCAGGGGGAAGGCCTGGTCCACGCCGAGCACGGCAAGGGCGTCTTCGTCCGGCCGCGTCCGCCCGTGAGGCGTCTCGCCTCGGACCGGTTCGCCCGTCGTCATCGCGAGCAGGGGAAGTCCGCGTTCATCGTGGAGGCGGATGCGGCCGGCAGCCACCCGCAGGTCGACAGCCTTGAGGTGAAGGAGGAGAAGGCCAGCCAGGACATCTCCACCCGGCTCGGGTCCGTGCGGCGGGTCCTCGCGCGTCGGCGCCGCTACCTCCTCGACGGTCGGCCGGTCGAGTTCGCCACCTCCTACCTGCCGCTCGACATCGCCCGCGGCACGCAGATCGCCGAACCCAACCCCGGCCCCGGCGGCATCTATGCACGTCTCGAAGAGCTGGGCCACCGCCTCGACCACTTCGAGGAGGAGATCCGGGCCCGGATGCCCTCGCCGGACGAGGTACGCACGCTGAGGCTGGCGGCCGGCGTGCCGGTCATTCACCTGATCCGAACCGCCTTCGACACGGAGAAGCGGCCCGTCGAGGTCTGCGACACGGTCATGGCGGCGGACGCCTACGTCCTGGCGTACCAGCTCCCGGCCACGTGAGCGGGTGAGTGGCGGTGGTGCGCGGGGGTGCCTTCCTCGAACTCGTACACCCCAACACGCTTACTCGTATAGACGAGTGGGCAAGTTGTGTGTCAGAGTGATCGTCGTGAGCCCGGGAAATCGGGTTCGCAGATCGCATCTTGTATAGACGAGTAGATAGGAACGCAACTGTGCGCACCATCCGTGTGGAGACCTCCGCCGCGACGATCCTCCTGACGGAGGCTCCCGAGCCGAAGGTCCGCGACCGACAGACCGGCGAGATCGCCAAGGACGCCGTCAGCGGCGAGGCGCTGATGACCATGGGCGTCGTCTACATCGAGGACGGGGAGTCCTCGCTGATCAAGGTCACCGTCCCGGAGGGCGGTGTCTCGGAGGGGCTGAACCTCGGTGCGCCGGTCTCGCTGCCGGGGCTCGTCGCCCGGCCGTGGGAGTCGGTGTTCAACGGGCAGCAGCGTCACGGCATCGCCTTCCGTGCCGCCGCCGTCACCCCGGCCGCCTTCCCGGCCGCCATGGGGGCTACGGCCTGATGACCGATCTCGCGACACTTCTGGAGGTGGGTGGTCCTGTCGCCGCGCTCGGCGGTGGGGCCGCCTACACCCGGGCCAACCACCCGGCCCTGTACTGGTCCGCCGTCGGCGGGCCGATATCCACCGTCCGGCTGCTCAGCTCGTACGCCTCGGTCATGGAAGCCTGCGGTCTGACCGTCACCCCGTCCCGGCTGCGCATCCTCGCCGTCAAGGCCACCACCCGGCGGGAGGTGCGGCCCGTCCCGCCCCGCCGGGGCATCATCCGGCCTACCTCGACCGGCTTACGGCTCCGCCTCCGCCTCGCTCCGGGGCAGGAACCCGCCGACGTCGCCGCCTCGGCCGAACGGCTGCGGCACGCCTGGGGCGTCCACGCCGTCTACGTCACCACCGTCAAGCCGGGCGTCGTCGAGCTGCGGTTGGTCGGCTTCGACGTCCTGCGCAAGGTGCGGATGCCTCGCAAGATCGACGGCGGGTTCCTCACGGTGCCGGTCGCGCTGCGGGAGGACGCCATGCCCTTCGTGCGCGACTACCAGGCCGTTCCCCACCAACTGACCCTCGGCGCGACGCTGTCGGGCAAGTCCATGTACCTGCGCCATCTCGTCTCCGGCCTCGCCCCGCAGAACGTCGCCCTGGTCGGCATCGACTGCAAGCGGGGTGTCGAGCTGGCCCCGTTCGCCGCGCGTCTGTCGGCGCTCGCCACCGACCCGGACGAGGCCTCAGAGCTCCTGCCCGTCCTGGTCAAGGAAATGGAGGACCGATACGACCTGATCAAAGCCCGGCAGGGCATCGCTCCCAGCACTCCTGAGGAAGAGATCACCTCGGACATCTGGGGACTGCCCGAGAGTGAACGTCCCGTGCCCGTCGTCCTGTTCGTCGACGAGGTGGCCGAGCTCTTCCTGACCGGCACCCGCAAGGACGAGGAACGGCGGGACGAGATGGTCACCCACCTCATCCGCCTCGCCCAGCTCGGCCGCGCGGCCGGCATCTACCTCGAAGTCTGCGGGCAGCGCTTCGGTGCCGAACTCGGCAAGGGCGCGACCATGCTCCGGGCCCAGCTCTCCGGCCGGGTCTGCCACCGCGTGAACGATGAGGCCTCCGCGAAGATGGCCCTGGGCGACATCGCGCCGGAAGCGGTCCTCGCCGCCTGCGCCATCCCCGCAGAGCGCCCCGGCCTCGCGGTCGCGGGGGACACGTCCGGCGGTTGGTCCCGCATCCGCACCCCGTATCTCTCCCTCGGCGACGCCGCCGACGCCTGCCGGGAGACGGCCCACCTGGTGCCGGACCTCCCCGCGCTCAAGCCCTTCAGGCCTTACGTGCCCGTACCGCCGCAGCCCGCCGAACAGCCGGGGCCTGTCGTCCAGCCGCGCCCCATCACGGACTGAGTCCACTCCCACCCCGGTCGGCGTGACCGCCTCGCGCCACGTCCCTACCCCTCCCATGCCTGAACCCGGAAGGAGACGCCCTCATGCGCGCCCAACTGGCCCGGGTAGACGCGGTGCTCGTACAAGCGCTCATCGCCGCCGCGCTGTCCTTCGCCCACATTCACGACGTCGCCGTTGCGGCCGGACAGGACGGCTGGAAAGCCTGGGCCTACCCCGTCTCCGTAGACCTGCTGCTCGTCGCCGCCTGGCGTCGACTGCGCTCCGGGTCGTCCAAGGGTGCGGCCTGGTGCTGGTTCGTCATCGCGCTCGCCGCCTCCCTCGGCGCGAACGTCGCCACGGCCGGCCTCCTCGACCTCGGCGACGTCCCGGCCTGGCTGCGCATCCTCGTCGCGGGCTGGCCCGCCGTCGCCTTCCTCGGCGGCACCCTCCTCGCCCACTCGCCCACAAAGGCGGCTGCGGCCGTAGAGGCGACCGAGGACCAGGAGGACGAACCCGAACGGCCCGCACCCGCACCCGATCCGCCCGACCGCCCCGCCAACGACGCACCACCGGAACGCCCCGCCGTCCCGGTCCCGGCCGCCCTCATCAACCACGCCCGCAAGGTCGCCGCCGAGCACCACACCCGCACTGGTGCCCCGATCGACACCCCGACCCTGCGCGCCCGCCTCGGCGTCCCGGCGCCCATGGCCGACGCCATCGCCGCCCACCTCACTCCGACAGGAAGTTGACCCGTGCCCCTCCTCACCTTCAACACCGCCGCCGACTACATCGACGCAGCCCGCCAGATGGCCGCCACCGGCCGAACCACACTCGCCCGCCTCCTCGCCGAGGAAGCCGCCGACCGCACCCAGAACCCCGCCGCAGCCGCACGAATCCTCGCCGAGTTCCCCGCCCCGAGTCTGCGGCAGGAGGACTGACCGTGACCGCCAACCGCCGCTTCCGCAACGTCACCCGCATCGGCCCCGTGCAGGTCGGCACCGCCTACGACCACCGCGGCCGAGAGAAGCACACCGCCGCCTGCACCGCCCCGCGCTGCAACTTCTCCGCCGACTACGACAGCCGCGCCGCCGCCGAACTGGCCGCCCGCACCCACCGCTGCCCCGTCCGCTGAAAGGACCCTGTACCCCGTGACCCTCAACCTCCCGCTCGTCGTCGTCCTCGGCTTCTTCGCCTGGGCGGCGGTCAAGTACCTCGGCGTCCGCACCTGGATCGTCGTCCTGGTCGCCCTCTTCGGCTTCTGGCTCTCGCACACCTTCCTCGCCCCCGCCATCGAGTCCGGCACGCGCTCCGGCGTGACCGTCATAAACGGCCAACACATCTAGACGAGTAGACAGGAGGTCTCGGCCGTGTTCCTGCCCAGGTACCCGGACAACCCCACCCCGCCGCCCGCCCACACGCACACCCCGACCGACCCGGCGGCACCCGCCCCGGTCCGCCGCTCGCTCCCGGCAATCTCCCTCGACCAGAAGACCGTAGCGACCGTGCTCGTCGGCGGAGTCGTCCTCACCGCGCTCCTGGCCGCTGTCGCCGTCACGGCCATCTCGGTCACCGTCGCCGCCGTGGTCCTGCGCTCCCTGCTCCGCGACCACCACCGCCGCTGATCTGCGGCCAGACCTCCGGGGCGGCGTGACACAGCCACGCATCCGCCGCCCCGGCGGCCCACCCCTCCTGAAGTGCCCGTCAGAAGGAGAACCGTCATCTTCGCCCGCGCCACCCCGCCCCCACTCCCGGAACTCAGCAAGCTCGCATCCGGCGGCACCCTGCCCGGTATCCTCCGGCAGCTCTCCGGGCTCGGCGGCTGCACCCACCCCATCCACCTCGACGGCCACCGCACCGACTACGACGTCGACACCACAACCGGCGAGATCGGCCGCATCCTCCGCCACCTCGACTCCTCGGACCTCCCGGCCGGCCAACTCCTCGTCCGCTGCAACAACCGCCGCACGACCCGCTGCCCGGCCTGCTCCGAGGTCTATCGCCGCGACACCTTCCAACTGATCACCGCCGGACTGCGCGGCGGCAAAGGCACCCCGGAACACGTCGCCACCCACCCCCGCGTCTTCGCCACCTTCACCGCCCCCGGCTTCGGCCCCGTCCACAACCGCCGCACCGACGGACGCCCCTGCCGCTGCGGCACGCGGCACGACCAGGAGGACGAAGCGCTCGGCACCCCGCTCAACCCGGACACCTACGACTACGAAGCCGCTGTCCTCTGGAACGCCCACGCCGGTCCCCTCTGGCGCCGCTTCTCGACCTACCTGCGCCGGGAGGTCGGCAAGCGCGCCGGTCTGTCACAGCGCGAGCTTCGCGACCACGCCCGCGTCTCCTTCGCCAAGGTCGCCGAGTACCAGAAGCGCGGCGCGGTCCACTTCCACGCCGTAATACGCCTCGACGGTCCCGGCGGCGGCGCGACTCCGCCCCCGGCCTGGGCCACCGCCGAGCTGCTCACCGACGCCATCAACGCTGCCGCGTCCAAGGCCCGCGTCGACGGCCCGACCATCGACAGCCGCACCCACACCTTCGCCTTCGGCCGCCAACTCGACGTCCGCACCATCCGATCCGCCGACTTCAACGAAGGCCAGGAGCTCACCGAACGCGCCGTCGCCGCCTACATCGCCAAGTACGCCACCAAGGGCGCGGAGACCGCCACAGGAGCTCTCGACCGGCCGCTGAAGTTCGCCGCCGAACTCGCCCAACTCGACATCAGCGAGCATGCCCGCCGCCTCATCCGCACCGCCTGGACCCTCGGCGCACGCAAGGACCTCGAACACCTTCGCCTGCGTGCCTGGGCCCACATGCTCGGCTTCCGCGGCCACTTCTCCACCAAGTCCCGCCGCTACTCCACCACCCTCGGCGCACTCCGAGACGCCCGCGCCGAATGGCGACGAGCACAGGCAGCAGCGGTCACCGACCGCCTAACCACATCCGGAAATCCGGAGGTGCCCACGCCCACGACTCTCGTGCTCGCCCACTGGGCCTTCGCCGGAACCGGCCTCTCCGACGCCGAAGCCTGGCTCGCAGCCAGCCTCAACAGCGACGGGCAATCCGACCACCAGACCTCCCCGGAAGGAGCCGCAGCATGACCACCGCCGCCCCTGAACTGCTCACCGTTCCTGAGGTCATGACCCGGCTCAAGGTCGGCCGCACCAAGGTCTACGACCTCATCCGCACCCGCCGCCTGGTCTCCATCAAGGTCGACGGCTGCCGCCGTATCCCGGACGACGCCGTACGGGACTTCATCCGCCGGGGGATCGGGGAGGCCGCCTGATGGCCAAGAGGCGGCCCAACGGCGGGGGCACGATCTCAAGGCGGGCTGACGGCCGGTACATGGGGCGTGCGTACGTCACCGACACGGACGGCAACCGCGTCCGGAAGACCGTCTACGGGGCCACGTGGGACGACGCCAACGAAAAGCTCGGCAAGCTCCAGGACCAGGAGCGCAACGGCGTCCCGGTGCCGTCCCGCTCCTGGTCGCTCGGCGAGTGGCTGAACTACTGGCTTGAGCACATCGTGGAGCCGGAATGCGAGCACAACACGTACGTCAAGTACGAGTCGAAGGTGCGGCTGTACCTGCTGCCCCAGCTCGGTAAGAAGCCTCTGGTCAAGCTCACCCCGGCCCAGCTCCGGGCCTTCATGGCCGTGCTGAAGCGGGAGAAGGTAGGCGCGGCCACCCGCTTCGAAGTGCTCCGTGTCCTCCGCAACGCGCTCAACCGGGCCATGCGTGAGGAGCTGCTGACGCGCAACGTCGCGCTCCTGGTCGACATGCCCAAGGTCTCCAAGGACAAAGGCACGGCGTGGAACGCGCGGGAGGCGATCACGTTCCTCCGGTCAGTCCGCGCGCACCGCCTCTACGCCGCGTGCGTCCTGGTGCTCGTCCTTGGCCTGCGCCGCAGCGAGGTCCTGGGCCTGCGCTGGCAGGACATCGACTTCGAGGCCGGCCGGTTCACCCCGGTCAAGCAGGTGCAGCGCGAGAAGGGTGTCGGCCTGGTCCTCAAGGACCTCAAGACCGAGTCGTCACAGGCAGTGCTCCCGCTGCCCGAGTTCTGCGCCCGCGTCCTCGAGGAGCGGCGGGAGCTCCAGGAGCTGGAACAGAAGATCGCCGGTGCTCACTGGGCCCAGGAGGACGGGCACGATCTGATCTTCTCCTCGGAGCACGGCGGCATGATCGACCCCACCGGCTTCTCCCGGACCTTCGATCGCCTCGTGAAGCGCGCCGGCGTTCGCCGCATCACCGTCCGCCTCGCCCGGCACACCTGCGGCACCCTGCTGGCCTTCCTGAAGGTGCACCCCAAGGTCGCTCAGGCGATCCTCCGGCACAGCCAGATCAGCATGACCATGGACGTGTACACGCACGTCGTAGGAGACAGCGAGCGGGAAGCTGTGACGATGCTCGCAGAGCTGCTGGAGGACCCGCTGATCGGCTGACCGCAGCCGTTCGCCGCCGTTGGTGTCAACCACTGGTGTCAAAAGACCCCCGGACCGATGGTCCGGGGGTCTTTTCGCTGGTGGGGCTAACAGGATTTGAACCTGTGGCCTCATCCTTATCAGGGATGCGCTCTAACCAACTGAGCTATAGCCCCGCCGCGCTCTGCGGTGTGTGTCCCGCGCGCTGACTCCTGAAGATTAGCGCACGACCGGGGCAGTCCCAAAATCGATAGTCGGGAAGGCTCCGGAAGGGGTCACTCGTCCTCGGCGAGCGTCAGCTCGACGCCGCCGACGAACCCCGCGGAGAGGTTGTAGATGAACGCGCCGAGCGTCGCGAGGGCCGTCGCGAGGACGACGTCGATGACCGCGATGATCGACGTGAACATCAGGACGTGGGGGAGGGACAGGAAGGACTGGAGATCGAAGCCGTTGGACTCGTTCGAGCCCGTCGCCTCCGAGATCGTCCCGCCGACCGTGGAGAAGACGCCCATCGCGTCCATGACCATCCACAGCACCGCGGCCGCCACGATCGTGCAGATGCCCAGCGCGATCGACAGCAGGAAGCTGACCTTCATCACCGACCACGGGTCGGCCTTGGCCACCCGCAGCCGCGCCTTGCGCACCCGGGGCGTGGTGCGGGCGCCGGTGCGCGGCCGGCGTACCGTCCCGGGCGGTGTCGCCGCCGTCGGGTAGGCCTGCGGCGGGTGGTACGGCCCGGCGGGCTGCTGCGCCTGCCGCTCCCCGGGGAGCGGCGAGGCCGGCTGCTGTGCCTGGCCCCGGGTGTCCGTCACGGTTCCCCCCTGGGATCCCTTGGATCCTTGCGTGTCGGCCGCGGTCGGCTTGATCGCCTTCAGCTGGGTCGTGTGGGTGTCCGCCACCCGGCCCTCGGCGCCCCGCGCGTCGGTCGAACGCGCGTCCCCCGCCGCCGCGGCGGAGCCACGACCGCCGCCGTCCTTGTCCGAACCGGCAGCCGTGCCGGCAGACTTACCGGCAGACGACCCGGCAGACGTACCGGCGCCCGTGGCTCCGCTCACGATGACTCACTCCTCGTGCTACTCGGCAGAGGGCGTGTCACCCTCGTCCGTGCCGGTGGTCGCGGTGCCCTCGGCGGTCTCGTCCACGGTGTCGTCACCGTCGACCTCCTCCGCCTCACGCCCCGCTTCGGCGTTACGTGCGATACCCACGACGGCATCGCGCTTGCCCAGATTGATCAGTTGGACGCCCATGGTGTCACGGCCCGTCTCCCTGACCTCGTTGACTCGCGTACGAATCACACCGCCCGACAGCGTGATGGCGAGGATCTCGTCGGTCTCCTCGACCACCAGCGCGCCGACGAGCGAACCACGGTCCTCGACGATCTTGGCAGCCTTGATACCGAGGCCGCCACGACCCTGGACGCGGTACTCGTCGACGGCGGTTCGCTTCGCGTACCCACCGTCCGTAGCAGTGAACACGAACGTACCGGGTCGAACAACATTCATCGAGAGCAGTTGGTCTCCCTCGCGGAAGCTCATGCCCTTGACGCCCGAGGTCGCACGGCCCATGGGCCGCAGGGTTTCGTCCGTGGCGGTGAACCGGATCGACTGCGCCTTCCTGCTGATCAGCAGCAGATCGTCATCGGCCGAGACGAGTTCGGCTCCGATCAGTTCGTCGTCGGAACCGTCCTCCGTCTCCCGGAGGTTGATCGCGATGACACCGCCGGAGCGGGGCGAATCGTAATCCTTCAGAGGCGTCTTCTTGACCAGACCGCCCTTCGTGGCCAGCACCAGGTACGGCGCCGCCTCGTAGTCGCGGATCGCGAGGATCTCGGCGATCGCCTCGTCCGGCTGGAAGGCCAGCAGGTTGGCGACGTGCTGTCCACGCGCGTCACGCCCGGCGTCGGGCAGCTCGTAGGCCTTCGCCCGGTACACCCGGCCCTTGTTGGTGAAGAACAGCAGCCAGTGGTGGGTGGTGGAGACGAAGAAGTGGTCGACGATGTCGTCTTCCTTCAGCTTCGCGCCGCGCACGCCCTTGCCGCCGCGCTTCTGCGCGCGGTAGTCGTCCGCCTTGGTGCGCTTGACGTATCCGCCGCGCGTGACGGTGACGACGATGTCCTCCTCGGCGATCAAGTCCTCGATGGACATGTCACCGTCGTAGGGCACCAGCATGGTCTTGCGGTCGTCGCCGAACTTCTCGACGATCGCGGCCAGTTCCGCGCTGACGATGCCGCGCTGGCGGACCGGCGAGGCGAGGATCGCGTTGTACTCGGTGATCTTCGCCTGGAGCTCGTCGTGCTCCTGGATGATCTTCTGGCGCTCCAGGGCGGCCAGGCGCCGCAGCTGCATCTCGAGGATGGCGTTGGCCTGGATCTCGTCGATCTCCAGGAGCTCCATCAGGCCCGTGCGCGCGATGTCGACGGTGTCGCTGCGCCGGATCAGCGCGATGACCTCGTCGATCGCGTCCAGCGCCTTGAGCAGACCGCGCAGGATGTGCGCGCGCTCCTCGGCCTTGCGCAGCCGGAAGCGCGTACGGCGGACGATGACCTCGATCTGGTGCGTCACCCAGTGCCGGATGAACGCGTCGAGGGACAGGGTGCGCGGGACGCCGTCGACGAGCGCCAGCATGTTGGCGCCGAAGTTCGTCTGCAGGTCCGTGTGCTTGTAGAGGTTGTTCAGGACGACCTTGGCGACCGCGTCCCGCTTGAGGACGATGACCAGACGCTGGCCGGTGCGGGACGACGTCTCGTCGCGGACGTCCGCGATGCCGCCGATCTTGCCGTCCTTCACCAGGTCGGCGATCTTCTGCGCGAGGTTGTCGGGGTTGACCTGGTAGGGCAGCTCCGTGACCACCAGGCACTGGCGGTTCTGGATCTCCTCGACCTCGACGACCGCCCGCATGGTGATCGAGCCACGGCCCGTGCGGTACGCCTCCTCGATGCCCTTGCGGCCCACCACCAGCGCGCCGGTCGGGAAGTCGGGGCCCTTGATGCGCTCGATGAGCGCGTCCAGCAGCTCCTCGTGGGAGGCGTCGGGGTTCTCCAGGTACCACTGGGCACCGGCCGCGACCTCGCGCAGGTTGTGCGACGGGATGTTGGTCGCCATGCCGACCGCGATACCGGCCGAGCCGTTGATCAGCAGGTTCGGGAAGCGGGCGGGCAGGACGGTCGGCTCCTGGGAGCGGCCGTCGTAGTTGTCCGTGAAGTCGACGGTCTCCTCGTCGATGTCACGGACCATCTCCATCGACAGCGGCGCCATCTTGCACTCGGTGTAGCGCATGGCCGCCGCCGGGTCGTTGCCCGGCGAGCCGAAGTTGCCGTTGGAGTCGACGAGCGGCATCCGCATCGACCACGGCTGCGCGAGGCGGACCAGCGCGTCGTAGATCGAGGAGTCACCGTGCGGGTGGTAGTTGCCCATGACGTCGCCGACGACGCGGGCGCACTTGTAGAAACCGCGCTCGGGCCGGTAGCCGCCGTCGTACATCGCGTACAGCACGCGGCGGTGGACGGGCTTGAGACCGTCACGGACGTCCGGCAGGGCGCGCGAGACGATGACGGACATCGCGTAGTCGAGGTACGAGCGCTGCATCTCCGTCTCGAGCCCGACGGGCTCGATGCGCATGGCGATGTCGCCGCCCTCTTCAGGGGTGACGGGTGTGTTCTCGTCGGTCATTGCTGGTGGGGGTCCTTCCTGGTGCGGTCAGCTGAGACCGACTCAGATGTCGAGGAAGCGGACGTCCTTGGCGTTGCGCTGGATGAACTGCCGGCGGGCCTCGACGTCCTCGCCCATGAGGACCGAGAACAGGTCGTCGGCCTGGGCGGCGTCGTCGAGAGTGACCTGGCCGAGGACGCGGTGCTCCTGGTCCATGGTGGTCACGCGCAGCTCCTCGGCGTTCATCTCACCGAGACCCTTGAAGCGCTGGATCGAGTCCTCACGCACGCGCTTGCCGCGCTGGCGGCCCATCTCGATCAGCGCGTCGCGCTCGCGGTCGGAGTACGCGTACTCGATGTCGTCCCGGCCCCACTTGATCTTGTAGAGCGGGGGGCGGGAGAGGTACACGTGCCCGGCCTCGACCAGCGGCCGCATGAAGCGGAACAGGAAAGTCAGCAGCAGGGTGCTGATGTGCTGGCCGTCGACGTCGGCGTCCGCCATCAGGATGATCTTGTGATAGCGGAGCTTCTCGATGTCGAAGTCCTCGTGGACCCCGGTGCCGAAGGCGGAGATCAGCGCCTGGATCTCCTGGTTCTGCAGGATCTTGTCGATCCGCGCCTTCTCCACGTTCAGGATCTTGCCGCGGATCGGGAGGATCGCCTGGTACTGCGGGTTGCGGCCGGACTTGGCCGAGCCGCCGGCGGAGTCACCCTCGACGATGAAGATCTCGCACTTGGTGGGGTCGTTCGACTGGCAGTCGGAGAGCTTGCCCGGCAGGGACGCCGACTCCAGCAGGCCCTTGCGGCGGGTGAGGTCACGGGCCTTGCGGGCCGCCACGCGCGCGGTGGCCGCCTGGATGCCCTTGCGGATGATGTCCGCGGCCTCGACCGGGTTGCGGTCCAGCCAGTCGTTGAGGTGCTCGTAGACCGCCTTCTGGACGAAGGTCTTGGCCTCCGTGTTGCCCAGCTTGGTCTTCGTCTGGCCCTCGAACTGCGGCTCGCTCAGCTTGACCGAGATGATCGCGGTCAGACCCTCGCGGATGTCGTCGCCCGTGAGGTTGTCGTCCTTCTCGCGCAGCAGCTTCTTGTCGCGCGCGTACTTGTTGATCAGCGAGGTCAGCGCCGCCCGGAAGCCCTCCTCGTGCGTACCGCCCTCGTGGGTGTGGATGATGTTGGCGAAGGAGTACACACCCTCGCTGTAACCGCTGTTCCACTGGAGCGCGACTTCGAGGGAGAGGGCCTTCTCCTTGTCCTCCGCCTCGAGGTCGATGACGGAGGGGTGCACCAGCTCTCCCTTGCGGGAGTTCAGGTACTTCACGAAGTCGACGATGCCGCCCTCGTAGTGGTACGTGACGGTCTTGACCTCGTCCTTCTCGTCCGCACCCGCCTCGTCCGCCCCGGCCGTGGCCTTCGCCGACTCGCGCTCGTCCGTGAGTTTGATCGTCAAACCCTTGTTGAGGAACGCCATCTCCTGGAAGCGCCGCGAGAGCGTCTCGAAGGAGTACTCGGTGGTCTCGAAGATGTCCGGGTCCGCCCAGAAGGTGACCGAGGTGCCGGTCTCCTCGATGGCCTCGTGCTTGGCGAGCGGCGCCGTGGGCACGCCCATCTTGTAGTCCTGCGTCCAGCGGTGGCCGTCGGTCCTGACCTCGACGGAGACCTTGGTCGACAGGGCGTTCACGACGGAGACGCCCACGCCGTGCAGACCGCCGGAGACCGCGTAACCGCCGCCACCGAACTTTCCGCCCGCGTGCAGCACCGTCAGCACGACCTCCACGGCCGGCTTGCCCTCGGAGGGCACGATGCCCACCGGGATGCCACGGCCGTTGTCGACGACGCGCACGCCGCCGTCGGCGAGGATCGTCACGTCGATCGTGTCCGCGTGCCCGGCCAGGGCCTCGTCGACAGAGTTGTCGACGACCTCCTGCACGAGGTGGTGCAGACCGCGTTCGCCCGTGGAGCCGATGTACATGCCAGGGCGCTTGCGGACGGCGTCGAGGCCCTCGAGGACGGTGATGGCGCTCGCGTCGTACGAAGCCGTGACCTCGCCGTTCGAGGTGGTGGCAGTGGCGGTCACGCCTTCGTCGGTGGACGGGATGTTCTCGTTGGGGTTGCCGGAATCGGCCACGAAGCGCCCTTTCTGGCACAGCACGAGCCAGGCTCCTCGGCAGGTTGCCGGAGCGGCTGCGGCATGTTGCGTTGGTAAGCCTTGATCAGCGTTGCTCAGCTTTTCCCGGGCGGTCCCCACGTTTGGGGCGGGATTGGCTTCCAGTCTACCGGTAGCACTGACAGTGATGGGGGTTTGCCGGTACCTGAGTCCGGATGTGCCGCCCTCAACCGGTCTCCGACGGGTCCCGATATGTGGAAGGGGGCTCCAAGAGGCTCACGGAGGCACTCAGCGCTTCCGGGTGTCAACCCTTGGCTACCGAGGAGTCAGGTAGGAATTCGCCCCCGCGCGCGGGCCGTTCGAGGGCATACAAGAAGGCGGCCGGGGTGGTACGCAGGTACCATCCCGACCGCCTCATGAGTGATGCAAATCACCCGTAGGTATCACCGGGACCCGTGCTGCCCGGGGCCCGCAGCGGGCCGTACCGGCGGGGCGGGCCGCCCGGCCCCTGCACCTTGAGGTGGCGGACCCGCCCGTGCCCCAGGTCCTCGTTGAGCCGGGCCACCAGCGTCGGCGCCAGCAGCCGCAGGTTCGTCGCCCAGGCCGTGGAGTCACAGCGCACGACCAGGACCCGCTCGTCCTCGTCGTACCGCTCCGGCACACAGTGCTTCGCCACGTCCTCGCCGACGATCTGCGGCCAGCGGCCCATCACCCCGCCCACCGCGGCCGGCGCCTCCCAGCCGCGCTCGGCGAGCAGCCGGTTGATCGCCGAGCCGAGCGCCATGGGGTCGCGCCCGTCCGCACGCGCGCCGGAGCGCAGACCGCCGCCGCGCCGCGCCTGCTTCTTCTGCTGCGCCGCGTCCCCACGCGCGCGTGCCTGCTCGCGCGCCGCCCGCAGCGCCACACGCGCGAGATCGACGCCGGACGGCTCGGGCGTCGTCTTGCCGGGATCCTGCCGCTCACTCATGCGCGTTCCACCGTTCCGTCCGCCACCACGTACCGTGCCCCGGCCAGGAGATCCGGTACGTCGTCGTCGACCGCCGCCGTCACCAGCACCTGCTCGCCGGGCGCGACCAGCTCGGCCAGCCGCTCCCGCCGACGGGCGTCCAGCTCGGCGAACACGTCGTCGAGCACCAGCACCGGCTCGTTCCCCTCGGCCCGCAACAGGTCGTAGGAGGCCAGCCGCAGCGCCAGCGCGTAGGACCAGGACTCACCGTGCGAGGCGTATCCCTTGGCGGGCAGCTGCCCGAGCTTGAGCACCAGATCGTCCCGATGAGGGCCTACGAGGGTGACACCCCGCTCGATCTCCTGCTTGCGGACGTCCGCGAGCGCCGCCGTCAGCTGGACGTACAGGTCCTCGCGCGTGTGGGCCTCGCCGGGCGCGGACGGCTTGTACTCCAGGGCGAGCGGACCGCCGCCGGGGGCCAGCTGCTCGTACGCCTTGTCCGCGAGCGGCTGGATCGTGGCGACCAGGTCGAGCCGCTGCGCGAGCAGCTCCGCGCCCACGCGCGCGAGGTGCTGGTCCCACACGTCGAGCGTGGACAGGTCCATGGACCGCCCACCGTGCCGCCGCGCGAGCGCCGCCGTCTTCAGCAGCGTGTTGCGCTGCTTCAGCACCCGCTCGTAGTCGGAGCGCACACCCGCCATCCGCGGCGACCGCGCGGTGATCAGCTCGTCGAGGAACCGCCGCCGCTCCCCGGGATCCCCCTTGACGAGCGCGAGGTCCTCGGGCGCGAACAGCACGGTCCGTACGATGCCCAGCACGTCACGGGGTCTGACCTGCGAGGACCGGTTGATGCGGGCGCGGTTGGCCCGGCCCGGGTTCAGCTCCAGCTCGACCAGCTGCTGCCGCTCGCCCTGTCTGACCTGGGCCCGGATGATCGCGCGGTCGGCGCCCATGCGCACCAGGGGCGCGTCGGAGGCGACCCGGTGGCTGCCGAGGGTGGCGAGATAGCCGACGGCCTCGACGAGGTTCGTCTTGCCCTGCCCGTTGGGGCCGACGAAGGCGGTGACACCCGGGTCGAGCGGGACCTCGACCCGGGCGTACGAGCGGAAGTCGGCCAGCGACAGATGCGTGACGTGCATGGTCGTTCGCCGACCTCCCCAGAGTGCTCAGGTACCGCTTGGCGCTGTTCCTGCTGTTCCTGCTTGTGGTTACTTCGTCTCGACCGCGTGGCCGCCGAACTGGTTGCGCAGCGCCGCGATCATCTTCATCTGCGGCGAGTCCTCCTGACGCGAGGAGAACCGCGCGAACAGCGAGGCCGTGATCGCGGGCAGCGGCACGGCGTTGTCGATCGCGGCCTCCACCGTCCAGCGGCCCTCGCCGGAGTCCTGCGCGAACCCCTTCAGCTTGTCGAGGTGCTCGTCCTCGTCGAGCGCGTTGACCGCGAGGTCCAGCAGCCAGGAACGGATGACCGTGCCCTCCTGCCAGGAGCGGAAGACCTCGCGCACGTCCGTGACGGAGTCGACCTTCTCCAGCAGCTCCCAGCCCTCGGCGTAGGCCTGCATCATGGCGTACTCGATGCCGTTGTGGACCATCTTGGCGAAGTGGCCGGCGCCGACCTTGCCGGCGTGCACCGAGCCGAAGTCGCCCTCGGGCTTCAGCGCGTCGAAGACCGGCTGCACCTTGGCGACGTTCTCCGCGTCACCGCCGTACATCAGCGCGTAGCCGTTCTCCAGGCCCCAGACGCCGCCGGAGACACCGCAGTCCACGAAGCCGATGCCCTTGGCGGCCAGCTCCTCGGCGTGCTTCTCGTCGTCCGTCCAGCGGGAGTTGCCGCCGTCCACGACGACGTCGCCCGGCTCCAGCAGCTCGGCCAGCTCGTCGATCGTCGACTGGGTGGGGGCACCGGCCGGGACCATCACCCAGACCACGCGCGGGGCCTCGAGCTTGCCCACAAGCTCTTCGAGGCTGTGGACATCGGCGAGGTCCGGGTTGCGGTCGAATCCGACGACGGTGTGGCCGGCGCGGCGGATCCGCTCGCGCATGTTGCCGCCCATCTTGCCGAGGCCGACGAGACCGAGCTCCATCAGTTGTTTCCTTAGGTCGCTGTGTGGCGTGCGGGGCACCTTCGTACCCATGTCCGAGCCTAAACCCGGACCGTCACGCACAGCTGTGGGCATACGCGCTCAGACGTACAGCCTCACCTGCGGGTTTCCCCACAGGCCGGGGACTCTTTCTCCACGGCCTGTGGACAACGTCCGGCGACTCGGCCCCACACCGCGAGCAGGCTCAGCCGCTCAGCCGCACCGGCATGATCAGGTACTTGTAGGCGTCGTCCGCCTCCGCGTCCAGGGCGGGCTTGCCGCTGAGCAGCGCGGGCTTGGTGGACGTGGTGAACGACAGCTGGGCGACCGGGGAGTCGATCGCGCTCAGGCCGTCCAGCAGGAAGGTCGGGTTGAAGGCGATCGAGATGTCGTCGCCCTCCAGCTGGGCGTCGACCCTCTCCACAGCCTGTGCGTCGTCGCTGGAGCCGGCCTCCAGGATGAGCACGCCCTGCTCGAAGCTCAGCCGCACCGGGGTGTTGCGCTCGGCGACCAGGGCCACACGCTTGACGGCCTCCACGAAGGGGGCGGTCTCGATCACCGCGACGGAGTTGAACTCGGTCGGGAACAGCGTGCGGTACTTCGGCAGGTCGCCCTCAAGGAGGCGGGTGGTGGTGCGTCGTCCGGCGCCCTCGAAGCCGATCAGGCCCTCGCCGGCGCCCGAGCCGGAGAGCGCCAGGATGACGCTGTCGCCGCTGGTCAGCGCCTTGGCGGTGTCCAGGAGTGTCTTGGCGGGCACCAGGGCGACGGCGGAGGCCTCGGGGTTCTCCGGCTTCCACAGGAACTCGCGGACCGCGAAGCGGTAGCGGTCGGTGGAGGCCAGCGTGACGGTGTCGCCCTCGATCTCGATGCGCACACCGGTCAGCACGGGCAGCGTGTCGTCACGGCCGGCGGCGATGGCGACCTGGGCGGCGGCGGAGGCGAAGACCTCGCCGGGGACCGTGCCCGTCGCGTTCGGCATCTGCGGCAGCGAGGGGTACTCCTCCACAGGCAGGGTGTGGAGGGTGAAGCGGGAGGAGCCGCAGACCACCGTCGCCCGTACACCGTCTGTGGAAATCTCCACCGGGCGGTTGGGCAGGGCGCGGCAGATGTCGGCGAGCAGCCGGCCGGAGACGAGGACCGTGCCCTCCTCCTCGACCTCGGCCTCCACGGACACCCGTGCGGAGACCTCGTAGTCGAAGCTGGACAGGCTCAGCGCGCCGTCCTCGGCCTTCAGCAGGAGGCCGGCGAGGACAGGCGCCGGCGGACGGGCCGGGAGGCTGCGCGCCGCCCAGGCCACTGCCTCCGCGAGTACGTCGCGTTCCACCCGGATCTTCACTCTTGCCGCCTCCTGCTGTTGCCGGCGCTTCTCGGCCTGCCTGGCTTCGTCGTCTGGTCTCGGTGTGATCGGCCCCTGTGACGGGAAGGACCACCGGGTCCAGTCTGACGCACCGCACTGACAGTAGGTGCCTCTCGGGGTCAAGTCGTGACGAGGGGCAGCCTGACGCCGGAGAGCGAGTTGTGCACAGGACCCTCTTCGAAGCGGATTCCGAGCTCTCTCTAGTCGGGAGTAGTAGTAGGGCCTGTGGATACCGTGGATAACCCTGTTTTCGCAGCTCAGAGGCGAGATTTTGTCCACGGGCCCTGTGGGCGGAGGCGGTGGACAACCGGGCCGATCTGTGGAGAACAAAAAGTTCTGCACACTCCATGCACAGGCGGGCGGCACTTCTCCCCAGCGCCGTCCCCAGGTTTACCCACCTTTCCCACAGCCCAACCCGGCACCTTCGTGTGACGCCTTTCACTCGACACGGTGAGCAGGCGCGTCCCGTTGCCGAACAGTGGACAGTGATGTGGAGAAGCGGGTGATCGCTGGGGACAACCGGCCACAGGCTGTGGGCGGCCGGTGGACAACCGCGTGCACAGGCTGTGGATCATTTCTCTGTCCACAGCCTGTGGACATCCTTCGTCCACGAATCCACACCCGGGTGACCTGGTCTGATGGTCTTTCAACCGGGCTCCCTGTGGATACAGTCTGGACAACTTCCGGGTCCCCAGGGTGTGGACGGGAAAAAGTCACCGAATCTGTGGAGAGTGGCCGTAACCCGGCGAGTATTCGAACAGCGGATGACGGGCGGGACTCGGCGGGGACGCGGTGACGGGCGCGGAGTGGGGCGCGGAGTGGTGGCCGGCGGGCCCGGCGGCGCGTGGAGCGGGCCCCGTGACGGCCGCTGAGGGGCGATCTCCGGCGCGGTCTCCGGCAGGGTCTCCGGCATGGTCTCCGGGCACGGCCTCGGCACGAGGAAGGGCGCCCCGGGAAGTGCTCCCGAGGCGCCCTCGACGGCGGGTGCGCGGTGTTCTCAGCCGGCCTTGATGCGGTTGGTCAGCTCGGTCACCTGGTTGTAGATGGAGCGCCGCTCGGCCATCAGATTGCGGATCTTGCGGTCCGCGTGCATCACCGTCGTGTGGTCGCGGCCGCCGAACAGCGCGCCGATCTTCGGCAGCGACAGGTCCGTCAGCTCACGGCACAGGTACATGGCGATCTGGCGGGCCGTCACCAGCGCCCGCCCGCGCGAGGTGCCGCACAGGTCCTCGACGGTGAGGCCGAAGTAGTCGGCCGTGGCGCTCATGATCGCCGTGGAGGTGATCTCGGGCGCCGAGTCCTCGCCGCCCGGGATCAGGTCCTTCAGGACGATCTCGGTCAGGCCCAGGTCCACCGGCTGCCGGTTGAGCGAGGCGAACGCCGTCACCCGGATCAGCGCGCCCTCCAGCTCACGGATGTTGCGCGAGATCCGTGAGGCGATGAACTCCAGCACCTCCGGCGGGGCGTTGAGCTGCTCCTGCACCGCCTTCTTCCGGAGGATCGCGATACGCGTCTCCAGTTCCGGCGGCTGGACGTCGGTGATCAGCCCCCACTCGAAACGGTTCCGCAGCCGGTCCTCCAGCGTCACCAGCTGCTTGGGCGGCCGGTCGCTGGAGAGCACGATCTGCTTGTTCGCGTTGTGGAGCGTGTTGAAGGTGTGGAAGAACTCCTCCTGCGTCGACTCCTTGTCCGCCAGGAACTGGATGTCGTCCACCAGAAGGATGTCCATCTCGCGGTACCGCTTGCGGAAGCTGTCGCCCTTGCCGTCGCGGATGGAGTTGATGAACTCGTTGGTGAACTCCTCCGAACTGACGTACCGCACACGCGTGCCCGGGTAGAGGCTCCGCGCGTAGTGTCCGATCGCGTGCAGCAGGTGCGTCTTGCCGAGGCCCGACTCGCCGTAGATGAAGAGGGGGTTGTACGCCTTCGCGGGCGCCTCGGCGACGGCGACCGCGGCCGCGTGCGCGAACCGGTTGGAGGCGCCGATGACGAACGTGTCGAAGAGGTACTTCGGGTTCAGCCGCGCGGTCGGCTCACCGGGTCCGCCCCCCGCGGGCGGCTGCGCGGACGGCCCGCCGGGTCCGCCGGGTCCACCGGCCCGGTGCGGATGACCACCGCCGGCCGACGGCTCGGGCAGCTCACGCCGGCCCCCCTCGCGCGGGTCGTAGTCGGGACGCTGCTGCTCGTACGGCGACGGGTCGTACGACGGCCGCTCCATCGGCTGCGGACGGTAGTCCTGCGACGGCGGACCGTAGGAGTCCTGGGACGGCGAGCCGTACGGGTCCTGGCCGCCGTAGGAGTCCTGCGACGGGGACGCGTAGGGGTCGCGCTCGGGGAAGCCCAGGCGCTGCTGCTGCCAGCCGTAGTCGTCCTGCTGCTGCGGCCGCGGCCAGGCGCCGGGCTCGGGGCGCTGGTACTCCGAGGGGTACGCGGGGCGCGCCGTGGGCATCTGCTGGTCCTGGCGGGCGCCGGGATGCTGCTCCTGGCGGCCGCCGGTGTGCTGCTCCGGCCGCGCGCCGGGGTGCTGGTCACGATCGCGGTCGCGGTCGCGGTCGCGGTCGCCGGGCGGCTGGTCGGCGCGGTGCCGGCCGTAGCCCTCGTACGGGCTGTCGTAACCCTTGTCGTACCCGCTGTCGTACGACGGGAGTTCGGGCTCCTCGTAGCGCTGCTGCTGCTGCTGGACCGGGGGCGCCGGCGGGGCCGGGGGCTCGCCGACGGAGTCGTCGACGGTGATCGCGATCCGGATCGGTCGGCCGCACTCGCGGCTGAGGGTTTCGCTGACGATCGGCGCGAGCCGACCCTCCAGCACGCCCTTCGCGAATTCGTTCGGTACGGCGAGCAGGGCGGTGTCCGCCACCAGCGCGAGCGGCTGGCAGCGCCGGATCCAGCGCTCGTCCTTCGCCTCGACACCCTGGCCACGGCCCTCGAGGAGCTGCTCCAGTACGCGTGGCCACACTGCGGCAAGATCGGCAGGTACGTCAGCCACAGGGCACGCTCTCTCGTGGGTCCCACGTTCGTGTGATGGTGGGACGGTCGGGATTCAAATCGGGTGGGGGCAGGGACAAAGGAACGAATCGGAGTTCAGCCACGGTAGTCAGGGCGACGGGTGCGGTTCAAGTTGTTGTCCCCAGCCTGTGGATAGTGTCTCCCGTAGGTCCCTGGTTTGACCGGATGGCGTAGCCGCGCGTACCGTAACCAGGTCGAGTTGTCGATGGCTGCTGCCGCCTGCCTCCGATGGGCACAGATCGCGTCAGGTGATCGGGAAGCGGTGCACTCGGGCGTAACGAGAGCTACTCGTGGGCGCACGGTGACAGCCAGGACGGCACCCCGCCACCACCGATTAGTTTCTGGAGCCCCCGAGTGAGCAAGCGCACCTTCCAGCCGAACAACCGTCGTCGCGCCAAGACCCACGGCTTCCGCCTGCGGATGCGCACCCGTGCCGGTCGCGCGATTCTCGCGAACCGCCGCAGCAAGGGTCGCGCCAACCTGTCCGCCTGAGCCTGATCAGGTCATGACGTCGTGCTGCCTACCGAGCATCGGCTGAGGCGGCGCGAGGACTTCGCGACCGCGGTACGAAGGGGTCGTCGGGCTGGACGCCCGACCCTCGTCGTCCACCTTCGAAGCGGTGCCACGGACCCGCACGCGCCTGGGGAGAGCGCTCCCCCGACGCGTGCGGGTTTCGTCGTGAGCAAGGCCGTGGGTGGAGCCGTCGTGCGCAACAAGGTGAAGCGCAGACTGCGTCACCTGATGCGCGATCGAGTCGTTCTGTTGCCCCCCGGTAGCCTGGTAGTCGTACGGGCGCTGCCCGATGCGGGTGACGCCGACCACGCACAGCTGGTCCAAGACCTTGATGCCGCCCTTCAACGGCTGCTGGGAGGGGGCGCGCGATGAAGT
Source organism: Streptomyces sp. NPDC041784 (assembly GCF_055591025.1). Taxonomy (NCBI): domain Bacteria; kingdom Bacillati; phylum Actinomycetota; class Actinomycetes; order Kitasatosporales; family Streptomycetaceae; genus Streptomyces; species Streptomyces sp. NPDC041784. The sequence continues at coordinate 218,709 of NZ_JBVJAB010000006.1, forward strand.
ACCCGCTGCTGGCCCTGATCAAGCTCTACCAGTGGACGATCAGTCCGCTGCTCGGGCCGGTGTGCAAGTACTACCCGTCGTGCTCCCACTATGGCTTCACGGCCATCGACCGGCACGGCGCGATCAAGGGAACGGCACTCACTGCCTGGCGCATCCTGCGGTGCAACCCGTGGTCGCTGGGGGGTGTGGACCATGTCCCGCCGCGGAAGCGTCCGCGGTGGCACGAAATGCTGCGCGACGCCTGGCGTGCACGCAGGGGCGGGACCTCCGCCGCCGAAACGGCCACCGAGGAGAATCGCTCCTCGAGCCCGGCCGCAGAGAGCCCGTCCCATGCCCAAGGAGCATGATTAGTGGACACGATTGCCAGCTTCTTCAGCTTCATCACGACACCTGTCTCCTGGGTCATCGTCCAGTTCCACACGGTGTACGGCGCCATCTTCGGCGAGGACACCGGGTGGGCCTGGGGCCTGTCCATCGTGTCCTTGGTGATCCTGATCCGTATCTGCCTGATCCCGCTCTTTGTGAAGCAGATCAAGGCGACCCGGGCGATGCAGACGCTGCAGCCCGAGATGAAGAAGATCCAGGAGCGCTACAAGAACGACAAACAGCGCCAGTCCGAAGAGATGATGAAGCTGTACAAGGAGACGGGCACCAACCCGCTCTCCTCGTGCCTTCCCATCCTGGCGCAGTCGCCCTTCTTCTTCGCCCTGTACCACGTGCTCAACAGCATCGCGAACAACGACACCATCGGTGTCATCAACGAGAGCCTGCTGCAGAGCGCGCAGAAGGCGCACATCTTCGGTGCTCCGCTGGCGGCGAAGTTCACCGACAGCGCCGCGGACGTCGAGGCGCTCGACGCCTCGCTGACCACCGTGCGCATCGTGACTGCGGTCATGATCGTCCTGATGTCGGCGTCGCAGTTCTACACGCAGCGCCAGCTGATGACGAAGAACGTCGACACCACGGTGAAGACGCCGTTCATGCAGCAGCAGAAGATGCTGATGTACGTCTTCCCGATCATGTTCGCCGTCTTCGGCATCAACTTCCCGGTCGGTGTCCTCGTTTACTGGCTGACCACCAACGTGTGGACCATGGGCCAGCAGATGTACGTGATCCGCAACAACCCGACCCCGGGTTCCAAGGCCCAGGCCGCCTACCTGGAGCGCCTGTCCAAGCGTGTCGCGCACCACGGCAAGACCCGTGGCCGCGGCGAGAAGGCCATCGTCAAGGCCATCGTGGCCAAGGGCCGCGACCGCAACGACGCCGAGCGCAAGTTCATCAACGGGCTGACCAAGGTCGGCCTCGCGGCCCAGACCGACGGCAACGTGATCAAGGGCGAGTCCCAGGTCGCCGTCGAGACCGAGGACGGCACGTCCACGAGCGCGGCCGCCAGGCGCCAGCAGCCCAGGCGGCAGACCAAGTCTCAGCGCCAGTCCGGCCCTAAGGCGGCCGGCGAGACCACCTCGCTGAGCAAGTCCGACGAGCCCGAGGACGCCAAGCCCTCCGGCGCGGCCAAGCCCGCCGGCGGAGGCCGCAGCAAGGCCCAGTCCGGGCAGCGCAAGGGCGGCCCGCAGCGCCCCAAGTCCCCGTCCAAGAAGTAAGAAGGAGCCCATCCCGTGACGGAAGGCACCACCTCCGCCGCCGCCGAGGGTGCAGACACCCTGTCCCGCCTGGAGCAGGAGGGCGAGATCGCCGCGGACTACCTCGAAGGTCTGCTGGACATCGCCGATCTCGACGGCGACATCGACATGGACGTCGAAGCCGACCGCGCCTCGGTGTCGATCATCAGTGACGCGGGCGGCCGCGACCTCCAGAAGCTGGTCGGCCGGGACGGCGAGGTGCTGGAAGCGCTTCAGGAGCTGACGCGCCTGGCCGTGCACCGGGAGACCGGCGACCGCAGCCGGCTGATGCTGGACATCGCCGGTTACCGGGCCAAGAAGCGCGCCGAGCTGTCCGAGCTGGGCGCCAAGGCCGCGTCCGACGCGAAGAACAGCGGCGAGCCGGTCAAGCTGAAGCCGATGACGCCCTTCGAGCGCAAGGTCGTCCACGACGCGGTCAAGGCCGCCGGGCTCCGCAGCGAGTCGGAGGGCGAGGAGCCGCAGCGGTTCGTCGTCGTCCTGCCCAACTGATTCGGTACGTACGTTCCCCCGGCCCCGTCTGTTGCGCAGACGGGGCCGGTCTTTGTCAGCCTGTAGTTCTGGTGGTCGGCGCTAGACGCGCTGATGCGGTACGGAAGGACGGTCCCCGTGACGGAGGCAGCGGAGCTCCCCCCTGCGCCTGAGGTGGCACGCGAGGTATTCGGTGATCGCTTCTCTGATGCGGTCCGGTACGCCGAGCTCCTGGCCGAGGCCGGAGTGCAGCGCGGGCTCATCGGCCCGCGTGAGGTGCCCCGCCTGTGGGAGAGGCACATCCTGAACTGTGCGGTCCTCTCCGAGGTCGTGCCCGAGGGCGTGACGGTGTGCGACGTCGGCTCGGGCGCCGGCCTGCCCGGAATCCCCCTGGCACTGGTGCGCGAGGACCTGAAGATCACCCTGCTGGAGCCGCTGCTGCGGCGCACCAACTTCCTCAGCGAGGTCGTCGAGCTGCTGGGCCTGGACCATGTGACCGTGGTCCGCGGCCGCGCCGAGGAGGTCATGGGAAAGCTCACACCCGTCCACGTGGTGACCGCCCGCGCCGTGGCCCCGCTGGACCGTCTGGCCACCTGGGGCATCCCGCTGCTGCGCCCCTACGGCGAGATGCTCGCCCTCAAGGGCGACACCGCCGAGGAGGAGCTGAAGAGCGCTGCCACCGCCCTGAGCAAGCTCGGCGCGGTCGGCACCTCGATCCTCCATGTCGGCGAGGGCGTGGTCGATCCCCTCTCCACCGTCGTGCGGGTCGAGGTCGGGGAGAGCCCCGGCGGTGTCCGGTTCGCGGCCAAGCGGGCCAAGGCGGCCCGGACGGGGCGGACCCGTCGCCGTCGGTGAAGCCGATGCCGGTGATCTGAGACCGGTACCGGTGATCTGGGGACAGGCGGTACTCCACACAAGGTGCCCGACCTACGTATGACGGAGTGTCGCGGCAGTTCGGCCGTGGGTGCTGTGCATCGTGTTTCACGTGAAACGTCGCTCACTGCTCCACGGCATCATCAGCCGCGGCCGCGCCGCTGCTGAACCCCGCGACCGCAAGCCTCTTGGGTCACTCGATAAGGGACGGGAGTTGTCCACAGAGGTGGATTTCTCCACAGAACCCCAGGCCTCACTGGTTCACGACCCCGAAGACATGGCAGGCTCTGTTCATTGCGAGCTTGAAGTCGAGGAGAGTGAATCCTTGCGGTCCGACGCCAACATCGCGGGACCGATGGCCGACCCGGTCCCCGGTCCCCGTACCGAGTCCTTGGGGGAGGATGTTTCACGTGAAACACCGCCCCCGATGGACGACACCCCGATCGGTCGTGCTGCCCAACTGGCGGTGGAGGCACTGGGCCGCGCCGGCGAGGGTCTGCCACGCCCTGAGCAGACCCGAATCATCGTCGTAGCCAACCAGAAGGGCGGGGTCGGCAAGACGACGACGACCGTCAACCTTGCCGCTTCCCTGGCCCTGCACGGTGGCCGCGTCCTGGTGGTCGACCTCGACCCACAGGGCAACGCGTCCACCGCCCTGGGGATCGACCACCATGCCGAGGTCCCGTCCATCTACGACGTGCTGGTCGAGAGCCGCCCGCTCGCGGAAGTCGTCCAGCCGGTCCCCGATGTCGAAGGCCTGTTCTGCGCCCCTGCCACGATCGATCTCGCCGGTGCGGAGATCGAGCTGGTGTCCCTGGTGGCCCGAGAGAGCCGACTGCAACGGGCCATCCAGGCGTACGAGCAGCCGCTGGACTACATCCTCATTGACTGCCCGCCGTCCCTCGGCCTGCTGACGGTCAACGCACTGGTGGCCGGCGCGGAGGTCCTCATCCCGATCCAGTGCGAGTACTACGCGCTGGAAGGCCTGGGCCAGCTGCTGCGCAATGTCGACCTCGTGCGGGGGCACCTCAACCCCGCCCTGCATGTGTCGACCATCCTGCTCACCATGTACGACGGCCGGACGCGTCTCGCGTCGCAGGTCGCGGAAGAGGTGCGCACCCACTTCGGCGAAGAGGTGCTGCGGACGAGCATTCCTCGTTCGGTCCGTATCTCCGAGGCGCCGAGCTATGGGCAGACGGTGCTGACCTACGATCCGGGATCGAGCGGCGCCCTCTCCTATCTTGAGGCGGCCCGAGAGATCGCGCTGAGGGGCATCGGCGTCAGCTACGACGCGACGCACGCCCATATCGGCGCCCAGAACAATCCGAGCATGGTGGAGGGGATCCAGTGAGTGAGCGACGGAGGGGGTTGGGCCGTGGTCTTGGCGCGCTGATCCCTGCTGCCCCGACGGAGAAGAATCCGGCGCAGTCCGCGGTGGGAGGCATGGGTGCCGCATCACCGACGGCTGTTCCGGTCCTGACGACCGAGCGTGGGGTGGCCGCGGCGAAGGTGGCCACGCTGCCGCCTGTTTCACGTGAAACAGAGGAGCCGTCGGCGATCAGCGTCGTGGAGACTCCCGCGCCGCCCGTCGGCGCGTACTTCGCGGAGATCCCCCTTGACTCCATCGCGCCGAACCCGCGCCAGCCGCGTGAGGTCTTCGACGAGGATGCGCTCCAGGAGCTGATCACCTCCATCAAGGAGGTCGGCCTCCTCCAGCCGGTCGTCGTACGGCAGCTGGGGCCCGGTCGCTATGAGCTGATCATGGGTGAGCGGCGTTGGCGTGCCTGCCGTGAGGCGGGTCTGGAAGCGATCCCGGCGATCGTGCGGGCCACCGACGACGAGAAGCTTCTGCTGGACGCCCTGCTGGAGAACCTCCACCGGGCCCAGCTGAACCCGCTGGAAGAGGCCGCCGCCTACGACCAACTGCTGAAGGACTTCAACTGCACGCATGACCAGCTGGCGGACCGTATCGGCCGGTCCCGCCCGCAGGTCTCCAACACGCTGCGGCTGTTGAAGCTCTCGCCGGCGGTCCAGCGCCGGGTCGCGGCCGGGGTGCTCTCGGCCGGACACGCTCGGGCGCTGCTCTCCGTGGACGACTCGGAGGAGCAGGACCGGCTGGCCCACCGGATCGTGGCCGAGGGGCTTTCGGTGCGGGCCGTCGAGGAGATCGTGACCCTCATGGGTTCCCGGCCCCAGACCGCCCACCGTGCCAAGGGACCGCGCGCCGGTGGCCGGGTCTCCCCGGCGCTGACCGACCTGGCGACCCGGCTCTCGGACCGCTTCGAGACGCGGGTGAAGGTCGACCTGGGCCAGAAGAAGGGCAAGATCACCGTCGAGTTCGCCTCCATGGAGGACCTCGAGCGGATCCTCGGCACCCTCGCTCCCGGCGAGGGCCCGGTCCTTCAGCGGGGCCTTGTGGAGGGCGACTCCGAGGAGACGGACGACTGAGCCGAGGCTCGACATCCCGTCCTTCGAGGACTCTCTGAGCGAGCCGTGTCCGGTGTACCCGGAACACGGCTCGCTCTTTGCTTTCAGGCGGTATCGATGCAATCGCAGGGTGGATACGATGCGGTGGGGTTAAGGCGCATCCACCGAAGCATCACCTCGGACTGGGAGGCGGGGGCCATGCGAACGATGAGCCGGACCGGACTGGTGGGCGCAGGGCTGGGGCTGGGCGCGGTCGGCGGCTTCGTCGGCAGTCTGCTCAGGGAACGCAGCGCTCTGACAGCCGCTCGCGACGCCGCGGGCGAAGGAAGCGAGGAACAGCCTTCATGGGGCGTCGGCTCGTACCGCTCACGCTGGACAACCTTCAGGACCTTCCCCAGCGCTGTCGCTCGTGCGTCTTCTGGGAGTTGGATCCCGTCAGCGGCGCGGCCGCGGTAAAAGCCGGTACGGCCGCTCTGGAGAAGGAGTCCTGGATCTCCGCCGTTCTGCTGGACTGGGGCTCCTGCGGCCGGGTCGTCTATGTCGACGACGTTCCTGTGGGCTTTGTGCTCTACGCCCCGCCCGACTATGTGCCGCGCTCGACGGCGTTTCCCACGAGCCCGGTGTCGCCGGATGCCGTGCAGCTGATGACGGCGTTCATCATGCCGGGCTACCGGGGGCAGGGGCTGGGCCGGGTGATGGTTCAGACGGTCGCCAAGGATCTGCTGCGGCGGGGCTTCAGAGCGATCGAGGCGTTCGGCGACGCCCGCTGGAAGGATCCGGCCTGTCTGCTCCCCGCCGAGCATCTGCTGGCGGTCGGCTTCAAGACGGTGCGGCACCACCCGTCCCATCCACGGCTGCGGCTGGAGCTGCGGACCACGCTCTCCTGGAAGGAAGATGTGGAGATGGCCCTTGACCGGCTGCTGGGGGGCGCTCGGAAGGAGCCGGCACTGCGCCCGCTGTAGGGGGCCGGCCGGGAAGGCCGTGTCATGACAATGGGCCAGCCCTTTCGGGCTGGCCCATTCGTGTTTCACGTGAAACATCGACCGTCGACACGACGGTCCGGCGTCACTCGGAGATGAAGGTCTCCAGGTCGCGGACGAGCGCGGCCTTCGGCTTGGCGCCGACGATCGTCTTGGCGACCTCGCCGCCCTGGTAGACGTTCAGGGTCGGGATCGACATGACACCGTACTTGGCGGCCGTACCCGGGTTCTCGTCGATGTTGAGCTTGACGATCTCGATCTTGTCGCCGTGCTCGGCGGCGATGGCCTCGAGCGAGGGGGCGATCTGGCGGCACGGGCCGCACCACTCGGCCCAGAAGTCCACCAGGACGGGCTTGTCGCTCTTGAGGACGACCTCGTCGAAGTCGGCGTCGGTCACATTCTTCAGGGTGCCGGCCACAGGGGGCTCCTTAATTCCTTGTGCGGTGGGGCGGGAGAGGGGGTCAGACAGAGGTCTTCGCGGTCTCGGCCTGCGCCTCGTCCGCGAGCGCGGAGAGGTAGCGCTCGGCGTCGAGAGCGGAGGAGCAGCCGGTGCCGGCCGCGGTGATCGCCTGGCGGTAGGTGTGGTCCACCACATCGCCGGCGGCGAAGACACCGGTCAGGTTGGTCCGCGTGGACGGAGCGGCGACCTTCAGGTAGCCCTCCTCGTCCAGGTCGAGCTGCCCCTTGAACAGCTCGGTGCGCGGGTCGTGGCCGATGGCGATGAACAGGCCGGTCACGGGAAGGTCGGTCAGCTCACCCGTCTTGAGGTTGCGCAGCCTCAGCCCCGCCAGCTTCTGCTCGCCCTGGACCTCGGCGACCTCGCTGTCCCAGACGAACTTGATCTTCGGGTCGGCGAAGGCGCGCTCCTGCATCGCCTTGGAGGCGCGCAGGGTGTCCCGGCGGTGCACGATCGTCACAGACTTGGCGAAGCGCGAGAGGAAGGTGGCCTCCTCCATCGCCGTGTCGCCGCCGCCGATGACCGCGATGTCCTGGTCCTTGAAGAAGAACCCGTCACAGGTGGCGCACCAGGAGACGCCGCGGCCGGAGAGGGCGTCCTCGTTCGGCAGGCCGAGCTTGCGGTGCTGCGAGCCGGTGGCGACGATGACGGCCTTCGCCTGGTGGACCGTGCCGGCGGTGTCCGTGACGGTCTTGATCTCACCCGTGAGGTCGACGTTGACGATGTCGTCCGGGATCAGCTCGGCGCCGAAGCGCTCGGCCTGGGTGCGCATGTTGTCCATGAGCTCGGGGCCCATGACGCCATCCTGGAAGCCGGGGAAGTTCTCCACCTCGGTGGTGTTCATCAGGGCTCCGCCCGCGGTGACGGCCCCTTCGAACACCAGCGGCTTCAGTGACGCGCGCGCGGTGTACAGGGCCGCGGTGTAGCCGGCGGGCCCGGAGCCGATGATGATCACGTTACGGACGTCGCTCACGGCTTGTTCCTCGTCTCTGGTCTGCGCAGTTCGACCGGTGGGAGCTGCTCTGAACTCTCACCCCACCCAACGGATCCTAAGGGGCGTGCATTCCCAGTGTGTCCGGGCACACGAAGGGACGACCCGGGGCGGGAACACCACGGCGGATTCCCTCAAGATTGGAGACGATGCGTCGGCCGTCAGTGACGCGTGTAGGAGCTCTTCAGCAGCACCTTGGCCGGGCCGACGGACGGATCCTTCACGCAGGTCGCGTCCATGAGGTAGGCGGTGACACGGGTGGTGTCCGACGTGTCGGGGAGCACGACCAGCAGGGCGTCCTTCCCCTGGTAGGTGCCTTCGTCAGTGACGACGGCCGTGTCGCGCTGATCGATGCCCTTCTGCACACAGAGGGGCACGACCGGCTCGCTCTTGACCTTGGGGGAGGCGCTGCCCGGCTCGCCCAGGATGCCCACGGAGGTGCGGGGGCCCTGCGCCTTGGCGAGGAGATCGGCGACCTGCTGTTCCAGCGTGCTCTCGGAGAAGGTGTCCGCGGCGGTGGTCTGCTGACCGTGCACCGACGTTCCCGGGCCTCCGCTGTCGGTCAGGGAGGTCACCAGGACGGAGCCGAGCCCCAGGGCGGCGACGCTGAGGACGGCGCTCAGGACGGCGACCTTGCGGCGCCCGCCTCGCCGACGGTCCTTGTGGTCCTTGCTGTCCTTACGGCCGGGGCCGGTGGTGGAGGTGCGGGCGCGTCCTGTGGGGCGATCCGTCGCCATCGATGTTTCACGTGAAACATGAGCCGACTCGACGGGGGTTTCGGCGGGGGGCGGGGCTTCGGCTGGCCCTCCGGCCTCGGGGGTCGCTCGGGTCTCGGGGGTCGCTCGGGTCTCGGAGGTCGCTCGGGCTTCCGCGGCGAGCGCGGCGTCGATGCGCCGGGCGACGTCGTCGGGCATCGGCGACGGCTCGGGGAGAGCGTCGAGGAGCCCGCGGATCTCCTCCAGGGATGCCTGGACGTCCGCGCACAGCTCACAGCCGTCCAGATGCCGACGTACATCGGCACTTCGGGAAGGGGTGAGCAGGCCCTCGGTGAGGGCGGAGATCTCGTCGACGTCCGGGTGTCCGGTCGTGTCCGTCGTCGATGTCACGCTCGCCCACCTCCGCCCTTCACTGCAGCTGAATCGCCTGTCCCGGCGTGATCCGGACCCTCGCCGCGAGGTTCCGCTGCCGGTGGGACGGATGTCCCCTGCGCCCGGTTCCGTCCCGCGTCGCTTTCCCTTTCGTCGCCGGTGTTTTCCGGCCGCAGATGGGTCAGCAGCGGGAGCAGTCTGGCTCTGCCCCGGGCGCAGCGGCTCTTCACGGTCCCGGTCGGCACATCGAGCATGCGGGCGGCCTCGGCGACGGGGTAGCCCTGCATGTCCACCAGGACCAGGGCGGCCCGCTGGTCGGGCGGGAGCGTGCCGAGCGCTTCGAGGAGCTGGCGGTGCAGGTCGTTGCGCTCGGCGGGGGCGGAGGCCGACTCGTGCGGCTCCAGGAGCTGCTCCAGCCGCTCGGTGTCGTCGACCGGCGATGTCTTGCGGGAGGCAGCCTTGCGGGCCCGGTCCAGGCAGGCGTTCACCGTGATGCGGTGCAGCCAGGTCGTGACGGCGGACTGGCCGCGGAAGGTGTGGGCGGCCCGGTAGGCGGACACAAGGGCGTCCTGGACGGCGTCAGCGGCCTCCTCGCGGTCTCCCAGCGTCCGCAGGGCCACCGCCCACAGCCGGTCGCGGTGACGCCGTACAAGCTCACCGAAGGTGTCGGGATCGCCCTCCACATGCCGGGTGAGGAGGTCCTGGTCGCTCACTCCGTCATATCCGGCGCCTTCCGCCATCGGACCCCCTCCCCCTCCGGTGAGATGTCAGCCCGTGAACTTCACGTCGGTGACGGCCTGCTTGTACCCGGGATCGCTGTACTGGTCGCCCGGCGCGTGCGGCAAGGCCGTCAGCCAGACGAGCACGTACCGCGTCTTCACCGTCTTGGTGACCTTCACCGTGGCGGAGGTCGCGTTCGTCGTGACGGTGCCGATCTTCTCCATCGACCCCAGGTCGCTCGGGGACGGCCTCAGCGCGTCCGAGGCGTACAGGTCGACGGTCGTGTGATCGCCACCGTAGTAGAGCCCTATGGCCGCCGCGGAGACCTCCTGGGCCGAGCCGAGGTCGTAGACGATGCCCACGCCCGGCTTGTACGGCGCCAGTACCGGGCCGCCGATGAAGCTGGAGGTCCGCCAGTAGGTCGAGCTGTCCCCGTCGTACGTCATGTCGACGTCGTTGGGGTGCTGGGAGTCGCCGCTGACGACGTACTCCGCCGCGTCCTGGATCTTCAGCTGCTGGGCCGGCTTCGGGGAGGCGCTGTTCTTGTCCCCGTCGTCCGTCGGCTGCGTCCGGTTCGAGTCGTCGGACTTGCCCTGGTCCATCAGGGCGTCCGCGAGCTGCCAGCTGCCCAGGCCGAGCGCGGCGATGAGGAGGGCGGAGACCGCCCACTTCAGGGCCCGGCCGGTGCGGCTCTGGAGCGGGGGCGGCGGGGTCGGCACGGGCTGCGTCGCACCGGGGTGCGGCGCGGGCCGGCCGTAGGTGCCCTGCTGATACGTCGTGCGCTGGTACTCCGGCGGCGCCGTGAACGCGGGCTCCGGCGGGCGGATGCGGGGCATCTCGCCGATCGCCTTCACCAGCTCCTCCGGCGTGGTGCACGCGGCCTCGTGCCGCGAGGCGGTCGCCCCGTCGTTGGCGAGCGCGCGCATCGCCAGCTCCGACAGGCCCCGGTGGATGCCGGCGCGTACCTGGTCGGGGGCGATCAGCCCGACGTCCTTGGGCAGCCCGGACAGCCCGTAGGCGTCGTTCTCGTACGGCCAGCGCTGGGTGAGCGCCGCGTAGAGCAGGGCACCGATCGCCTCGGTGTCGGTGCGCTGCGGGGTGTCGGAGGTGACGCCGCGCAGGGCGGCGTTTACGGCGAGGCCGCGGATACGCCACTGGCCCGTGGAGGTGCGCAGCACGGCGTTGGGGTTCAGACGCAGATGCGACAGACCCTCACGGTGTGCGGCGGCCATGGCCGAGGCGATCTGACTGACCATCTGATACGCGTCGTGCGGCTCCAGCGGACCGGACGCGAGAAGCGTGGTCAGCTCGGTGGCATCGGGCAGCCACTCGTGGACGACGTAGACGAGGTCGTTCTCCTCGACGGCGTCCAGTACCTGGACGAATCGGGGATCGCCGAGCAGCGCGGACGAGCGGGCCGCGGCCAGCACCGAACGGGCTCGCGCGTGGTCCGCGGGAAGAATGTGAACGCCGACCGCGCGGCGCAGTTTCTCGTCGACGGCACGCCAACTGCTGAAACCGTCCAGACGGGTGACGCACTCCTCGAGACGGTAGCGCCTGGCGAGTTTGTGTCCGCTGTGCAGTTCTGGCGGTGAGGCCTTGCCGGGACGCTCGGTCCCGTCACTCCCCTGTGCCTCGTCGCTGTCCGTGTCCCGCTCCCGGTTCTTGGCCACCCCGTCGGCCGTGGACTGGTCCGCCTCGGCGGTCAGCGGCTTGTCGCCGCTGTTGTCTGCCACGTCGACGGCAGCCGTGCTCCGTTCCGCCACCGTCGTTCCTGCCTCCCCATCCAGTGCGCGCCGCCCGACCTCGTGCGCGCCGTCCGACGCCGGATCCAATTGTGCCCACAGTCCGCCGCTATGCACGACACACGATGGCGGACGAAGGTTGTGCGGATACCCCCTGTCTCATCGACCCAGGCGTCCGCGGACCATGCCGACGAGCGAGTTGAGCTCCTCGATACGCATGCGGCGGGCGGCGACGAAGAAGATTCCGAGCAGCAGCGCCCCGCCGGCCAGCAGCGCGGCGAAGGAGCCGAGGACACCCTGGCCCAGGGTGTGCCCGACGCCGTAGCAGGCCGCGCCGCTGATGAGGGCGGCCGGTACGGAGGCGATGCACAACCGGGCGTACGTGCGCAGGACGTGGGAGCCGTCGAGGTCGCCGCTGAGCCGCTTGCGCAGCCGGTTCCAGGCGACGCCGACGCCGATCGCGTAGGCCAGGCCGTAGGCGGCGGCCATGCCGACCACGGCCCAGCGGGCCGGGAGGACGAAGTAACAGACCGCCGAGGCGCTCGCGTTGACGGCGGCCACGATGACCGTGTTGTAGAAGGGGGTGCGGGTGTCCTCGTAGGCGTAGAAGGCGCGCAGGACGACGTACTGCACCGAGTAGGGGATCAGGCCGAGGCCGAAGGCCATCAGCATGAAGCCCATGTTGGTGGCCTCGCTGGTGCCCGACGAGCCGAAGATCAGGGTGCACATCGGGATGCCGAGCGCGAGGAAGCCGAAGGCGATCGGCACGATCGCGACGGCCGTGGTGCGCAGGCCCTGGGAGATGTCGTCGCGGACCGCGCCGCCGTCGCCCTCGGCGGCCGAGCGCGAGATACGGGGCAGCAGCGCGGCCATCAGGGAGACGGTGATGATGGCCTGCGGCAGGCCCCAGATCAGCTGGGCGTTGGCGTAGGCGGCGAAGCCGGTGCCGTCGACGGGCGAGTCCTTGCCGGCCGCGGTGGACAGCTGGGACACGACGATCGCGCCCGCCTGGTTGGCGAGGACGAACAGGAAGGTCCACTTGGCGAGCGTCACGGCCTTGCCCAGGCCGTGGCCCTTCCAGTCGAACCGCGGCCGCAGCCGGAAGCCGGTCTCCCGCAGGTACGGGATCATCGCCAGAGCCTGTACGACGAGGCCGAGCAGGACGCCGATGCCGAGGAGCCGCTGGCCCTCCGGCGGGATGGACGTGACCTTCATGCCGGAGTCGGCGGCGGTGCCGTAGACCCAGATGAACATGCCCAGCGTCACGATGATGACGATGTTGTTCAGGACCGGCGTCCACATCATCGCGCCGAACTTGCCGCGCGCGTTGAGGATCTGGCCCATCACGACATGGACGCCCATGAAGAAGATCGAGGGCAGGAAGTAGCGGACGAAGGTGACGCCGACCTCGTTGGCCGCGGGGTCGCCGGCGACCGGGGCGGACAGCGCCTTGATCAGCAGGGGAGCCGCGGCGATCGCGGCGACGGTGAGCACGCCGAGCGCCACCATCACCAGCGTCAGCAGACGGTTGGCGTAGGCCTCGCCGCCGTCGTCGTCCTCCTTCATGGCCCGCACCAGCTGCGGCACGAACACGGAGTTGAGGCCGCCGCCGACGGTCAGGATGTAGATCATGGTGGGCAGCTGGTAGGCGACCTGGAAGGTGTCGCCGAGCAGGCCGACGCCCAGTGCGGAGACGATCAGCGCCGAGCGGACGAAGCCGGTGAGGCGGGAGACCATCGTGCCCGCCGCCATCACGGCGCTGGACTTCAGCAGGCCGGTGGCGCGGCCGCCCTTCTTCGCGGCGGCGGCCGGAGCGGGTTCCGGGGCGGCGGGCTCGTCGGCCGGGGCCTCGTACGGCGCGGCCTGTGCCTGGTACGGCGCCGCCTGGTACTGGGGCGCCTGGTACTGGGGAGCGGCCGCCGGGCCGCCCGGTGCGTGGGCCGGGCCCGGCACCGCGGGGGACTCCATCGGCGGGCGGGAGCCGCCCTGCTGCTGGTCCTTGAACAGGTGCGCGAAGGCGTCCGGCTGGTGCTGCTGCTCACCGGAGTGCGTCACCAGGTCGTCCACGCCCACGAACTGGGTCGTCCGCGGGTCGTCGCCGTACGGCAGGTACTGGGTGGGGCCGTCCGGCTCCGGCGCCGGCGTCTGGGCCCACACGCGCGGGTCGGGCGCGTACGGGGACTGCTCGGGACGGCCGTACAGCGGCTGCTGAGGGTACGTGCCCGGCGGCGGAGGAGGGTGCGCGGCGCGGTCGTAGAGCGCCTCGGCGACCGGGTCCTGCGCGGTGAGGTCCTGGGACCGGTAGGGGTCCTGGTCGTAGGCGTCCTGGAGGTACATGTCCGCGGGGTGCTGCGGCGGCACCTGGCCGTGCTCGGGCGGCGGGCCCTCGGGGTGACCCGAGCTGCCCGCGGCCTGGCCGCGGTCACCCTCGTACGGCGCGTTCATGGCTACCCCACCTCATCGTCCCGGGCCCACCGGCCACGACATCCTCAACGGTCCACTCTCTCACCCGTCCCCGAGGGGGCCGTGTTTTCCGCTGCGGTGTCCGGTGTCTCGTCACTCGGCTGCTCCGGGTCGTCTGCCCCGGAGCGGACGACCGACTCCCCCTTAAGACGTTCGGCAGGGTCGTGCTGGTTCACCGGGCCGTCGGTGGCCGGGCCGGGCTCGTCGGCCCCGTCCGTCTCCTGCGGGCCGTTCTCCTCGGCCGCCCGGGCCGCGGCGCGCTTGCGCTGGGTGTACATACGGAAGCCGGCCAGGACCAGCAGCAGGACGCCGCCGCCGATCACCAGCATCACAGTGGCGGTGATCTCGGTGACCTTCACGTCGAAGGTGACCGCCGTACCGTACGGCCGGCCGTCCTCGGTGTACAGCTGCGCGATCAGCGTCGTTTTGCCGTTGACGTTGGCGGACGTGGGGAACTTCACCGTCGTGCTGTGCCCGCCGGAGACGGCGATCGACTGCTCCACGGACCCGTCGTCGCCGAACTCCAGGCGGGTCGGGTTGGTCGAGGTGAGCCGCAGCACCAGGTGGTCGACGCCCTGCACCAGGTTGTTCTGCACGGTCACGGGGATCGTGGCGCTGCGCCCGGAGAGCTTGGTCTCCGACTTGTCGATCAGCTTGACCTGGCCGGCCAGGGTGTCGAGGTAGTCCCGTACGTCGTGGCGGAACGTGGCGGCCCCGATGGCCCGGCCCCGCCACGAGGTGGACATCTCCCGGTTGATCGCCCGGCCGAAGGGGGTCACCACCCGGGACTCGTCGGTGAGGATCACCTTGAAGCTGTCGAGCTTGTCCTGCGTGGTCCCGATGTCCTGGAAGGCGGACCGCGCCAGCTCCTGCTTGCGCAGCGAGGAGGGGTACGCCGACCGCGACGGCACCTTCGTGGTGGCCCCGGCGTCGGGCTTGGCCTCGGCGGTCTGAGTGAGCTGCTGGGACTGCGACCAGGTTCCGCCCTGGAGGGCCGTGACGGCCTCCGCCATCGCCTGGGCCTGCTTCGCGGTGGGCATCCGCTGCGGGGCGACGACGATGCTGCGCTGCTTGTTCGTCTGGAGATTCAGCGCCAGGCTCTGCGCGAGGAACTCCTGCACGGCGAGCGTGGACGCGGAGGCCTTCGTCAGATCGCCCTGGAACGCCTTGGAGAGCCGCGCGTCGGCGACCACGGCCGTGGTGCCGCCGCCGATGGGGCGGGCCGCCGAGGGGGTGTAGGTGAGGCCGCCGGTCTCCTTCAGGCTGTCGTTGCGCGCGATCACCTTGTCGGCGCCGGCGGACGTGGCCACCTTGACGATCGATCGGTCGACGGCGCCGTCCACCGGCCAGGCGAAGTCGGTGCTCGGCGTCACGTGCAGCACCGTCTCCACCGTGGTGGCGGCGACGTCGGTGGCCGCCTTGAGCTGACTGAGCGAGCTGGTGACGCCGGTGCCGTTGTGCGCGAGGGAGGCCAGGTCGGGGTCCGCGAAGGGCAGCGCGACGACCTCCTTGTCCTGCACGGCCTCCTGGAGCTCCGCGAGCCACTGCTTGGCGACCGCCTGATGAGTGCCGGCCGTGGTGGTGTCGTCCGCGCCCCGGATCCGGTAGCTGCCGGTCATGGCGTCGACGGATGCCAGCAGGTCCGGGTCGATCACCCAGGTGACGTCCAGCTCCTTGCCCAGGGCCAGGAGCTGGTCCAGGCGGCCGCCGGGAGCGATCTCGTCGGCGAGGTCGTCGTTGAGGAAGACCGGCGTCTGCTGCGCGTCCGAACCGGTCTCAGCCGTCATGTGGACGGTCGAGACCAGAGGCCACAGCACCGTCGTCCGCGTCTCCGTGTCCGGCCCCTCGGGCTGCCACGGCAGGAAGGTCCGCTGGACGCCCAGCACCTTCTCCCACGGCTGCGCCGACGTCTCGCCCGAGAGAGCGACGCCGAGCGGGTAGACACCGTCGCCGCCGAGGTCCAGCTCGTCGACCGGTACGGAGATGCTGAAGTGCTCGGCCACGCCCGGAGTGAGCTTGTCGAACTCGGTGACGTACTTGCCACCCACCTCGGAGCCGCCACCGGCGTTCGGATCGTCCGCGTCCTTCGCGGCTTCCTCGATCGCCGAGCGGGTGGTCAGCACGGACCCCACCCACAGGCCCACGTGGGCGTCGGTGACCGCCTGCTTGCCGTTGTTGGTCACCGTGCCCGACACGGTCACGGTGTCCCCGTCGCCGGGGGCCGCCGGGCTGAGCGAGTCGACGGCGACGGCGACCGAGCCCGAGTCCGAGGCGGCCCGGGCGGAGGCGGCCACGTCGGCGTGTGCGGGCAGCTGGAGCAGACCGGCCAGCAGAGGCGCCCCGGCGAGCAGTGCTCCGGTGCGCCGCAGCCACCGGCGGGCAGGTGAGGGAGTCATCCCCGGGAAGTCTGCCGCCTCGGCCACGCGTTCGCCCGTCCCTCGTCGTCGTCAGTGGTCGTCGGAATGTGCGTCCACGCATGGTAACGATGTGCGCTGAGGGGAAGTGCCGCGGACCGTGCCACAAGATCGGGGGGAGCGCTCCTCCGTCCCCTATGTATGGGTATGCGAAGCAGAGTCCGTGAACATCCCCACAGCATGATTCTGCACTGCTATCAGGGCATCTGTCCGTCGGCCGTAATCCGGGCGCCCGTGGCCCGCCGGGCCACGTACCCTCTTCTGTTGTGCCGAACGCCAACGAAGACAACCTCAGTGCCCTGAGCCAGGTGCAGCATCGCGCGGTGAACGAACTGCTGCGGGTCGCGCCTGTCGCCGACGATCTCGCGCGCCGGTTCCAGGAGGCCGGGTTCTCGCTCGCCCTGGTCGGCGGCTCGGTCCGGGACGCGCTGCTGGGCCGGCTCGGCAACGATCTCGACTTCACGACGGACGCCCGCCCCGAGGACGTCCTGAAGATCATGCGCCCGTGGGCCGACTCCCTCTGGGAGGTCGGGATCGCCTTCGGCACGGTCGGCGCGCAGAAGGATGCCCGCGTCGGAGACGTTGATCGAAGCTTTCAGATCGAGGTCACGACGTACCGCTCCGAGGCGTACGACCGCACCTCGCGCAAGCCCGAGGTGTCGTACGGCGACTCCATCGAGCAGGATCTCGTGCGCCGTGACTTCACCGTGAACGCCATGGCGGTGGCGCTCCCGGAGAAGGTGTTCATCGACCCGCACGGCGGCCTCGAGGACCTCGCCGAGCGGGTGCTGCGCACCCCGGGCACACCTGAGGAGTCCTTCTCGGACGACCCGCTGCGCATGATGCGGGCCGCCCGCTTCGCCGCCCAGCTCGACTTCGAGGTCGCCCCCGAGGTCGTCACCGCGATGACGGAGATGTCCGACCGCCTCGAGATCGTCTCCGCGGAGCGCATCCGGGACGAGCTGAACAAGCTGATCCTCTCCGCGCACCCGCGCAAGGGCCTGGCCCTGCTCGTCGACACCGGGCTCGCCGACCATGTGCTGCCCGAGCTGCCCGCCCTGAGGCTGGAGAGCGACGAGCATCACCGGCACAAGGACGTCTACGACCACACGCTGATCGTCCTGGAGCAGGCGATGGCGCTGGAGGAGAACGGCCCCGACCTCACCCTCCGGCTCGCCGCGCTGCTGCACGACATCGGCAAGCCGCGCACCCGTCGCTTCGAGAAGGACGGCCGGGTCTCGTTCCACCACCACGAGGTGGTCGGGGCGAAGATGACGAAGAAGCGGATGACGGCGCTGAAGTACTCCAACGAGCTGGTGAAGGAGGTCTCCCGGCTCGTCGAGCTGCACCTGCGCTTCCACGGCTACGGCGCGGGCGAGTGGACGGACTCCGCCGTCCGCCGCTATGTACGGGACGCGGGACCGCTGCTCGAGCGCCTCCACAAGCTGACCCGCTCCGACTGCACGACTCGGAACAAGCGCAAGGCGGCCACGCTCTCGCGGGCGTACGACGGCCTGGAGGAGCGCATCGCCCAGCTCCAGGAGCAGGAGGAGTTGGACGCGATCCGTCCGGACCTCGACGGCAACCAGATCATGGAGATCCTGGGCGTCGGCCCTGGCCCTGTGATCGGCAATGCGTACAAGCACCTGCTGGAGCTGCGCCTCGAGAACGGGCCGATGGAGTACGACGCGGCGGTGTCGGCACTCAAGGAGTGGTGGGCCGAGCAGGGCTGAGGCCGCGAAACGGGGTCATGTTTCACGTGAAACATGACCCCCCTTCTTGTGTCCATGCAGGGTTCCCTTTTGCCGCCCCAAGGGGGGGTTTTCCCTTGGAACACAACCCCCCCCCCCACCTCC
>NZ_JBVJAB010000006.1:236840-375219 GCF_055591025.1 Streptomyces sp. NPDC041784
AAACGGGGTCATGTTTCACGTGAAACATGACCCCGTTTCGCGGCCCGGCGAGGCGTCCTCTGGATATGCGAAGGGGCGGTGTTTCACGTGAAACACCGCCCCTCTCCACAGCTGCCTTACTTCGTGTAGTCCTTCAGGCAGAGCAGGAAGTCGCTGCTGTCACCGCTCTCGGTGTACGAGTACTGGAAGTCCTTGGCCTTCTCCTCGCACTTGCTGTCCGCGGTGAGCGAGGTGAACGTGCCCTCGACCTTGGCCAGCACGATGTACTGCGCCTTCGTGGAGCTGCACTCGACGACCTCGAGGTCGGGGTTGCTGTCGTTGCTGCTGCCACGGTGCATGCAGTCGCCGACCGCCGCCGTGTTGGCGTCGTCCCGGCTGGCCATGTAGCCGCCTATCGCCGCGCCGGCGACGGCCAGCACGATGACGACATTCTTGACCAGCTTGAAGGTGATCTTGCGACGCGGCTGCTCCGGAACCGGCGCGTACGGCACGGCACCCTGCTGCGGCGGGTACGGGGCCTGAGGCTGGCCCTGCGCGAACGGGTTCTGGCCCTGGGGCGGCGGCGGAGTCGACATGGGGGTCCCCCTGGAACTTAGGTGTGTGGCGCGAAAACAGACGCGCTGTAAGACGCACGTAAGCTACCGGGGCCCACTGACAATGCTCCAACCGAGGGGCAGTCTGTATCCTTGATGTGACACTTACTGGCGCTCAAAACGTGCCATTGCCCCAGCAATTGCCGCGTAGATAACGGCGACCGTTACCACCAGTGCCGGGGAGCGGCCGTTCGGTGGCAGCATCAGGGCGGCCACGCCGGCGGCTCCCACAAAGGCGACGTTGAACAGCACGTCGTAGAGCGAGAAGATCCGGCCACGGAAGCGGTCCTCCACCGAGGACTGGACGATGGTGTCGGTGGCGATCTTGGCGCCCTGGGTGACGAGTCCCAGTACGAATGCCGCGGCGAACATGGTGGTTTGGGCGAACGGGAGCATCAGGGCAGGCTCCAGGAGGGCGGCCGCCGCCGAGCAGACGACGATCCAGCGGCCCGGTCCCAGCAGTCCGGCCGCCCACGGGGTCACCACCGCGGCCACGAAGAAACCGACACCGGAGACGGCCACGGCCGCCCCCAACAGGGCCAGGCCCTGGTCCGGTTCGGACGACCAGGCGTAGCGGCACAGCATCAGCACCATGACCGTCAGGGCGCCGTAGCAGAACCGCATCAGCGAGATCGCCCCGAGCGCCCAGGCGGCCTCCCGTCGCTTCGGCTGGGACAAGTGGCGTACGCCGGAGGCGAGCCCGTGAGCGGTGCCGTGGAGGGCGGCCGTCAACCGGGTGGGGACCAGGTCGCGTTCGGGCCCGAGGAGGTCCACGGCCATGGTCAGGGAGGCGAGCGCGGCGCACAGGTAGAGCGCGCAGCCCAGCAGCACCACGGCGGCGTCGCTGTCCGCCACCAGCAGCCGTACGACGAAGGCGAGCCCGCCGCCCGCGACCGCGGCCAGAGTTCCGGCGGTCGGGGAGAGCGAGTTGGCCAGCACCAGGCGCTCGGCGTCGACCACCCGGGGCAGGGCGGCCGACAGTCCGGCGAGGACGAAGCGGTTGACCGCGGTGACGCACAACGCGGAGACGTAGAACAGCCAGTCGGGCACATGGCTGACCATCAGGACGGCGGTCGCGGAGGCCAGCAGGGCGCGCAGCAGATTGCCGTAGAGGAACACCTGCCGGCGGCGCCAGCGGTCGAGCAGGACGCCGGCGAAGGGGCCCACCAGGGAGTACGGCAGCAGCAGGACCGCCATCGCCGAGGCGATCGCGCCGGCCGAGGTCTCCTTCTCCGGGGAGAAGACGACGTACGTGGCGAGCGCGACCTGGTAGACGCCGTCGGCGCACTGGGAGAGCAGCCGTACGGTCAGCAGACGCCGGAAGTTGCCCAGGCGCAGCAGGACGCGCAGATCGCGGACGACGGCCATGGGCACAGCCTCACATACGGGGAGGGTCCCCGGGTCGTGCGACCCGGGGACCCTTCTCAGCCCTGGCAGGAGCGAACTTTCGGTTCGGGGCCGAGCTAGCGCTCGACCTCGCCGCGGATGAACTTCTCGACGTTGGCGTAGGCCTCGTCGTCGAAGTACTGGACCGGCGGGGACTTCATGAAGTAGCTCGACGCCGACAGGATCGGGCCGCCGATGCCGCGGTCCTTGGCGATCTTCGCGGCGCGCAGGGCGTCGATGATGACACCCGCCGAGTTCGGGGAGTCCCAGACCTCGAGCTTGTACTCCAGGTTCAGCGGGACGTCACCGAAGGCACGGCCCTCGAGGCGGACGTACGCCCACTTGCGGTCGTCGAGCCACGCGACGTAGTCGGACGGGCCGATGTGGACGTTCTTCTCGCCCAGGTCCCGGTCGGGGATCTGGGAGGTGACGGCCTGCGTCTTGGAGATCTTCTTGGACTCCAGGCGGTCGCGCTCGAGCATGTTCTTGAAGTCCATGTTGCCGCCGACGTTGAGCTGCATGGTGCGCTCAAGACGGACGCCGCGGTCCTCGAACAGCTTCGCCATCACGCGGTGCGTGATGGTGGCGCCGACCTGCGACTTGATGTCGTCGCCGACGATCGGGACGCCCGCCTCGGTGAACTTGTCCGCCCACTCCTTGGTACCGGCGATGAAGACCGGCAGGGCGTTGACGAAGGCGACCTTGGCGTCGATGGCGCACTGGGCGTAGAACTTCGCCGCGTCCTCGGAACCGACGGGCAGGTAGCAGACGAGGACGTCGACCTGCCTGTCCTTCAGGATCTGGACCACGTCGACCGGGGTCTCGGCGGACTCCTCGATGGTCTCGCGGTAGTACTTGCCGAGACCGTCGAGGGTGTGGCCGCGCTGGACCGTGACGCCCTTGTTCGGGACGTCGCAGATCTTGATGGTGTTGTTCTCGCTGGCACCGATGGCGTCCGAGAGGTCGAGGCCGACCTTCTTCGCGTCGACGTCGAAGGCAGCGACGAACTCGACGTCACCGACGTGGTAGTCCCCGAACTGCACGTGCATCAGGCCCGGGACCTTGGACGCCGGGTCGGCGTCCTTGTAGTACTCGACGCCCTGCACCAGCGACGCGGCGCAGTTGCCCACGCCGACGATGGCTACGCGAACCGAACCCATTCCGGTTGCTCCCTGTGTGTACGAGTGAGGCCCTGAGTGGGCGCTCACGTGGCGGTGTCGCCGGGCGTATCCGTCCCGGGGATGTCCCCGGGACGGGGCAGGCCGCCCGTCGATCCAGATGTGGTGTCCTGCTGAGCGGATCCTCCGGAGGCGGAACCCTTGAGGTCCCGTCCGGCCCGCTCGCTCTCGATCAGCTCGTTCAGCCAGCGCACTTCGCGTTCCACGGACTCCATCCCGTGGCGCTGGAGTTCGAGCGTGTAGTCGTCGAGGCGCTCCCGGGTGCGTGCCAGAGAGGCACGCATCTTCTCCAGGCGCTCCTCCAGCCGGCTGCGGCGGCCTTCGAGGACTCGCATACGGACGTCGCGCGAGGTCTGCCCGAAGAAGGCGAAACGAGCCGCGAAGTGCTCGTCCTCGTACGCGTCGGGTCCCGTCTGCGAGAGCAGGTCCTCGAAGTGCTCCTTACCTTCCGCCGTCAACCGGTAGACGATCTTGGCGCGACGCCCTGCGAGTGGCGCGGCGAGGGCGTCCTCGGGGGTGCTCCCCGGTTCCTCGATCAACCAGCCGTTGGCGACCAGCGTCTTGAGGCAGGGGTAGAGAGTGCCGTAGCTGAAGGCACGGAACACACCCAGTGACGTATTGAGTCGTTTGCGCAGCTCATAGCCGTGCATCGGGGACTCGCGGAGCAGGCCGAGTACGGCGAACTCGAGGATGCCGGAACGCCGGCTCATCGTCGCCTCCTCTCGTCCTTGGCTCGCTTATGTCGCGCTGATGTATCGACTCGATACATCACGACGATAGAACGGCCTTCCGGATGGGACAAGAGGGGAGATGGTGAACGGGATCACATCACCGATTCGTTGCAGGCGACTTGCCTGATTTGAGGCGAACCTCGGGCCTAGGCAGGTTTTGACGGTGCGTAGTCTGTGCGCCATGCACACCACCGGGACCCATGGGACGCCGGGGGGCGTCGAGGCCCCCGGTGCCGTACGGGTGAATGCGCGACCGACCGCATCCGTACTTCGGGGGGACAGGAAACCAGCCGCCCTTTTCAGGCGCGCACGGATGCGCCTGCCCTAGGAGTAATCGTTCGATGAGCGAGCACCGTCGCAAACCGCCGCAGCCGCAGGGAGGCGGACGTGCCGCGGCCCGACGCGGCCAGTCCGGTCCGTCCTCCGGCCGCCGCGCGGCACCGCGAGGCGCCACCGGATCTCCTTCCGACTATGGGTTGGGTCACGGGTCCGGAAGCGAGGAGCAGTCGTACGGCGGCCGCTCCGAGTCAGGGCGCGCCACCCAGAGAAGCTCGGGCGGGCGGCGCAGAACGGCCGAGCCCGCAGGGGGCCGCCGCGGCGGCTCGACCGGGCCCGGCCGGGGCAGAGGACGTACCGCGCCCGGCAGGAAGCGTCTGATCAACTATCCGCGCGCCGACCGGGACGGCTGGCAGCGCTGGATGCCGTCATGGAAGCTCGTGGCCGGCCTGTTCGTGGGCTTCATCGGCAGCCTCGTGGCCGTGGCGGGCATCGGCTACGCCATGGTGGGCATCCCGAAGGTCGACGACACGGCGGAGGCGGAGAACAACGTCTACTACTGGAAGGACGGCAGCCAGATGGTTGCCACCGGTGGTGAGGCGAACCGTCAGATCATCGATCTCTCGCAGATCCCCGAGGAGATGCGCTGGGCGGTGATCTCGCAGGAGAACAAGACCTTCTACGACGACAGCGGCATCGACCCCAAGGGCATCGCGCGCGCCGTGTTCAACATGGCCCGGGGCGGACAGACGCAGGGTGGCTCGACCATCACCCAGCAGTACGTCAAGAACGCCATGCTCAACGACCAGTCGCAGACGATCTCCCGGAAGTTCAAGGAGATCTTCGTGTCGATCAAGGTGGGCGCCAAGCTCGACAAGAACACGATCATGGCCGGCTACCTGAACTCCGCCTACTACGGGCGCAACGCCTACGGGATCCAGGCCGCCGCCCGCGCGTACTTCGACAAGGACGCGGTCGACCTCAGCCCGGGTGAGTGCGCCTTCCTGTCCGCGATGCTGAAGGGTGCCACGTACTACGACCCGGCGGGTGCGTCCTCCATCGACCCGACCAACGCCACGCCCGAGAAGAACAGGAAGCGTGCCCTGCTCCAGATGCAGGACACCCTCGACAAGATGGTCGAGTACGGCCATCTCGACGCTGCGACACGGGCCAAGTACACGACGCTTCCCAAGTGGGAGAACCCCCGGTCGAACACCGACCTGAAGGGGCAGATCGGCTACCTCGTCGACCTCGCCAACGGTTACCTGGTCAGCAACAGCGCCAAGACCGGGATCACCCAGAACGACCTCCAGCAGGGCGGCTTCTCGATCTACACGACCTTCGACAGGTCGAAGGTCACGGACCTCGAAGAGGCGGTCACGAAGGTCCAGAAGGCCAACATCAAGCCGAAGGAACGCCCGGACACGGACACGCACGTCCAGTTCGGCGGGGCGTCCGTGGACCCGGCCACCGGTGCCATCCGGGCCGTCTACGGCGGTGAGGACGCGACCAAGCACTTCACCAACAACGCCGACCAGACCGGTGCCCAGGTCGGCTCGACCTTCAAGCCGTTCGTACTGGCGTCCGCGATGACCTGGGGCGTGCGCGACCCCGAGCTGGGGTCGTCGCAGGCGCAGGACGAACGCACGATCGTCTCCCCGGAGAGCCTGTTCAGCGGTCAGAACAAGCTCAAGATCGAGAACTACGACGGCTCGGTCTGGAAGAACGAGAAGGGCGAGGAGTGGCTTCAGACCAACGACGGCAACGTCTCCTACGGCACTGCGCCCGAGTTCAAGATCGACCTGCGTGAGGCGATGCGCGAGTCGGTGAACTCCGCCTTCGTGCAGCTCGGCCAGGACGTCGGCCTGGACAAGGTGAAGGACTCCGCCATGAAGGCGGGCCTGCGGGAGGACAGCCTGACCGGCTCCACCTTCCCGTCGTTCTCGATCGGCATCTCCGACCCGAGCGCGATCCGTATGGCGGGCGCCTACGCCACCTTCGCCGCCAGCGGCAAGCAGCGTGACCCGTACTCCGTCGAGAAGGTCACCAGCAAGAAGGGCCAGATCTTCACGCACAAGAACGAGACGGAGCAGGCGTTCACCTCGAAGGTCGCCGACAACGTCACCGACGTCCTGAAGACCGTTGTCGAGAAGGGCACCGGTACCAACGCCCAGCTGACCGGTCGCGAGGTGGCCGGCAAGACCGGTACCACCGACGGCAACAAGTCCGCCTGGTTCGTCGGCTACACGCCGCAGCTGTCGACGGCGGTCACCATGTTCCGGCTGGACGACGACGAGTCGAACAAGAACCGTTCGTTCCTGGAGATGTTCGGCACGGGTGGTCAGAAGAAGATCCACGGCGCCTCGTTCCCGGCCCAGATCTGGCACGACTACATGGAAGAGGCGTTGGAGGGCGAGCCGGCGAAGGACTTCCCGGCGCCCGAGCCCATCGGTGAGATCGTCAACGCGGAGCCGTCCCCGACCCCGACTCCCTCGGTGACCGAGACCGAGGAGACCGAACCGTCGCCGTCCCCGACCCTCACCGAACCGGAGGTCGAGCCCTCGCCCTCGCAGAGCGAGACCTGCAGCAGCTTCTTCGACTGCCAGGACAACTCGGGCGGAACGAACAGCGGGAACTCCATCGGTGGCACAGGGGAAACCAGCCCGACACCCACCGAAACGGCGACGGAGGACGACTCCAGAGGCAACCAGAACGGCGGAAACTTCTTCGGAGGTCCTGCCGGCTAGCCACGCCGTCACCCAAGACGGGTGTTTCACGTGAAACAGGTGCATGTTTCACGTGAAACGAGGGCCGCCCCACCGCATCAGGTGGGGCGGCCCTCGGCTTTTTCCTAGGTCCGTACGGCAGGATGTGGCCCATGCCCAGTGCAGAATCGACGCCGACGCGCGTGCACGAGCCGGAGCTGGTACGGCCGACCAGGGACGACAAGGTGGCCGCGGCCGGCAGTGAGCTGATCGGTGGCCCTCTGGGGCGGCGGGCCCTGCTCGGGACGTCCTGGTGGACCCCCGTACGGGTCGTCGCGCTCGTGGCGATCGGGATGTTCGCCCTCGGCCTGATCCAGAAGGCGCCCTGCTACAACGGCGCCTGGTTCTTCGGCGCCAGTTCCCAGTACACGCACGCGTGCTACTCGGACATCCCGCACCTCTACCAGGGGCGGGGCTTCGCCGACGGGCTCGTGCCGTACTTCGACAAGCTCCCCGGTGACATGGACTACCTCGAGTACCCGGTCCTCACCGGTGTGTTCATGGAGGTGGCCGCCTGGCTGACCCCGGGCAGCGGCAGCATCCAGCACCAGGAGCAGTGGTACTGGATGGTCAACGCCGGGATGCTGATGGCCTGTGCGGCCGTCATCGCCGTCTGTGTGAGCCGTACGCACGCCCGGCGCCCCTGGGACGGCCTGCTGGTCGCTCTGGCGCCGGCCTTCGCCCTCACCGCCACCATCAACTGGGACCTGCTGGCGGTCGCTCTGACGGCCGCGGCGATGATGATGTGGGCACGGGGCCGTTCCCTCGCCTTCGGTGTCCTCCTGGGGCTCGCCACGGCCGCCAAGCTCTATCCCGTCTTCCTGCTCGGCCCGCTGTTCCTGCTGTGCCTGCGCGCCGGCAAGTGGCGGGACTTCGGGAAGGCGGTCGGCGGCGCGGCCGTCGCCTGGCTGGTGGTGAACCTGCCGGTGATGCTCTTCGCCTTCGAGGGCTGGTCGAAGTTCTACCGCTTCAGTCAGGAGCGGGGCGTCGACTTCGGCTCGTTCTGGCTGATCCTGGCCCAGAACTCCAGCGACCCCCTCACCACCGACAGCGTCAACACGCTGGCCACGCTCATGGTCGTGCTGTGCTTCCTCGGCATCGCGTGGCTGACGGTGACCGCGCCGCGCCGCCCCCGCTTCGCCCAGCTCGCCTTCCTGGTGGTGGCGGCCTTCATCCTCACCAACAAGGTCTACTCGCCGCAGTACGTCCTGTGGCTGGTGCCGCTGGCGGTGCTGGCCCGGCCCAAGTGGCGGGACTTCCTGATCTGGCAGGCGTGCGAGGTCGCGTACTTCCTGGGGATCTGGATGTACCTCGCGTACACGACCAGCGGAGACGCCCACAAGGGACTGCCCACCGACGGCTACCACTGGGCCATCGCCGCGCACCTGCTGGGCACGCTCTATCTGTGCGTCGTGGTCGTACGGGACATCCTGATGCCGGAGCGGGACGTCGTGCGCCAGGCAGGCGACGACGACCCCTCGGGCGGTGTGCTCGACGGGGCGGACGACGCCTTCGTCCTGGGCGCGGCCGCGCATCCGCCCCGGCACGCCTCCCACTTCGAGGGACCCCAGGTGGAGTGGGGCAAGCAGGACGCCGTCGACAGTTCGCCCTGAGCGAACAGGGCGCTGCCCGGCCATGGAAAAGGCCGTACACGGGATTCCCGTGTACGGCCTTCGTGCTGTCGCGGTGTGGCTCAGCGGTCCACGATGCGGTCGAACTGCGTGGTGGTATGCCGCAGATGGGCCACCAACTCGTCACCGACCGTCGGCTCCGGCGCGTCCGCGGGGACGAACAGGATGGACACCTGCATGTGCGGCGGCTCCGCGAACCAGCGCTGCTTGCCGCCCCACACGAACGGCGAGAGGTTCCGGTTCACGGTGGCCAGACCGGCCCGTGCGACGCCCTTGGCACGCGGCATGACGCCGTGCAGGGCCTTGGGGGCCTCCAGGCCCACACCGTGCGACGTACCGCCCGCCACGACCACCAGGAAGCCGTCCGAGGCCGCCTTCTGCTGCCGGTAGCCGAACCGGTCGCCCTTGGCGACCCGTGTGACGTCCAGGACGGCGCCGCGGTACTCGGTCGCCTCGTGGTCCCCCAGCCACAGCCGCGTGCCGATCCGCGCGCGGAACCGGGTCTGCGGGAACTGCTGCTGGAGCCGGGCGAGTTCGTCGGCCTTGAGGTGGCTGACGAACATCGTGTGCAGCGGCAGCCGGGCCGCGCGCAGCCGGTCCATCCAGCCGATGACCTCCTCGACGGCGTCGGAGCCGTCGGTGCGGTCCAGCGGCAGATGGATGGCGAAGCCCTCGAGCCGGACGTTCTCGATCGCGGAGTGCAGCTGCGGCAGATCCTGCTCGCTGATGCCGTGCCGCTTCATCGACGACATCACCTCGATGACCACCCGGGCGCCCACGAGGCCGTACACGCCGTCGACCGAGGACACAGAGCGCACCACCCGGTCGGGCAGCGGGACGGGCTCCTCGCCGCGCCGGTACGGCGTCAGCACCAGCAGGTCGCCGCCGAAGAAGTCCTTGATGCGCGCGGCCTCGTACGTCGTGCCGACGGCGAGGACGTCCGAGCCCAGCCGTGTGGCCTCCTCCGCCAGCCGCTCGTGCCCGAAGCCGTAGCCGTTGCCCTTGCAGACCGGGACGAGCCCCGGGAACTGCTCCTGCACGTGCTTGTGATGCGCCCGCCAGCGCGCGGTGTCGACGTAGAGCGTGAGCGCCATGGCCGGACCTGGGACCTTTCTCGTGGCTGCGGTGTGGGGAACGACCTCAGAGGTGTCAGAGGTGTCAGAGGTGTCGGAGAGGCGTTCGGAGCTATGGAATCACCGAACGTGACGTCAGCGGCGCGACATGTAGATGTCGAGGGCCTTGTGGAGCAGCTTGTTCAGCGGGAAGTCCCACTCGCCGAGGTACTCGGCGGCCTGCCCGCCCGTGCCGACCTTGAACTGGATCAGGCCGAAGAGGTGGTCGGTCTCGTCCAGCGAGTCGGAGATGCCGCGCAGGTCGTAGACGGTGGCACCGAGCGCGTAGGCGTCGCGCAGCATCCGCCACTGCATGGCGTTCGACGGACGGAACTCGCGGCCGATGTTGTCGGAGGCGCCGTAGGAGTACCAGACGTGCCCGCCGACGATCAGCATGGTCGCCGCCGAGAGGTTCACACCGTTGTGGCGGGCGAAGTACAGCCGCATCCGGTTGGGGTCCTCGGTGTTGAGGGCCGTCCACATGCGCTGGAAGTACGACAGCGGGCGCGGCCGGAAGTGGTCGCGCACGGCCGTGATCTCGTACAGCCGCTGCCACTCCTCGAGGTCGTGGTAGCCGCCCTGGACGACCTCGACGCCGGCCTTCTCGGCCTTCTTGATGTTGCGGCGCCAGAGCTGGTTGAAGTTCTTGTGGACCTCTTCAAGGGAACGGTTCGCCAGCGGCACCTGGTAGACGTAGCGCGGCTGGACGTCACCGAAGCCGGCGCCGCCGTCCTCGCCCTGCTGCCAGCCCATACGGCGCAGCTTGTCGGCCACCTCGAAGGCGCGCGGCTCGATGAAGTCGGCCTCGATGTCCCGCAGCCGCTTCACGTCCGGGTTCTGGATGCCCGCCTTGATGGAGGCGGCCTCCCAGCGCCGGATGATCACCGGCGGGCCCATCTTCACGGAGAAGGCGCCCTGCTGCTTGAGGTGCGCGAGCATCGGCTCCAGCCACTCGGTCAGATTCGGCGCGTACCAGTTGATGACCGGGCCCTCGGGCAGATAGGCCAGGTAGCGCTTGATCTTGGGCAGCTGGCGGTAGAGGACCAGACCCGCGCCGACCAGTTCACCGGTCCGCTCGTCGAACCAGCCGAGGCTCTCCGAACGCCACTCCGCCTTGACATCGGCCCAGGCCGGAACCTGCATGTGACTCGCCGCCGGCAGGCTCTGGATGTATGCCAGATGCTGCTCGCGGCTGATGGTCCTCAGGGTCAGGCTCATTCGGGGCGCTCCTCGGGCTGGTGTGTCCCCATGGGTACAGGGGCTCCTGGCTCTCGCGCCGAAGCCTACTGCGCCTTGCGCCTGGCCCGACTGGGCGTACGGCACCTTCGCCCCGGCCCAGGGGTGGCCGGGGCGTTACGGCAGGGTTCGTAGGTGTTCTACGCGCCCTCGGTGGACGACGGTGTGCGTGAGGCCGGGTCCGGTGCCCGCCCGGTCATCACACTCCGCCGAAGAGGCCGCCGTCCGACATGCCGAGGAAGAAGCCGACGCCGGAGGCACCGAGGCCCAGGATCAGGAAGAAGCGCTCACGGGTGGTCTCGGAGATCCACTGTCCGTACGCGCCGGTCAGGATCCCCACCAGACCTGTCCAGGAGCTGAGCAGATGGAGGCTGTCGAACTGCGCCGTGACGAAGGACACCACCCCCAGGACCAGGGTCACGGCCATGAGCGTGTCCTGGACGGGATGGGACTTGCCGTCGGTGGCGAAGAGGGAACCGACTCCGGTGTTGGGTCGCAATGCCTGTGCCATAGGGCACCTCCTGCGGAAGGCGGCGCATCGTAGCGCCATACACACCCGATGTGTACAGATTGGCGGTTCCCCCGGCCGGATTTCAACCGGAAGCCGGTGTCCAGGTACTCTGTACCCTCTGCACCGGTGTCTGCCCAGGCACAGCCAGGAACTCCGCCCAGTTCAGCGCGGGGATGTCGCCACGCGACCCCCCACTGTCAGTGGCGGCCGATACCGTTGCGAACGCATCACAACCCTCCTGCCACGGATCGACCGTGGCCGCTGAGTCCAAAGGAGGTGGGTTCCACATGCGTCACTACGAGGTGATGGTCATCCTCGACCCCGATCTGGAGGAGCGCGCTGTCGCCCCCCTGATCGAGAACTTCCTCTCCGTCGTCCGTGAGGGCAACGGCAAGGTCGAGAAGGTCGACACCTGGGGCCGTCGTCGTCTCTCGTACGAGATCAAGAAGAAGCCCGAGGGCATCTACTCGGTCATCGACCTGCAGGCCGAGCCTGCGGTCGTCAAGGAGCTCGACCGCCAGATGAACCTGAACGAGTCGGTCCTCCGGACCAAGGTCCTCCGCCCCGAGACCCACTGAGCGTCCTCGCTCAGCTGATCTCGGGACTCTGAGTAGCAGCACAAGCAGCCAGCAGCAGCAAACCCGCCGAGAGGTTCCCCCATGGCAGGCGAGACCGTCATCACGGTCGTCGGCAATCTTGTCGACGACCCCGAGCTGCGCTTCACCCCCTCCGGTGCGGCGGTCGCGAAGTTCCGTGTCGCGTCCACCCCCCGCACCTTCGACCGCCAGACGAACGAGTGGAAGGACGGCGAGAGCCTGTTCCTGACCTGCTCGGTCTGGCGCCAGGCGGCGGAGAACGTCGCGGAGTCGCTCCAGCGAGGCATGCGCGTCGTCGTGCAGGGCCGGCTGAAGCAGCGGTCCTACGAGGACCGTGAGGGTGTCAAGCGCACGGTCTTCGAACTGGACGTCGAGGAAGTCGGCCCCAGCCTGCGCAACGCCACGGCCAAGGTCACCAAGACCAGCGGCGGCGGCGGACGCGGTGGCCAGGGTGGTTACGGCGGCGGTGGCGGCCAGGGTGGCGGCGGCTGGGGCGGTGGCTCCGGCGGCGGTCAGCCCGGCGGCGGCGCTCCCGCCGACGACCCGTGGGCCACCAGCGCTCCCGCCGGTGGCAACCAGGGCGGCGGCGGTGGCGGCTGGGGTGGAAACTCCGGCGGCAGCGGCGGCAGCGGCGGCAGCGGCGGCGGCTACTCGGACGAGCCCCCCTTCTAGACCTTCGCGTCCGGCCTTCGGGCCGGTCCGGGTCGGAGGGTGGGCCGTACCCACACTTCTTGATCACACAGGAGAAACACCATGGCGAAGCCGCCTGTGCGCAAGCCTAAGAAGAAGGTCTGCGCTTTCTGCAAGGACAAGGTCACGTACGTGGACTACAAGGACACGAACATGCTGCGGAAGTTCATTTCCGACCGCGGCAAGATCCGTGCCCGCCGCGTGACCGGCAACTGCACGCAGCACCAGCGTGACGTCGCCACGGCCGTCAAGAACAGCCGTGAGATGGCGCTGCTGCCGTACACCGCCCAGGCGCGATAAGGGAAGGGTGACCGACATATGAAGATCATCCTCACTCACGAGGTGTCCGGCCTCGGTGCCGCCGGTGACGTCGTCGACGTC
Organism: Streptomyces sp. NPDC041784; assembly: GCF_055591025.1. Taxonomy (NCBI): domain Bacteria; kingdom Bacillati; phylum Actinomycetota; class Actinomycetes; order Kitasatosporales; family Streptomycetaceae; genus Streptomyces; species Streptomyces sp. NPDC041784. The sequence continues at coordinate 249,927 of NZ_JBVJAB010000006.1, forward strand.
AAGGACGGTTACGCTCGCAACTACCTGATTCCGCGGAACTTCGCGATCCGCTGGACCAAGGGTGGCGAGAAGGACGTCGAGCAGATTCGTCGCGCTCGCAAGATCCACGAGATCCAGACCATCGAGCAGGCCAACACGGTGAAGGCCCAGCTCGAGGGCGTCAAGGTCCGTCTGGCCGTCCGCTCCGGCGACGCCGGTCGTCTCTTCGGTTCCGTCACGCCGGCCGACATCGCTTCCGCGATCAAGGCTGCCGGTGGCCCCGACGTCGACAAGCGCCGCATCGAGCTGGGCACGCCGATCAAGACCCTGGGCGCCCACGAGACGTCCGTGCGTCTGCACCCCGAGGTTGCCGCCAAGGTCAACATCGAGGTCGTCGCGGCCTGATCGCCGCACTTGGCTTGAAGAGCTGTTCGGCTTGAAGAGCCGAGGAGGGGCCGCACCCGCTGGGGTGCGGCCCCTCCTTCATGTTTCACGTGAAACGGCCCCTAGGAGGCCGACTCCGGCTGAGGGCTGAGGGCTGAGGGCTGAGGGCTGAGGGCTGACGGTGACGGCCGCTGGCCGATGGCTCCGGCAGTCGGTTCCAGGCGTCTGTTTCACGTGAAACGTCAGCGGGTCGCGCCGGTGACGATCCAGCGGCCCGAGCGGGCCCGTAGCCAGAGCGTCAGCATCCGGACCACCATCATCAGCGCCATCGCACCCCACACCGCGGTGAGTCCCCCACCGAGGAGCGGTATCAGCAGCGCCACGGGTGTGAAGACGGCCAGCGTGCACACCATGGCCCGGGCGAGGTACGGGCCGTCCCCCGCCCCCATCAGTACGCCGTCCAGCGTGAAGACGATGCCGCTGACCGGTTGGGTGAGCGCGACGACGAGGAGGGCCGGCAGCGCCGCGTCCTTCACACCCGGGTCGCTGGTGAACAGGGGCAGAAACAGCGGCCGGGCGACCACGACCAGCAGGCCGAGCACGACACCCACGCCGATGCCCCACTCGACCATGCGTCGACAGGCGTCGCGTGCGCCCTGAGCGTCTCCCGCGCCGAGATAGCGTCCGATGATGGCCTGCCCGGCGATCGCGATGGCGTCGAGGGCGAAGGCGAGCAGGCTCCACAGGGACAGAGCGATCTGATGGGCGGCGATGTCGGCGTCCCCGAGGCGGGCGGCCACGGCGGTGGCGATCATCAGGATCGCGCGCAGCGAGAGCGTACGGACCAGCAGGGGGACGCCGGCCTGCGCGGAGGCCCTGATGCCGGCGGCGTCGGGGCGGAGCGAGGCACCGTGCCGTCGTGCTCCCCGGACCACCACGACGAGGTAGACCGCGGCCATGCCCCACTGGGCGATCACGGTGCCCCAGGCGGAGCCGGCGATGCCGAGATCCGCGCCGTAGACGAGAGCGGCGTTGAGTATCCCGTTGGCGACGAAGCCGCCGACCGCGACGTACAGCGGGGTCCGGGTGTCCTGGAGTCCGCGCAGGACGCCGGTCGCGGCGAGGACGACGAGCATGGCCGGAATGCCGAGCGCCGAGATGCGCAGGTACGTGGTCGCGTAGGGGGCTGCGGTGTCCGAGGCGCCGAAGAGGGCGACGAGGTCCGGGGCGGTGGGAAGGACGGCGACGATCACGGCGGCGCCGAGGAGGAGGGCCAGCCAGATACCGTCCATGCCCTGGCGGATCGCGGCGGGGAGATCACCGGCGCCCACCCGGCGGGCGACGGCGGCCGTGGTGGCGTAGGCGAGGAAGACGAAGACACTGACGGCGGTGGTGAGGAGGGCGGCGGCGATGCCGAGTCCGGCGAGCTGGGCGGTGCCGAGATGGCCGACGATCGCACTGTCCGCCAGGACGAAGAGGGGCTCGGCGACGAGCGCGCCGAAGGCCGGGACGGCCAGTGCGACGATCTCTCGATCGTGCTGTCGCCGGGGGGCCCTGGTGGTCGCGGGAGCCTGTGTCATGACCACCAATCTAATCGTCCACAGGTAAGAGATGCAATCGAGGTATGACCCTTACTCGCCGTTGGGTGGTGCGTCGTCTCACACACTGTTCGAAGCGATCTTGGCCCGACTGGGGAAGTTTTTCTTCTGCACAGCCGGTGGATGGGAAACATGCAGGTCGGGGAGGTCGGATGGGAAAAGGAGAGGGCTTGTTCACAGCGCTGTCCACCGGGTCGTGCACAGGTTTTGCGGAGTTGTCCACAGCATAGGGCCAGTCGTCCACATGGCCTGTGGATAACCAGATTGGCTGACGGTGCCCGCGGGCCTACCGTGGTCCGGCGCCCGCTCCGTTCGTCGGCCGATGAAACCCTCACAAAACCGACGTGCTGCAACCGGAGTTGGGCCTCTCAATTGTCAGTGTCGTGCCGTAGAACAGAAGGCACGGCGAGGTCCGCTCGGCGGACGGGAGGAGGTGGCTCGGGGTGAGCATTTCCGAGCCCTTGGACGACCCGTGGGCCGACAGCGGACCCAGTGATCGTCTGCCCGCTGCCCGCCGGCGCGGCGACAGCGGCCGCGGCCGGGACGAACAGCACGACCGGGGCCGGGAGAGCGGCGACTGGGAGGGCGGCGGCACCGCCTTCGAGCGCGTACCGCCGCAGGACCTCGACGCCGAGCAGTCCGTCCTCGGTGGCATGCTCCTGTCCAAGGACGCCATCGCCGACGTCGTCGAGGTCCTCAAGGGCCACGATTTCTACAAGCCCGCGCACGAGACGATCTACCAGGCGATCCTCGACATCTACGCGAAGGGCGAGCCGGCCGACCCCATCACGATCGCCGCCGAGCTGACCAAGCGCGGCGAGATCAACAAGGTCGGCGGGGCGTCGTATCTGCACACCCTCGTCCAGACGGTGCCGACCGCGGCCAACGCCGAGTACTACGCGGAGATCGTGCACGAGCGCGCGGTGCTGCGCCGCCTGGTGGAGGCCGGCACCCGCATCACCCAGATGGGATACGCGGCCGACGACGACGTCGACGAGATCGTCAACCGCGCCCAGGCGGAGATCTACGCCGTCACCGAGCAGCGCACCAGCGAGGACTACCTCCCGCTCGGCGACATCATGGAGGGCGCCCTCGACGAGATCGAGGCGATCGGCTCGCGCAGCGGCGAGATGACCGGTGTACCCACCGGCTTCACCGACCTCGACTCGCTCACCAACGGTCTGCACCCGGGTCAGATGATCGTCATCGCCGCCCGACCCGCGATGGGAAAGTCCACGCTCGCGCTGGACTTCGCGCGCGCGGCGTCGATCAAGCACAACCTGCCGAGCGTCATCTTCTCCCTCGAAATGGGCCGCAACGAGATCGCGATGCGTCTGCTGTCCGCCGAGGCCCGCGTCGCCCTCCATCACATGCGGTCCGGCACCATGACGGACGAGGACTGGACGCGCCTGGCGCGCCGGATGCCCGAGGTCTCCTCCGCGCCGCTGTTCATCGACGACTCCCCGAACCTGTCGATGATGGAGATCCGGGCGAAGTGCCGTCGGCTGAAGCAGCGCAGCGACATCAGGCTGGTCATCATCGACTACCTCCAGCTGATGCAGTCCGGTGGCTCCAAGCGCTCCGAGAGCCGTCAGCAGGAGGTCTCGGACATGTCCCGAAACCTCAAGCTGCTGGCCAAGGAGCTGGAGGTACCGGTCATCGCGCTGTCGCAGCTCAACCGTGGTCCCGAGCAGCGCACCGACAAGAAGCCGATGGTGTCCGACCTGCGTGAGTCCGGCTCGATCGAGCAGGACGCCGACATGGTGATCCTGCTGCACCGCGAGGACGCGTACGAGAAGGAGTCGCCGCGCGCGGGCGAGGCGGACATCATCGTGGGCAAGCACCGTAACGGCCCGACGGCCACGATCACCGTCGCCTTCCAGGGCCACTACTCGCGCTTCGTGGACATGGCGCAGACCTGATCCCCGGCCCTGTAGGGTCTCGCGGCTGATGTCGTAATCTCACGGGCCGTGTCGTGCCGATGTCGTGGACGACATCGCCGTGAGACCAGCGCGTGGGTGCTGCTGCTCAGCGCCTCGTCTCGTACCTGGTCAGGATCACGCCGCCGGGAAACGTCCGCGTCTCCACCAGGTTCAGGTTCACCCAGTTGTCCAGCGCGGTGAAGAACGGCGTGCCGCCGCCCACCAGGACCGGCGCGGTTGCCAGCACGTACTCGTCAATCAGCCCGGCCCGCATGGCCGCCCCGGCGAGCGTCGCGCCGCCGATGTCCATCGGGCCGCCGTCCTCGGCCTTGAGCCGGGTGATCTCGGCGACCGCGTCGCCGGTGACCAGGCGGGTGTTCCAGTCGACCTTGTCGATCGTCGAGGAGAACACCACCTTCGACATGTCCCGCCAGCGGCGCGCGAACTCGATCTCCGCCGGGGTGGCGTTGGGCTGCTGGTCGCCGGTCGGCCAGTAGGAGCTCATCGTCTGCCACAGCTTGCGCCCGTACAGCGACAGGTCGGTCGCCTGCAACTGGTCGGACCAAAACTGGAACAGCTCGTCGCTCGGCACGCTCCAGCCGATGTCGTCGCCCGGCGCGGCGATGTGGCCGTCCAAGGTCAGGTTCATGCCGTAGATCAGTTTCCGCATGGCGCCAGCCTTCCGTGAGTCGGTCTCACGCCTACAGACCGGCGCGGCGCGGGAAGCTCATCGGTGCGCGATCTGAGCTCACATGTAGTCCTCGTGCTCGGTGGCTCAGCCGCAGACTCATCGTTCCGCCGAGGAAATGGCATCGATCTGAGACTGATCTTGGGTGACATCGCGGTGAGACAACAGAGAACCAGCAGGTCACAGAAGATCGACATGTCATCGGCGGCGAGACCCTACACCCCGCCCCGGGCGGAATGGATTCGACGCGGGCCGCGCGGGCGGGTGGACTGGGGCCATGACGACACCTCAGGAAGAGCTGCTCCCCGGCACACGGCGTGCGCTGCTGCACCGGATCGCCGTCGCCCAGGCCGAGGGGCGGGCGCCGTCACTGGTCGCCGCCGTAGTCCGGGACGGGCGGGCCGTCTGGCACGGGGCACGGACCTCGGTCGACGGGCACGGCCCGGACGAGCACGTGCAGTACCGCATCGGCTCGATCACCAAGACCTTCACCGCCGTTCTCGTGCTGCGCCTGCGCGACGAGGGCGCGCTCGATCTCGGTGACCCGCTGGAGAAGCACCTGCCCGGAACCGGCGCGGGGGAGATCACGATCGCCGAACTGCTCGCGCACGCGGGCGGACTGGCCGCCGAGACGCCCGGACCGTGGTGGGAACGGACACCGGGCTCCCTGCGGCCCGAACTCGCCGACGTCCTCGGCGAGCAGCCCGCCCCGCACCCCGCCGGACGCCGGCACCACTACTCGAACCCCGGATACGCCGTCCTGGGTGCCCTCGTCGAGAAGCTGCGCGGTGCTCCCTGGGAGGAGGTACTCCGGCGTGAAGTGCTCGAACCTCTGGGCCTCGACCGCACGAGCATGCGACCGCAGGCGCCTGCCGCGGGCGGCTGGGCGGTGCACCCCTGGGCCGATGTGATGCTCCCCGAGCCCACTGAGGACTACGGACCGATGGCCCCCGCCGGCCAGCTCTGGTCCACGACCGCCGACCTCGCCCGGTTCGCCGCCTTCCTGGCGCGGGGTGACGACCGGGTGCTGGGCGTGGAGACCCTGCGGGAGATGCGGGCACCCGCGGCTCCGTCCGAGATCGCCGATCTCGGGGCCGGTGCCGGCTATGGGCTCGGCCTTCAGATCCAGCACCAGAACGGCCGGCTGCTCGTGGGTCACTCCGGATCGGTGCCGGGCTTCCTGGCCAGCCTCACCATCGGCGTGGCGGACGACGTCGCCGCGGTGGTGCTCGCCAACTGCACCTCCGGGCCGCTGCTGTCCCAGGTGGCCGCCGATCTCGTCCGCATCGTCGCGGAGGCCGAGCCGCGGATTCCGGAGCCGTGGCGGCCGCTGCGGGACGTGGACCGTTCCGTGCTGGAGCTGGCGGGTCAGTGGTACTGGGGCACCAGCCCCTCCGTGCTGCGGGTGATGGCCGATGGGCTGCTCTCCCTGGGGCCGCTGTCCGGCGGCGGCCGCCGTTCCCGGTTCCGGCCGAACGGGGACGGCACCTGGACCGGGATGGAGGGGTACTTCGCCGGAGAGCTTCTGCGGGCCGTACGGCGGCCCGACGGAACCGTGGACCACCTGGACGTCGCCTCGTTCGTGTTCACGCGTGCGCCGTACGACGAGGGGGCGGCTGTGCCCGGTGGGGTGGACCCGGAGGGATGGCGGGGGATCGGCTGACGGCTGCCCCGCCAGGAGAAGCGCTCTGTTTCACGTGAAACAGAGCGCTTCCTGCGTTCGGAGCCTGAGCCTGGTCCAGCGCCTGGTTCAGAGCATGAGCTTGAAGCCCACGTGCGAGGCCTCGAAGCCCAGCCGCTCGTAGAAGCGGTGGGCATCGGTGCGGGTGTTGTCCGAGGTGAGCTGCACCAACTGGCAGTTCTCCCGCCGGGATTCCTCGATGGCCCACTCGAGGAACCGGGTTCCCAGCCCGCTGCCGCGCTCGTCGGCGTGCACGCGCACGCCCTCGATGATGGACCGGGTCGCGCCGCGCCGGGACAGCCCGGGAATGATCGTCAGTTGAAGCGTGCCGACCACGCGTCCCTCCCGGACGGCCACGACCACACGCTGGTTGGGGTCGGCGCTGAGCCGTTCCAGCGCCGCGGCATACGGGGCGAGGTCGTCGGGCGACTCGCGCTGTGCGCCCAGCGGGTCGTCCGCGAGCATGCCGACGATCGCGGGGATGTCCTCTGTGGCGGCGGCTCGGATTTCAAGATCTCCCATGGCCCGCACCCTATGCGGCGGCGGGCACCTTGAGGGATTCCACGACCCGCACCAGTGGGGCCAGTTCGGGGTTCAGGGCGGCCTCGTCGAGGGCCTCGCGCAGCGCCGCGTCATTGGTCGGCCGGGCCGCGTCGAGCAGCTCCAGTCCGGCCTCGGTGACGTTCGTGTAGATGCCGCGCCGGTCGGTGGGGCAGAGGTAGCGCTCGAGCAGTCCGCGGTCCTCCAGACGCGTCACGAGCCGGGTGGTGGCGCTCTGGCTGAGGACGACGGCGTCGGCGACCTGCTTCATCTGCAGATGGCCGCCCTCGCCGTCGTGCTGCCGGCTGAGCACGTCGAGCAGTGAGTACTCGCGCACGCTCAGGTCGTGCCGGGTCTGGAGCGCGCGCTCGATGTGGGCCTCGATCCTCCCGTGCAGCAGGGCAAGGGCGGACCAGCCCTGAGCGAGGGCGGTGAGCGCGGGGTCCGTCGCAGTCATGGGGTCCTCCGTCCCGGAGCGGCTGACACCAGGATAGAGCAGCCGCGCAATAGTCGTCGGTTGCAGATAGCCCGCGTATGCAACTATTGTGGACGCACGCAAAGCGCTCCTGCAATCGTCTGGGAAGGTTATCCCCCATGCCTCTCGCGCTTCTGGCCCTCGCGATAGGGGCCTTCGGAATCGGCACCACCGAATTCGTGATCATGGGCTTGCTGCCCGAGGTCGCGAGCGACTTCGGGGTCTCCATCCCCACGGCCGGCTTCCTCGTGACCGGCTACGCGCTCGGCGTGATGTTCGGCGCCCCGCTGATGACCGTCCTCGGCACCAAGGTCTCCCGCAAGCGGATGCTGATGCTGCTGATGGGCCTGTTCATCGTCGGCAACCTGCTCTCCGCGGTCGCCCCCACCTTCGCCGTGATGCTGATCGGCCGGGTGGTCGCCTCGCTCGCCCATGGCGCTTTCTTCGGCATCGGTTCCGTGGTCGCGGCCGACCTGGTCGCACCGGACAAGAAGGCCGGCGCCATCGCCATGATGTTCACCGGTCTCACCGTCGCCAACGTCGTCGGCGTCCCGCTCGGCACGCTCGTCGGGCAGAGCGTCGGCTGGCGGGTCACCTTCGGTGTCGTCGCCGCCCTGGGCGTCGTCGGCCTGGCCGGCATCGCCAAGCTGGTTCCCGAGATGCCGCGCGCCGAGGGCGTGCGCCTGCGCCACGAACTCGCCGCTTTCAAGAACGCCCAGGTTCTGCTCGCCATGGCGATGACCGTCCTCGGCTTCGGCGGTGTCTTCGCGGCCATCACCTACATCGCGCCGATGATGACCCACGTGGCCGGCTTCGCCGACGGCTCGGTCACCTGGCTGCTGGTCCTCTTCGGGCTCGGCATGGTTGTCGGCAACCTCGTCGGCGGCAAGTTCGCGGACCGCGCCCTGATGCCCCTCCTGTACGTCTCCCTGGGCGCCTTGGCGGTCGTTCTGGCGCTCTTCACGCTCACCGCGCACCACAAGGTCCTCGCGGCCGTCACGATCGCTCTGATCGGCGCCCTGGGCTTCGCCACCGTCCCGCCGCTCCAGAAGCGGGTCCTCGACCAGGCGCACGGCGCCCCGACGCTCGCCTCGGCCGTCAACATCGGCGCCTTCAACCTCGGCAATGCCCTGTCCGCCTGGCTCGGCGGGCTCGTCATCGCCGCCGGCCTCGGCTACACCGCCCCCAACTGGGTCGGCGCCGCCCTGGCCGCGGCCGCCCTGCTCCTCGCCTTCGTCTCGGCCGCGCTGGAGCGCCGCGGCAGCGCACCCAGCGCCGTCGTCGCCGGTGCCACGCCCACCGAACTGCGGGCGGCCGTCCAGCGCTGAGACCCGGCACCCCCGTCTCCCCCCACACCCCCAGCAACAACCACAGCATCACCAAGGAGAAATCCCTCATGAGCACCACCACCGCTGTCGCGCCCCTGACCATCCAGGATGCCGAGGCCCTCGTCGGCGCCGCACACCGTGCCGCCGAGGCCGCCGGGGTCACGGTCAGCGTCACCGTTCTGGACGCGGGCGGTCATCTGCTGGCCTTCCGCCGGGACGACCGGGCCGTGCTGATCTCCGGTGAGACGAGCACGCGCAAGGCCTACACGGCGCTCCAGTTGAACGCCCCCACCGCCGACCTCGTCGACGCCGTACAGCCCGGCGGGCTGTTTCACACCCTGCCCACCGCGCTCGACCGGCCGCTGCTGTTCATCGCGGGCGGAGTTCCGGTCCACCGCGACGGCCGTCTGATCGGCGCCCTCGGGATCGGGGGCGGCGCCCCGGAGCAGGACCACGCCTTCGCCACGGCGGCCCTGGAGACGTTCGCCTGAGACCACTCAGGAAGACGCCGAGTCCCCACGGATCGAGGACGCCGGTTCCCACGGATCGAGGGGACCGGCGTCGTCGTATCCGCTCCGCGCGGTTTCAGCCGGCCGCCACCGTCAGCGGGGCGAAGCGCCGGTTCCAGTCGCCGGGCAGCTCGGCGACTCCGTAGGTCATGACGGTGTTGAAGGCGACGGACTCCAGGCCCCGTGCCTTCACCCACGCCAGCAGTTCCTCGTGGCGTACGTCGATGTCGGTCCGCAGGGGCCGGTCGGTGTGTTCGGCGAGTGAGGCCAGCAGGGCCTTCGCGGTCTCCGTGTCCCGGGCGATCAGCGGGCCCACGACCTGCGTGTCCATGTTGGGCCAGGCGGCCGCGTAGCCGATGATCCGGCCGTTGTCCTCGGCGACCCGCAACTGGTCGGCGAAGGCGGGCAGCCGGGTGATCACGTGGGTGCGATCGGCGCCGAACACCTCCTCGTCGAGCCGGAGGATCGTGAGGAGATCCTCGGCCGTCGCCGCCCGGGTGGCAATCTTCGACGGTGGTTCACCGGGGAGGAAGCGCCCTCGTACCATCTCCGCCCGGCCCGTCGTCTTGAAGCCCAGCTCCTCGTACAGGGGACGGCCGTTCGGTGTCGCGTGCAGGGTCAGCGGGGTGGTGCCCATCCCGGCGACGACGTGCTGCATCAGCCTGCGGCCGATGCCCTGCCGGGCGTGCCGTTCGGCGACCAGCACCATGCCGATCGCTCCGAGAGCGGGGCTGCCGTACGGGCCGTACTCGGTGACGACGCAGGCGGTGACCAGGCCTCCGTCGGGGTCGTCGATGCCGTATCCCTTCCCGGCCGAGAGCAGGAGGCCCCACTTGTGCTCCTCGCGTGGCCACCCCCGATCCTCGGACAAGTCGGCGCAGGCGGTGAGGTCGCGGTGCGTCAGGCGGCGGATGGGCAGAGCGCTGGGGGAAGGAGTCGGCACGCAGGTCAGGCTGTCCGACCGGCGGCCCCGGCGTCCACCCGTTTCCCCCGACACGTACGTGCTTTTGGCCATGTCGTGGACCACGGCACAGCGAGCCGACGGCGATGCCTGTTTCACGTGAAACATCGGCGAACGGCACCCTACGCGGAGCCTCCGTCAGAGCATTGACAGGACCGCCCGTTAGCCTCGGCCCATGGCGAGACTCCATCTCTTCGACCTCGACGGCACACTGCTGCACGGAACGTCCGCGCCGCTGGAGATCTCCCGCCAACTCGGTCTGGTGGCCGAGACGGTGGCGCTGGAGCAGGCGATCTCCGCGGGGCGGATCGGACCGCCGGAGTACGCGACCCAGGTGCACGCGCTCTGGACGCGGCTCACCGAGGAACATGTGGCGGCGGCGTTCGAAGCGGCGCCCTGGCTGGCACGTATTCGCGAGGTCTGGGCCGAGATCAGAAGCCGGGGGGAGTACTGCGCCGTCGTGTCGCTCTCGCCGTCCTTCTTCGTGGAGAAGCTCGTGGGTTGGGGTGCGCACGCGGCCTATGGATCCCGCTTTCCCGCACTTCCGTTCACCGAGCCTGTGGACCCGGCCGGTGTACTCAGCGCGCAGGCGAAGGTGGTGATCGCCGACCGGCTGTGCGGGGAGTTCGGGGTGACGCGGGACGACTGCGTCGCATACGGCGATTCACTCTCCGACAAGGACCTGTTCGCGACCGTATCGGTGTCGGTCGCGGTCAACGCGGACCGGCATCTGACCGGCCTCGCCACTCATTCATATGCGGGGAAGGATTTGTGGGATGCCTATGAATTGGTGCGGCACGCCCGGTAATTGAGGGGAACCGGTGGTTCGCCCCCCGGCCGGGTTCCATGGCGGGAAGGGGGGACTTGTGTGCGCAGCGGCGGCCGGTATGGTCGACTCCGGTTCGCTTACGGAACGAGGTGCGCCGGACGCGGTGCACACCTCCTCTGAGGGCTGAGAAAAGGGCAATGCAGCCTAACGGGACGGAGAGATCGAAGACCCGCATTTCCGGTTGTACGGCCGGGGCGTCCGAACAGGATGGGATGCTGCGGTGAGAGGCCGCGGCCCCTGCCGCACTCTCGCCTCATGTGTTCGTGCGGAGCCGAGAACCGGATGGACTGCGGCGGTCCCGGTCGCGGAACCGTACGGAAAAGCAAGCCGTCTGCGGGGGAAGCAGGCACCTTCCGATCCAGGAAGTGCGCAGACCGACCGAAAGATGTTCGAGGCGAGGCAGACCATGGACGCTCCGACCACCAACTCGGCCGACAACGGCGCGTCCGGCGGCGGGGACGGATGGTTCAGGCCGCGCAAGCAACCCGAACCGACGGCCGGGAGCGAGCAAGGGGCTTCGGACGGCCGCCGTCTCGCCGCACTGCGCCCGGTGGGCCGGAGCGCCCCCGATCCCGAGGGGCAGGCGCAGCAGAGCGCTGCCACGGACTCCGCGGACTCGGCGCCACGAACTCAGCCGGGACCATCCAGCCCGCCGAGCCTGCCGAGCCCGTTCAACTCGGCCGGCCCGTTCAACCCGTCCGGCCTCTCTGGCTCGCAGAGTCCGCCGAGCCCCTCCACACCGCCGGCAGCGGCCGGACCGCCGCTCGGGCAGCCTCACACGCGCGCCGAGCCCCTGGGCCCCACCGAGCCACGCTTCTCCACCGAGACCCGGACATTCGCTCAGCAGTCGGCCTCTGCCGAGGCCCGGACACCCGACTGGCAGCGGTCACCCGCCGCCGCTCAGCAGTCGGCCCCCACCGACGCCCGAATACCCGTCCAGGCCCAGGCGCCCCTCCATACCCGGCCGGGCACCGCCCCGGACACCGGGACGACGTACCGGCCCGCGCCCGGTGAGACGCCCCTTCCCGCACCGCGCCCCGCTCCCGCCGAGCCGCCGAAGTTCCCGCAGCAGCCCCCGGCCGACGACCCCCTGGTCCCCGCCCAGCGCTCCGCCCCCGCTCAGCCCGCCTCTCCGGACGCCGTCCTCATCCGGCGGACCATGTCCGAGGTGGCCGCCGTCGCCGACAAGGTCACGTCGTACTTCTACGCGCTGCTCTTCGTCCGCCACCCGGGCCTGCGCCCGCTCTTCCCTCCGGCGATGGACGCCCAGCGGGACCGGCTGCTCAAGGCCCTGCTCACCGCCGCCGAGCACATCGACAACACCCCGGTGCTCGTCGACTACCTCCAGAACCTCGGCCGGGGGCACCGCAAGTACGGCACCCGGGCCGAGCACTATCCGGCCGTCGGCGAGTGCCTGATCGGCGCGCTGAGCAAGTACGCCGGCGCCGTCTGGGACGCCGAGACGGAGGCGGCCTGGGTGCGGACGTACACGACGATCTCCCAGGTGATGATCGACGCGGCGGCCGCGGACGAGCTGCGCGCACCGGCCTGGTGGCACGCGGAGGTCGTCTCGCACACCCTCCGGACGCCGGACGTCGCGGTCCTCACCGTCCGCCCCGACCAGCCCTACCCCTTCCTCGCCGGGCAGTACACGAGCCTCGAGACACCGTGGTGGCCGCGGATCTGGCGCCACTACTCCTTCGCCTCGGCGCCCCGCTCCGACGGCCTGCTCACGTTCCACGTGAAGGCGATCCCCGCGGGCTGGGTGTCCAACGCCCTGGTGCACCGCGCCCGGCCCGGTGACGTCGTCCGGCTCGGTCCGCCCGCCGGCTCGATGACCGTCGACCACACCCGCGACAGCGGACTGCTCTGCGTCGGGGGCGGCACGGGCATAGCCCCCATCAAGGCCCTGGTCGAAGATGTCGCCGAGCACGGCACGCGCCGCCCGGTCGAGGTCTTCTACGGTGCTCGGAGCGACCACGACCTGTACGACATCGACACGATGCTCAGGCTCCAGCAGACTCACCCGTGGCTGGACGTCCACCCGGTGGTCGACCGCCACGGCCTGCTCCAGCTGCCCGACGCCATACGGACCTTCGGACCCTGGGTCGAGTACGACGCGTATGTGTCCGGGCCGCCCGGCATGATCCGCAGCGGAGTGAGCGCGCTGCGCGGCGTGGGCATCCCGGTGGAGCGCATACGCCATGACTCGGTCGAGGAACTCGTCGCCGCCGGAAGCTGACCGGCGCCCCGAAGAGCCCGGTCTCACCCCAGGTCGGGCGCATGCATGGCACGAACACCCTCGATATTGCCGTCCAGATAGTGCCGCAGCGAGAGCGGTACGAGGTGGACGGAGGCGATCCCGACGCGGGTGAACGGCACGCGGACGATCTCGTACTCGCCGTCGGGCTCGTCGATCTCGGGGCCGTGCCGCAGGCCCGGGTCCATGGACTCCAGACGGCAGACGAAGAAGTGCTGCACCTTCACACCGGTCGTGGCGGCGTCCTCGCCGATGTGCTCGACGGTGTCGACGAAGCAGGGCACCACATCGGTGACCTTGGCGCCGAGTTCCTCGTGGACTTCGCGGTGCAGGGCGTCGACGACAGTGGCGTCATCGGGTTCGACCCCGCCGCCGGGCGTGAGCCAGTACGGATCCACACCAGGCTTGGTGCGCTTGATCAGGATCAGGTCGTCGCCGTCCAGCAGAACGGCACGGGCGGTGCGCTTGACCACGGGTCGGACGGTCATGGGAGAAATGTGGCCCGGTTGGTTCCACGTGAAACATCGCGAAACGTCACCGGCCGAACCTGTTCCGTGATCTCCCCCAAGTGCCGCCCCGCCCCCGCCTTTCGACCGTTCGTGACCGCCCCGCTCAGCACCACTCTGCGGCGGCCTCCAGAAGCCACTCGTGGGCCCGCGCGACATGCGGCATCGCCAGCGTGCCGGTACGCACCACCAGGACATACGTCCGCAACGGCGGTACCGCGGGCTCGTGCGGGGCGACGACCTCGCCGCGCTCCAGCGCGGCGGCGCAGAGATAGCGGGGCAGGACCGCCAGCCCGGCGCCGGCGATCGCACAGGCGAGGACCGCGCGCAGATCGGGAACGACGACCGTGCCCGAGGCGGCGGGGCGGGAGTCGAAGACGGAGGCCCAGTAGCGGGAGACCAGGGGCAGTGACTCGTGCACCTCCACGACCGGGAGGTTCTCCAGCGCCGAGGCACCCGTGCGGCGCAGTTTCCCGGCGTCGATCCGCTCGGCCCACTGCGGCGCGGCGACCAGGACGTGCTCCTCGTCGCACAGTGGGGTGGCGGTGAGCAGCGCGCCACGTGGCCGGGCGGTGCTGATGGCCAGGTCGTGGTGCCCGGCCGCCAGGCCCTCCAGGACCTCCTCGGCGGTCCCGAAGGAGGCGCGCAGGGTCAGACCCTGGCCGTCGTCGCCGGACAGCTCGGTGAGGGCGGGGAGGGCCCGTTCGGCGGTGAACTCGGGGGGACCGGCGAGGTGCAGGGTCCGTAGCGAGGAGTCGTCGTCGAGACCGGTCTCGGCGATCTCCACCAGGGCGTCGAGGTGCGGAGCGGCCTTGTGGGCGAGTTCGTCGCCGATGGTCGTGGGTGTCACCCCGCGGGCCTGGCGCAGGAAGAGCGGGCGGCCCAGCTGACGTTCGAGGGTGCGGATCTGGGAGGTGACGGCCGGCTGGGACAGACCCAGCAGGGCGGCGGCGCGGGTGAAGGAGCCGGCCCGGTGCACGGTCACGAACGTGCGGAGCAAGGCCAGATCCATGGAGCGTCCCCCTTCCCTGCCCTTCTTCCGGCTCCGAGGCAGGCCCAACTATAAATATGTCGATAGGTCTCTGTCGCTACTGTGATTGGACACTGACACAGAGTCAACTAGCCTTGGTCGCGCGGTTCTTCGCGCGCGGAACCGAGGGCGGTCCGAGCCACGAGGGGGGAGGCTCGGACCGTCCGTTGTACGTAGAGGGACACCGCCCGGGCCTCCGTAAACCGGTCACCGCGCCGACTCCTCCAGCGCACGCAGCACATCCGCCACCAGATCCTCCGGATCCTCGGCCCCGACCGACAGCCGGATGAAGCCCTCCGGTACCGCGTCGCCGCCCCAGCGCCCGCGCCGCTCGGCCGTGGAGCGCACCCCGCCGAAGCTCGTGGCGTCGTCCACGAGCCGCAGCTCCTCGAGAAAACGCTCGGCACGCGCGCGCGTGGGCAGCGTGAAGGAGACCACGCACCCATAGCGCCGCATCTGCCGCGAGGCGATCGGGTGCGAGGGGTCGTCGGGCAGCCCCGGATACCGCAGCCCGCTCACCTCGGGCCTGGCACGCAGCGCCTCGGCGACGGCCAGCGCGCCGGCGCTCTGCCGCTCGACGCGCAGGTGCAGGGTGGCGATCGACCGGTGCGCCAGCCAGGCTTCCATCGGACCCGGGATCGCCCCGACGATCTTGCGCCAGCGCCGTACGGCGGTCATGGCCTCACCGGCCCGCCCGGTGACATAGCCGAGGAGGACGTCGCCGTGGCCCGTGAGCTGTTTGGTGCCGCTCGCCACCGAGAAGTCGGCGCCGAGTTCCAGCGGACGCTGTCCCAGCGGCGTGGCGAGCGTGTTGTCGACGGCCACGAGGGCGCCACGCGCGTGTGCCGCCTCGACGAGCCGCCGGATGTCGCACACGTCGAGACCCGGGTTCGACGGCGACTCGATCCACAGCAGCCGGGCGCCGTCGAGGACGTCCAGCTGGGCGTCGCCGGCGGTCGGCGCGGTGCGCACCTGGATGCCGTACGCCTCCAGTTGCGCGCGGACCAGGGGGAAGACCTGGTAGCCGTCGCTGGGCAGCACGACGGAGTCTCCGGAGCGCAGCTGGGAGAAGAGCACCGACGAGATCGCGGCCATGCCGGAGGCGAAGGCGAGCGTCTCGACGCCGTCCTGCCCGGGGGCCTCCAACTCGCCGAGGGCGCGCTCAAGGAGGGTCCAGGTCGGGTTCTCGTCGCGACCGTAGGTGTACGGGCCCGTGGGCTCGCCCGGCAGGTGGAAGTGCGCGGCGAACACCGGCCCCGGGAGGGTCGGCTCGTACTTGACCGGCTCGGGCAGCCCGGCGCGCACCACGCGCGTGCCGTCGCCGGTGTTCTCGGGCGGCCGTGCGCCCCGGCCGCCCGCGGTGGATCCGGTCATGTCGTCCGTCCTTCCAGGTCCTGGCGCACCGCGACGAGCAGCCCCGTGGCGGCCCGCTCCACCATCTCCAGGCACTCCTCGAAGCCGTCCCGGCCCCCGTAGTAGGGGTCGGGTACGTCGAGGTCGTCGCCCGCGCTCGGGTCGTAGGACCGCAGCAGCCGCACCTTCGCGGCGTCCTCCCCGGTGGGCGCGAGGCTGCGCAGAGCCTTGAGGTGGCCCGTGTCGAGGGCGATCACAAGGTCCAGGCGGGCGAACCAGGAGGGCTCGAACACGCGGGCCGCGTGGTCGAGGGCGTAGCCGTGCTCCTCGAGGACGGAGAGGGCGCGGGGGTCGGCGTTCTCGCCCGCGTGCCAGTCGCCCGTGCCGGCGCTGTCGACCTCGAAGGCCGAGTCCAGTCCGGCGTCCTCCACGCGCGCGCGGAAGACCGACTCGGCCATCGGCGAGCGGCAGATGTTGCCCGTGCAGACGAAGCAGACGCGGTAGGTCATCGTGGGCTCAGTCTCCGTCCGGCAGGACGACGTTGAGTGCCCAGGACACGACGGAGATGATCAGGCCGCCGACGACAGCGGTCCAGAACCCGTCGACGTGGAAGCTCACGTCGAACACATCGGCCAGCCACGAGGTCAGCAACAGCATCAGGGCGTTGACCACCAGCGTGATCAGGCCGAGCGTGAGGATGAACAGCGGAAAGGTCAGCACCTTCACGATCGGCTTGACCAGGAAGTTCACCAGGCCGAAGAGCAGGGCGACGACTATGAGCGTGCCGAACTCCTTGGCCGTGTTGTCACCGGACAAGGTGATGCCGGACAGCACCCATACGGCGACCGCCAGGGCACCCGCGTTGGCGATCGTCTTGACTACGAAATTCTTCATGTGTCTGATCGTGGCAGAGAGATCGGCAACGAGCACCGGGCGAGGGCGGACCAACGCGATGAAGGCATTCCGGCTGGACGAACTGGAGGCGGAGCGAGCCGCCAACGACGGCGCCTATCTGCAATTTCTGCGGGAACGGAACATGTCGGTCGGGCTGTACGCGCTCGATGCAGGCGAACGTGATCCACAGAATCCGCACAACCAGGACGAGGTGTACTTCGTGGTGAGCGGGCGGGCCTCCCTCACGGTCGGGATGGAGACCACCGAAGTGGCGCGCGGCAGCGTGGTGTACGTCCCGGCCGGCGTCGCCCACAAGTTCCATCACATCAGCGAGGACCTGAGGGTCATGGTGGTGTTCTCTCCGCCCGAGGCGTGACACCGGAGCCCCGGATTCCCTAGGGGATCGTTCAGGGGAGGACAAGGGGCGCGAGGCCCCCGCCGGCCCCCCTCGCGGATCTAGCATCGACGGCAGGACATCAAAAGGATCCGGCCCGCCAGGGTGCCGGACACCGGACGGAAAAGGACGAGGGCGATGCGAGAGATCTTCGCGGGACTGCCGTGGTGGGTGAAGTGGGTGGCGGTGCCGGTCATCGCCATCGTCGTGTTCGGCGGCCTGATAGCCAGCGTTGTCGGCTTCGTGATCGGGCTGCTGTTCAAGCTGCTGATCTTCGTGGCTCTGGTCGGCGGACTGATCTACGTCGTACGGAAGTTCACATCGAGTTCCTCCTCGCGCGGAGACTGGTGAGCGGTGCCGGAAACCGGTGAGCGGTAACAGGAATCACCGGTTCCCTCGGCCGGGGGAAGTTTCCGGCACAGCCCGACTGCAAGCGGTGGCAGGCGGTTAAAGTCCGGAGTTCGACGCGGGGGCGATGACCCCCGCGAGCGGCGTACGCCGCCTCCCGTGTTCCCCGCACGGGCAGCCCCCTCGCGCCTTCGGGAGTGACCCTTGGCCATGGTTGACATCGCATCAGTGGCACCGCAGCCACCCCCCACCCGGCCCCGCTCCGCGACACCCCCGCTCCAGCGCCCACCCCGCACGACAGTTCCCGAACAGCCACACCCCGCGGCCACCCTCATCGGCTCCGTCCAGCGCGCCATGCGCCTGCTGGAGTCCGTCGCCGAGCACGAGGGCGGCGCCCCGGCCAAGCAACTGGCGCGGGAGACCGGTCTCGCCCTGCCCACCGCCTACCACCTGCTGCGCACCCTTGTGTACGAGGGCTATCTGCGCCGTGACAAGGGGCTTTTCTTCCTCGGTGAGGCGGCCGAGCGGCTGGGAAGCAGCGGGGCGGCGCAGAAACGTCGCAGCACGATCGCCGACACTCTCGCCCACTGGCGCGATTCGATCGGTGTCCCCGTGTACTACGCCCGGTACCGGGACGGCGAGATCGAGATCATGTGCGTCTCCGACACCCCGGGCAATCCGGCGGTCGAGGAATGGGCCGACTTCCGTGAGACAGGCCATGCCCACGCCGTCGGCCAGTGCCTGCTCTCCCAACTGGACGAACAGGCCCGCCGCGACCACTTGGACCGCTACCCCGTGCAGTCGATCACGCCGTACACGGTGCGTGATGATCACAGCCTGTTGCGACGGCTGGAGCGGACGCGGCGGATGGAACCGGTCGTCGAGCGACAGGAGTACGCGTTGGGCACGGTGTGCGCCGCGATCCCGATCACCGTGGGCGCCACGGCGGCGACGATGGCCATCTCCCTGCCCGCCCGGGAAGCCGACCGGCTGCTGCCCGCGGCCCGGCAGCTCCAGAGCGAGATGGGACGGAAGCTGGGGTCAATCGCGATCTCTATCAGTATCTGAAAACTCACTCCTTGTGATCTGTTGTGTACGTTCAGCAAGATACCCGCAGTGTCAGGGGTCGATTCCCGGCCATTCGATGGCATATGACGGCAGATGACGGGGTAGGGCGATGCGCGAGTCCGTACAGGCGGTACAGGCAGAGGTCATGATGAACTTCCTCGTGTCCGAGGAGCTCTCGTTCCGCATCCCGGTGGAGCTGAGCTACAAGGCGCGCGATCCCTATGCCGTACGGCTGACCTTCCACCTTCCCGGTGACGCTCCGGTGACCTGGGCGTTCGGCCGTGAGCTGCTCATCGACGGGGTGGGCAGGGCGTGCGGTGAGGGGGATGTGCGGGTCTCGCCGGTCGATCCCGATGTGCTGGGCGAGGTGCTGATCCGGCTTCAGGTCGGGGGCGACCAGGCGTTGTTCCGCTCCTCGGCGGCTCCGCTGGTGGCCTTCCTCGACCGCACGGACAAGCTGGTTCCCTTGGGCCAGGAGGGTGCGCTCGCCGACTTCGACGCGCATCTGGACGAGGCGTTGGACCGGATCCTGGCGGAGGAGCAGAGCGCCGGCTGAAGTGATGGCGGCGAGGGGGGCTGTGCAGTAACGCTTCGTCGTGGGGTGGGGTTGTGCAGGAACGCTTCTGCTGGGTGGGTTGGGATGGAGTGGAGTGAGATGCGGGTGGGGCGGGGCGGGATGGGCGCGGTGAGGGGGCGTCGGGCCTGAGTGAGGTGCGGAGACTGGGTGAGGCGGGGGCGCCCGAGGGGCCGGGTTGCCGATTCTCGTGCGCCCGGGCGCCTCACCGCTTGCGGCGCCTGCCCCTGCCGGTCCGGGGCTGGGCGGCCGGAGCCGTGCCGGCCGCCGGGGCGGCCGTCTCCGGAACGGCCAGGTTTGCCTCTTTGGCCTTCGACCGGTCGGCCGCGACCACGAGGGCCGCGAGGGCCGTGGTGACCGGTACCGACGCCACCAGGCCGATCGAGCCCACCAGCGTGCGCACGATCTCCTCCGCCACCAGCTCGCTGTTGGCGACCGTGCCGACGCTGCTCTGCGCGATCGAGAACAGCAGCAGCAGCGGCAACGCGGCGCCGGCGTAGGCGAGGACGAGCGTGTTGACCACGGACGCGATGTGGTCGCGGCCGATGCGGATGCCCGCCCGGTACAGCCCGCGCCAGCCCATCGACGGGTTGGCCTCGTGCAGCTCCCAGACCGCCGAGGTCTGGGTGACCGTCACGTCGTCGAGGACGCCGAGCGAGCCGATGATGATGCCGGCGAGGAGCAGACCGCTCATGTCGATCGAGGGGTACAGGCCGTGGATCAGGCCGGTGTTGTCGTCCGTGTTGCCGGTGAGCCCCGCCCAGTCGATGAAGAACGAGCCGAGGATGCCGATCAGCGTCAGCGAGATGAGCGTGCCGAGCACGGCGACGGATGTACGGGCCGATGGACCATGACACAGATAGAGGGCGATCAACATGATCGCGCTCGATCCCACCACCGCCACGACCAGCGGGTTCGATCCTTGCAGGATCGCGGGCAGGATGAAGAAGTTCAGGATGAGGAAGCTGATGGCCAGTGCGATCAGGGCCATCACACCCCGCAGCCGCCCGACGACCACGACGGCGACCGCGAAGATGATGGCGAGCACCGCCATCGGTACCCGACGGTTCACGTCGGTCACCGAGTACTGGAGGTCCTTCGGCGCCGAAGGCTCGTAGGCGACCACGACCTTCTCGCCCTCGTCCAGCTGCCGTGACTGGTCCGGCTGGACGATCTCGGTGAACGTACGGCCCTTGTCATCGCCGGTGTCCACGCGGATCGTGGCCTTCTTGCACGTACCGTTCGCCTGCTGCACCGCCGAGGAGCCCTCCGCGGTGGAGGTGTCGCCGGTGGGCGTACCGCCTGAGGCGTTCACCGACGAGCAGCTCACGCTCACGACCTTGGTGACGGTTGCGTGCTGGGTCTGCCGGTCGAAGCCGACACCGGTGCGCTCGTGCGCCGGCGCACCGCTCGGCCACAGCACCACGAGCCCGACCAGTACCGCCGCGGCGAAGGGGATGAGGATCGCCCCGATGACTTTGCGCAGGTGCTTGGAGACGGGGGCGGCGGGGCCGTGGCTGTGGGAGTGGGAGTGCCCGTGACCGCCTCCGGATCCGTGCCCACCGTCGGATCCGTGCCCACCGCTGGAGCCGTGCCCATGGCCGTTGCTGGGGCCGTGACTGTGCCCACCGTCGTGGCCGTTGTCGAGGCCGTCACCAGATCCGCCGCCTGGAACGCCGCCGGGCCCGTCACCGAGGTTCTGCCCGTATTCGGGTCCGTGCTCGTGCCCGTGCTCGTGCGCGTGCCCGTGCCCGTGTTCGTGCTCGGGTCTGTTGTGTCCCTGTTCCCGCCCGAGCCCAAGCCCGTGCTCAGGCCCGGGCCGAGGTCCAGATCCGGGCCCAGGCCCATGCCCGCGCCCGTGATCGAACTCCCGCCCGTAGGGGTCGCCGGGGCCCGGTCGGCCGTATGAATAGCCGTTCCCGTTCCCGGGTCCCTGTCCTTGCCCAGGCCCTCCGCCGGGTCCCCCGCCGGGTCCTTGGCCAGGCACGCGTCCAGGCCCTCCGCTTTGCCCGCCGCCAGGCCCTCCACCAGGCCTTTGGCCCGCTCCCTGCCCCGGCTGCCCTCCGGGACCGCGGCCTTGGCCGCCGGGCCCACGTACCTGACCGCCGGAGTCATGCCCCTGACCGCTGGGGCCCTGGCCATGACCGTTGCGGCCCTGCCCCTGACCATCAGGACGGTGCCCCTGGCCGCCAAGATCGGGCCTCTGATGCGCGGGGACAGGCCGCTGAGCTCCCGTTCCCGGCCCGGGGTCGTGCGCACGACCAGGCTCGTGCCCACCGGCGAAGTCGCGGTCGTCTCCAGGGCCACGGCCGGGACCGTTGCCAGGGCCGGTGCCGGGGCCGCCGTCGGCGCCGGGCCTGCGGGGCGGCTCGGGTGGGTACGGGGGCTGGGGTGTCGTGGTCACCGACCGATCATCGCAAGAACGACAGGGGCCCTCTGTTCACCGCGCCCGAATTGACGCTAGCGTGGTGCCACCTTTGAACACGCGGGAGCTCGGAGCACCGGGCTGAGAGGGCGCTGACCTCCGTCTTCGCGATGTTTCACGTGGAACGTCACTTTGCTGAGTGATGTTTCACATGAAACATCGGCAGACGGTAGCCGCTGCGTCGACCGCCGAACCTGTTACCGGGTAATGCCGGCGTAGGGAGTAGGTCTCATGACCAACAAGGACGTACGCACGCCTGCCTTCACGCAGAACGCGGCCAGCGGCAACGCGGCCGACGTGACCAGCGAAAAGGCCGGGAAGTCCATCGGCTGGCACAAGGGATACGTCGAGGGCGCTCGCCCCGATCTTCGCGTGCCGGTCCGTCAGGTGCATCTCACGAACGGGCAGTCGGTCACCCTGTACGACACATCCGGGCCGTACACCGATCCGCTCGTCGATACGGACGTCCGCAGGGGCCTGGCGCCGCTGCGGGAGAACTGGATCATCTCCCGCGGTGACACCGAGGAGTACGCGGGCCGTCCCGTCCGCCCCGAGGACGACGGCATCAAGCACACCTCGCCGCGTGGCGGACTGCGCAACCTCGACGCCGTGTTCCCGGGGCGGCCGCGGCTGCCCCGCCGGGGCCGGGACGGCAACGCGGTCACCCAGCTCGCGTATGCGCGCCGTGGGGAGATCACGCCCGAGATGGAGTTCGTGGCCATCAGGGAGAACGTTTCCCCCGAGGTCGTCCGCGAGGAGATCGCGGCGGGGCGTGCGGTGCTGCCCGCCAACGTCAACCACCCGGAGATCGAGCCGATGATCATCGGCAAGAGGTTCCTGGTGAAGGTCAACGCCAACATCGGCAACTCGGCGGTGACGTCCTCCATCGAGGAGGAGGTCGAGAAGATGACCTGGGCGACCCGCTGGGGCGCCGACACGGTCATGGACCTGTCCACCGGCCGCAACATCCACACCACCCGCGAGTGGGTGCTGCGCAACTCCCCCGTTCCCATCGGCACTGTGCCGCTCTACCAGGCGCTGGAGAAGGTCGACGGCAGGGCCGAGGAGCTGACCTGGGAGATCTACAAGGACACGGTCATCGAGCAGGCCGAGCAGGGCGTGGACTACATGACGGTCCACGCGGGCGTCCGCCTCGCGTACGTACCGCTCACCGCCAACCGCAAGACCGGCATCGTCTCGCGCGGCGGCTCGATCATGGCGGCCTGGTGCCTCGCGCACCACAAGGAGTCGTTCCTGTACGACAACTTCGAGGAACTCTGCGAGATCCTCGCCGCCTACGACGTCACGTACTCGCTGGGCGACGGCCTCCGGCCGGGGTCGATCGCGGACGCCAACGACGAGGCGCAGTTCGCGGAGTTGCGCACGCTCGGGGAACTCAACACGATCGCCAAGCGTTTCAACGTACAGACCATGATCGAGGGCCCGGGCCATGTCCCGATGCACAAGATCAAGGAGAACATCGACCTTCAGCAGGAGATCTGCGATGAAGCTCCGTTCTATACCCTCGGCCCACTGACGACGGACGTCGCGCCGGCGTACGACCACATCACCTCCGGCATCGGTGCCGCGATGATCGCCTGGTGGGGCACGGCCATGCTCTGCTACGTCACGCCCAAGGAGCACCTGGGCCTGCCCAACCGTGACGACGTCAAGACCGGCGTCATCACCTACAAGATCGCCGCCCACGCGGCCGACCTCGCCAAGGGCCACCCCGGTGCGCAGGAATGGGACGACGCGCTGTCCGACGCCCGCTTCGAGTTCCGCTGGGAAGACCAGTTCAACCTCGCCCTCGACCCGGACACGGCCCGCGAGTTCCACGACGAGACCCTCCCCGCGGAACCGGCCAAGACGGCCCACTTCTGCTCGATGTGCGGCCCGAAGTTCTGCTCGATGAAGATTAGCCAAAGCATCACAGAGCGGTTCGGCGGTGCGGCGGCCGAGGGGGCGTCCCCTGAGGAGGTCGCCGAGGGGATGCTCCAGAAGTCGAAGGAGTTCGCGGCCAGCGGAAACAGGGTCTACCTGCCGCTGGCTGACTGACAGCGGGTACGGACCGCGCTGCTCCGGGAGGCGGAAGGGCCTTCACGGAGCAGCGCGTCGGGCGTCCGCATGATGGCGTTGCCGAACAGGTTTTCTATGCTTGACCGGTGACGCTGTACTACGACCCCGTCGCGCGACTCGGCAGGGACCGTGAGGCTTTCCGAGGTCGTTGGGAGGACCGGCTCTGGCTGAAGGTTCCGGGGCCCTTCTACGGTGGCGAGACCGACACGTGCCGTACCGGCCGGCTCTCCGCTCCCCACCACATCCTGTACGGCGGCGAGTACTTGACCGAGTACGTCTACCGTCAGCCGCGGACGAGGGCAGAAACAGCTCGGCTGGTCGAAGCGGCCGACTGCGATCCCTTCCTCGGGTACGGCTGCGACGGCGACTCGCGGTGGACACCCGGTGCGGTTCGGGAATGGTGGCGCGACCGCAGCCGGATCACGCAGTACCTGTCCACCCAGGACTGGGAAGCCGTCGACTGGCCGCAGCAAGGCGTGGCCAACGCCGTTCGTGACTATGAGTCCTACCTGTCCGGACGCATGGCGGCCGACTTGCGGATCTACCTCTACTGGCTGGAGGAGGGACGGTCTCCCACAGCGGGTGAACGGCTGCCCGACCTGTAGTCGGCGGCTCGGTCGGCTCTATGCGCTGCTTCAGGCTTGATGCTGTCCTCGATGAAAATCTCCCAGGACATCCGCCGGGAACACGGCGGCACCCGGGCCGAGGTCGAGGAGGGAATGGCGCAGAAGTCCAAGGAGTTCGCGGCGGCGGGCAACCGGGTCTGTCTGCCGAGCGCCGACTGACGCGGGTGGGGCTGTGCTCGCCCGTGGCGGTGAGCCCGGGTGAGCACAGCCGTCGTTCTCGCACCGCGCGGGGCGTCGTCCTCAAGGACCTCGGGCGAGAAGGTTGCCCACGGCCGTCGGGTCGGCAGACTGGCTCCATGACAGCGCAATCCATGAGCAAGGGCGCCAATCTGCCGGTCGACGCGGGCGTGGTCCGCGCGGAACTCAGCTGGTCCGAGAGGGGCGGTGGACCGGACGTCGACGCGTCGGCGCTGCTGCTGACCGAGGCCGGCCGGGTGCGGGACGACGGGGACTTCGTCTTCTACAACCAGCCGCGCCACACGTCCGGCGCCGTGACCCACCTCGGCAAACAGGCCGCCGGGGGTGTCATGACCGACACGGTCCAAGTGGACCTGGGCGCGCTGGAGAGCGGCATCGCGCGCGTGGTGCTCGGTGCTTCGGCCGACGGCGGCACCTTCGGTCAGGTTGCCGGTCTGATGCTGAGACTCCTCGACGCGGGCAGCCAGACCGAACTGGCCCGCTTCGAGATGCTGGCCGACACGGAGACGGCGTTCATCGGCGGCGAACTGTATCTGCGCGCGGGGCGCTGGAAGTTCCGTGCGGTCGGCCAGGGGTACGCGTCCGGGCTCGCGGGGCTGGCCACCGACTTCGGGATCACCGTCGACGAGGAGCCGGCCGGTACCCCGGGTACGGCGGAGACGGCGG
Source organism: Streptomyces sp. NPDC041784 (assembly GCF_055591025.1). Lineage (NCBI taxonomy): Bacteria > Bacillati > Actinomycetota > Actinomycetes > Kitasatosporales > Streptomycetaceae > Streptomyces > Streptomyces sp. NPDC041784. The sequence continues at coordinate 275,242 of NZ_JBVJAB010000006.1, forward strand.
CGTCGGCCACTCCGTTTCCCATGGCCACGCCCCCGCCCACCCACGTGCCGCCGCCCACCCCCGTACCGCCCGCACCGCCCGTACTGTCCCCACCCCCCGTGCCGCCGACAGCCCCACACATTCCACCGGCCGCCCCGTCCTCCGGGCCCCGGCTCACCAAGGGTGAGGAGCGGCTCCCGGTGGACATGCGAAGGCGGCTGTCGCTGCGCAAGGAGCAGGTCGCCGTCAGCCTGAGCAAGCGCGGCGCGGCGGGGATCACCGCGCGGGTCATCCTCGTCCTGGACGCCTCGGGATCGATGTCGTTCCTGTACTCCGGCGGGGTGGTGGCGGACGTCGTGGAGCGCATGGCGGCGGTGGCGGCGCAGCTCGACGACGACGGGGAGATGCAGGCCTGGACGTTCGCCAGCAACGCCGCACGCCTCCCGGACCTCCGCCTGGGCGAACTGCCCGAGTGGCTGCGCCTGCATGTGCGCGTGGGCGAGATCAGCCTGTTCCGGCGCAACAAGAAGCCGAGGAAGGGGCTGGAACCCGGGCAGGTCGACATGCGGGCGGTCGGCATCCAGAACGAGGAGCAGAAGGCGATCGCCGAGGTCAGAGCGTATGTGCGGGAGACACCCGTGCCCGTTCCGACCCTGGTGCTGTTCTTCTCCGACGGCGGGGTCTACCGCGACGCGGCGATCGAGCGCGAGCTGCGTGCGGCGGTCGAGGAGCCGATCTTCTGGCAGTTCGTCGGGCTCGGCCGTTCCCAGTACGGCGTTCTGGAACGGTTCGACCAGTTGCCCGGCCGCCGCGTCGACAACGTGGGCTTCTTCGCGGTCGATGACATCAGGAGCGTCCCGGACCAGGAGCTCTACGACCGCCTGCTGTCCGAGTTCCCGTCCTGGATCACCGCCGCCACCCATGCGGGAATCCTCTGACCTGCGCGAACGTCGGCGACGAGGGCGTTGTCAGTGGCAGCGGCTACGTTTGAATCTGCTGAATCTGCCGGCGATCAACACGGGGGGGCAGGCATGACGGGGGACGGCAAGGAGCGGCGGGTGCGGGTGTCGTACGCGGTGGGCTGGGACCTGGCTTCCCGCACCCCGCTGGAGCCCCTCTCCCACGCGGAGGCGCAGGCCCGGGACGGCGCGGGGGAGCCGTATGTGACGGTCCATCGGGTGGCGGACCGGACCGAGCCGGTCGAGGTGCACCTGGTGGCCTGGGCCGCGTCCCACGTGGGGGTGTGGGCGTACGACGAGCAGGGGCGCCGTACACGGGAGGCGGACTGGCGGCTGCTCGAACCGGAGCGGCTGTTCCTGCGCCACCTCGGGAAGTGGGAGTACGACTCCCCGGAGGAGGCGGAGTGCGCTCGCGAGGTCACCCACACCTACCAGGACCTCTTTCCTGACGGGAAGGGGCGCAAGGTGACCGAGCGGAAGGGCGGCGGCTCGTACCGCACCCTGGCGGATCTTCCCGAGGCCGAGCGGTGGTGCGGCAAGGACCGGTTCGGCGCACGGGGCGTCGGTGGGCTGTTCTTTGCCGACGGGGAGAGTGGACCCCTGCGTCACCAGGAGGCGCCTGGTGCGGAGGGCGAGGCCGACGCGGCACGGGCGCCGTGGCTTCCGCCGCGCCCGGCCCGGCCGAGGCTCCTGGAGGAGCAGTTCACTCCGGGGAGGCGTCTCAGGACCAGCTTCCAGCCGGAGATGACGGTCGGTGAGGTGCAGCAGATCGCGACCCTGAGGCTGCCCAGCGGCAGGCTGGTCGTCGCGGATCCCCTGTACAAGGGGCACGGCGCCGGCCGCGAGCTGGCGGAGCGCTTCACTCCGGGGACCTATCCCCTGCAGGCGGCCGTCGTCGCCTACGAGTACGAGTTCATGGGTGAGCACTGCGCCGTGGAGGAGGCGATCGCCCTCCGCCTCCTGGTGAGCGACGAGCCCGTCGCCTCCTGGGAGTTGGCACTCGCCATGGGGGACGACGTGCGGCTGCTGCGGGACGAGGAGATCTTCGGCTTCGACACCGACAGCGCCATGGGCTCCTTCGCGGACGCCTCGGGCTGGGAAGCGCTCGCCGCGCGCGTCGTGAGCCATTACGCGGACGGCGGTCAGGGCGGAGCCGAGCTCATCGCCGACGGGCACATACGTGCTGGCGACGAGACCACGCGCGGCGACCTGGTGACCTTCCCCACCGGCGGGGACGGCACGTATCCCGTTTGGCTGGGCCGCTCACAGGCCGGCACACCGGTCTGCGTCGTGGTCCAGACGGACTACCTGCCGGAGCTGACCCTGCTCTGAGGGTGGCGCGGCACGCAGCACGGAGTGGCCCAGTGGCGGTCACCCCGAGCGGCGGCGCGGCAAGCACCCACCACCGGGCCCGGCGGGGCGCGGCTCCGGCCGCCAGGCGATCGGCTTGCGCTCCCCGCGTCCGGGGGTGTCCGGGGGCGCAAGCCGAGGGCCTATTCCGGCTGGTGCTCCGGGCCGCCGAAGTCCGGGCTGGTGTAGTCCGGGCTGCTGAAGCTCGGGCGGGTGCCGGCCGCCGGGCCGTCGTCCGGGCTGGTGAAGCCCGGACGGTCGTAGCCGATCTTCGGCAGGCGGCCGGTGGGGGCCGGTGGAGCCGGGTCGGGGTGCAGGGCGGCCGCCGTGCCGGGGTTGGCGAGGGCCTCGCGGAGGAACGGCAGGATTCCGCGTTCCAGCAGGGCTTCCCGCCAGGTCTCCTTGGCCCGGGCGACCTCCTCGCTCAGTTCCCCGTACGGTCCGGCCTCCAGGGAGGGCTGGTTGCGCAGGGCGGTGAGCAGCAGTCCGACGGTGGCGACGAGGATCGCGGCCGCGGCCACGGCCCCGAACGCCCATCCGACGTTGAGCATGGCCTGGGCGGCCGTCTGCTCGGGTGCGACCGCCTTGAGGAGGTACCCGACGAGCAGGAAGATCACCGCGGCGGTTCCGGCGAGAACGGGGGTGAGGACGGCGGCGATCGCGACGGCGCCCGCGCCGGCGGCCTCGGCGGCCTGGGCGGCGTCCCCCATGGTGGTGGCGAGCCCCATCGCTCCCGAGGCCGGCTCAGAGGAGCCGGACTCGTGGGAGGACGACGGGGTGGACGGCGCCGGGTGGCGCAGTTCCTCGCGGACCTTGACGTAGTGCTGGTACTCGGTCGCCGCGGCCGCCGTGATGAGTGCGGAGGCGTTGAGCGCCATGGTGCGCAGCTGTTCGGTGTTGAGCCGCTGTCCGACGGCGGCCAGTTCCGGGTGGTGTGGTGCGGAGCGCAGCGCCTCGTCGAGGAGCCGCTCGTACTCTTGGCGGTCCTCGCTGAGCAGGTGCTGCGGAACGCTGTTCATGTGCATCCCCCGATGCTCCGTAGGGCTTGGGGCTCGCATGCCAACGAGCCGTCGGGCAGAAACGGAGGGGAGCCTGCTACGGATAGTCCGATGGTAGAGCGGCGACGGCATGAGGTGACAGGGGGTTTGCCGAAATTGGCCCCTGGCCTGCGATGTCCTCGACCGGTCCGATGCCGGGGTACGTCTGCCCCGGCAACGCCCGGATAGGCCGACGGAACGCTCAGTTGTCCAGGGGTAGTTGCTGGACCAGCAGTTTTCCGGCCATCGTCACTCCGCCGTCCATGGCGATGGCCAGTCCGTCGGCGTAGACGTGCGGTCCCTCGACCAGCGGGTCGCCGTTGTTCTCGCTGTCCTCGGAGCCGACCTCGCCCAGCAGGTAGGGAATCGGGCTGTGGCCGTGAACGATGCGGGTGCCGCCGTACGTATCGAGCAGGGAACGGACGGCGTCGGCTCCCCCTTCGTCCCGGAAGGAGAAGCGTTTGGTGAACTTGCGGAACAGGTCCCACACCTCGTCCGCGTCGTTGCGCGTGATCGTCTCGCGGACGGTGTCGTTGACCGCCTCGATCGAGTCGCCGTAGTCGAGGTAGGCGGTGGTGTCGGAGTGGACGAGCAGATGACCGTCGACCTCCTCGACGGCGTCGAGGCGGGCCATCCACTGGAGGTGGTGATCCTGGAGGCGGTCCATGTCGTACTTCTGGCCGCCGTTGAGCAGCCAGGCCGCCTGGAAGGTGGCGGTGCCCGCGCCGGAGTTGACGGGGGTGTCGCCGAAGCGCTTGGCGCCGAGCAGGAGCAGCTCGTGGTTGCCCATGAGCGCCTTGCAGTAACCGCCGGCCGCGGCGGCCTCGGCGGACAGCCGCATCACGAGGTCGATGACGCCGATGCCGTCCGGACCGCGGTCGGTGAAGTCGCCGAGGAACCAGAGCCGGGCCGTTCCGGCGCACCAGTGGCCGGCCGTGTCGATCAGGCCCTTCTCCTGGAGCGCGGCGAGCAGCTCGTCGAGGTAGCCGTGCACGTCGCCGACGACGAACAGCGGGCCGGGGCCGGTCGCGGGCGCCGGGGCCTGGACGGGCGCGGGCTCGACGGTCACCTGGAGGGTGTCGCCCCGGTTGATGACGGGCAGGTCGCGCTGGGTGGGCGTGTAGCCGTCCGGGGGTTCCAGCGCGTCGTCGAGGGGCGGCGCGGCGTTGCCGGGATGCGTGCTGTGGTCGTACGGACCGGTCTCGTGGACGTACGCGGGCACCCGGAAGTCGCGCAACGTCGCCGTCCGCTCCACTTCGGGTCCCTGACCGGCCCCCTGAGTCATCAGACCCCTCCACCATCGCGCCGCATCTGCACCCTTCGGGCTGCCTGGTCGCAGCAGCTCGTGGTGCCGTGGGCCCATCATAGGAATGCGGATCGTGCCGTGTGATGACCCAGGGGTGGTGAATCGGAGCAAGGCTCCAGTTCATCGCGGCTTTCGCCCCGATTGGGCCGGGCTTCGGCAGCGGCCGTGTGACCGACGCCTACGACACCTGGGTGCCGCGCGGCCGGGGCGGAGGGTGACGTGGGACCGCGCCCGGGGGTGCGGCGGGCGTCGCGGAGGGTGAGGGCTTGCCCCGGAGACGGGGATGGGACGGGGCGCCGACGGGGACGGCGACGGCGACGGGGCGCCGACTGAGGACGGGGACTTCCACTCCCTGCCCGAACGCCCCGGCCCTCGGACGGCCCTCAGAGGCCACCCGCCTCAGGGCTCCCTGCTGCCTGCCTCAAGGCCGCCCACCGCCCGCCGCCTGCCTCGGGGCCCTGGGGCCAGGGGCCCGAGGGCCCCGGCCCCCGCCCCAGGCGGCCACCCGGCCCGGCGGGCCGACCCAAGCGGCCGCACCCGACACTCCGCCCAGCCCCGACACCCCGCCCAGCCCCGGCGGCCCAACGACACCAGCGCTCACCCGACACGAGCCCCCGCGCCCCAAGCCACCCCCCGGAACGCGGTCCAAAGCCACCCCCGGAACGCGCCCCCAAGCCCCCGAACCCCCGCCCTACCCCTTCTCAGGCGCCCGAGGCGGACTGACAGTCGTCCGCGGCGGACGTCGCTGAGAAGAGGTACGGACGATCAATTCGGTCGGTATCACCTGTTCGACGGGCTGGTCCGATTCCACGCCCTCGATCGCGTCGATGAGGAGCTGGACCACCGCGGTGCCGATGCGGCGCGGCTTCAGGGAGAGCGTGGTGATGGGCGGCTCGGTGTTCGCGTACACCGTGGACTCGCTGCAGCACACCAGCAGCAGATCCTCCGGTACCCGCAGCCCGTAGCGGCGGGCGGCGGCGAGCAGATCGGTGCCGTTGGGGTCGAAGAGCCCGTAGACCGCGTCGGGGCGGTCCGGGCGGGCGAGCAGTCGGTCCGCGGCGACCGCCCCCGCGCAGGGGTCGTGCGCCGGGTACGCCTCGTACACCGGATCCTGCCCGACCCGCTCGCACCAGCGCAGATAGGCCGTGGTCGACAGATGCGTGTACGTGTCCGTCGTGGTCCCCGTCAGCAGCCCGATCCGGCGGGCGCCGGCGGCGGCCAGGTGGTCGAGGATGTCGAGGACGGCGGCCTCGTGGTCGTTGTCGACCCATGCGGTGACCGGCAGCGCGCCGGCCGGGCGGCCGTCGGAGACGACCGGTAAACCCTGGCGCACGAGCTCGCTGACCACCGGATCCTGGTCGGACGGGTCGATGACGACCGTGCCGTCCAGGGCGACGTTCGACCACACGTCGTGGCGCGAGGTCGCGGGGAGGATGACGAGCGCGTAGCCGCGGGCGAGCGCGGCCGAGGTCGCGGCGCGCGCCATCTCCGCGAAGTAGGCGAACTCGGTGAAGGTGAAAGGTTCATCCCCGTACGTCGTCACGGTCAGGCCGATGAGTCCTGACTTGCCGGTACGGAGGGTTCGGGCTGCCGCCGAGGGGCGGTAGCCGAGTCGGTCGGCGACCTCGCGGACATGGCGTCGGGTGGCGTCGGGGAGCCTGCCCTTGCCGTTGAGGGCGTCGGAGACGGTCGTGATGGAGACCCCGGCGGCGGCGGCCACGTCCCTGATGCCCGCCCGGCCCGGCCGGTTGCCTCGGCGTGAGGTTTCCGCGCGGCTCACCTGGTGCTTCCCTGCTGCTGTCATGGCGAGCCGATAGTAGGGCTCATCCGGTGGGGTAGGGCGGACGCATATGCACGCGTTGACAGGCACGTTTCTGCAAGGTCGTTAGTGGTCAAATGCCTTAGAAACCAAGCCGGTTGGGCGCTTACTCGGCAGGACGTGACGTGTCGGCACGCATGAGCCTGCCAACGCACCGATGTTTCGAAGAGGTCTCAACTCACCTGTACGAGGGATGCGCGCCACGGCGCGAGCCACCGGCGCGTAGATATATGTGCGGTGCGCCCCCCGATTCGTACACCTTCCTCCTCAGAGATCACAGAAGGCCGTCCAGCTCCGCCTCAGCTGTTCGCTCCGGCGTCGAATCCTCATAAGGTGAGCAGCATTGAAGCCGGTTGTGGTCACGAGGAGGACTGCGGTGAGCGAGACGAGCCCCAAGCTGCGCGCCGAGCTGGAGGGGATTCCCACCTACAAGCCGGGCAAGCCCGCCGCGGCCGGTGGTCCCGTGGCATACAAGCTGTCCTCCAACGAGAACCCCTACCCGCCGCTGCCCAGCGTGATGGAGGCCGTGACGGCGGCCGCCACCGCCTTCAACCGCTACCCGGACCTGGCGTGCTCGGCCCTGGTCGAGGAGCTGTCCGGGTGCTTCGGCGTGCCCGCCTCCCACCTGGCCACCGGCACCGGCTCGGTCGGTGTCGCCCAGCAGCTGATCCAGGCGACCGCGGGGCCTGGTGACGAGGTGATCTACGCCTGGCGGTCCTTCGAGGCGTACCCGATCATCACCCAGATCAGCGGCGCCACGTCGGTGCAGGTGCCGCTGACGGCGGGCGATGTGCACGACCTGGACGCGATGGCCGACGCGATCACCGACCGGACCCGGCTGATCTTCGTCTGCAACCCCAACAACCCGACCGGCACCGCCGTGCGCCGGGCCGAGCTGGAACGGTTCCTCGACCGGGTGCCGAGCGATGTGCTGGTGGTGCTCGACGAGGCCTACCGGGAGTTCGTCCGCGACCCGGAGGTGCCGGACGGCGTCGAGCTGTACCGGAACCGGCCGAACGTCTGCGTCCTGCGGACCTTCTCGAAGGCGTACGGCCTGGCCGGCCTGCGGATCGGTTTCGCGATCGCGCACGAGCCGGTGGCGACGGCGCTGCGCAAGACGGCGGTGCCGTTCGGCGTGAGCCAGCTGGCGCAGGAGGCGGCGATCGCCTCGCTGCGGGCCGAGGACGAGCTGTTCGGCCGGGTCGGTTCCCTGGTCGGCGAGCGCGCCCGGGTGCTCGAGGGGCTGCGCGCCCAGGGCTGGACGGTGCCGGACACCCAGGCCAACTTCGTATGGCTGCGGCTGGGCGAGTCCACGGCCGCGTTCGCGGCGGCCGGCGAGCAGCACGGCGTCGTGGTGCGCCCGTTCCTGGGGGAGGGCGTGCGGGTCACGATCGGCGAGGCCGAGGCCAACGACATCTTCCTGAAGGTCGCGGAAGGGTTCCGTAGGGAGCTGTAGCGGGCCTGCCGGTCCATGTTTGGGCTGGTCAGGGCGGCTGAGTGAACGGCATTGGGGGGTTCCCGCAGGTAAGCGGGACCCCCCTTCGCGTGTCGAAAATCGGTACGCCATAATTGCTTGTGAATGTGAACGCTTTCACAAGCGTGTGAGGTAAGGAGCGAGGACGTGGACCTGGCTTTGGCGCCGGAGACCCTGGCGCGCTGGCAGTTCGGCATCACGACCGTCTACCACTTTCTGTTCGTTCCCCTGACGATCTCCCTGGCCGCTCTCACCGCGGGACTCCAGACCGCATGGGTGCGCACGGAGAAGGAGAAGTACCTCAGGGCGACCAAGTTCTGGGGCAAGCTCTTCCTGATCAACATCGCGATGGGTGTCGTCACCGGCATCGTGCAGGAGTTCCAGTTCGGCATGAACTGGTCCGACTACTCGCGCTTCGTCGGTGACGTCTTCGGCGCCCCGCTGGCCTTCGAGGCCCTCATCGCCTTCTTCTTCGAGTCCACCTTCATCGGGCTGTGGATCTTCGGCTGGGACAAGCTGCCGAAGAAGATCCATCTGGCCTGCATCTGGATGGTCTCGATCGGCACGATCCTGTCGGCCTACTTCATCCTCGCGGCCAACTCGTGGATGCAGCACCCGGTCGGCTACCGGATCAACGAGGCGAAGGGCCGGGCCGAGCTGACCGACTTCTGGCTCGTGCTCACCCAGAACACCGCGCTGGCCCAGGCCTTCCACACACTCTCCGCGGCCTTCCTCACCGGTGGCGCCTTCATGGTCGGCATCTCCGCCTTCCATCTGCTGCGCAAGAAGCACATCCGGCAGATGAAGACCTCGCTGCGGCTCGGCCTGGTCACGATCGCCGTCGGCGGTCTGCTCACCGCGGTCAGCGGTGACGTCCTCGGCAAGATCATGTTCGAGCAGCAGCCGATGAAGATGGCCGCCGCCGAGGCCCTGTGGGACGGCGAGGCACCCGCGCCCTTCTCGGTCTTCGCCTACGGCGACGTCGACAAGGGCCACAACAAGGTGGCCATAGAGATCCCGGGCCTGCTGTCCTTCCTCGCCAACGACGACTTCAGCTCCTACGTCCCCGGCATCAACGACGTCAACAAGTCCGAGCAGGAGAAGTTCGGGCCCGGCGACTACCGGCCCAACATCCCCGTCGCGTACTGGGGCTTCCGCTGGATGATCGGCTTCGGCATGACGTCCTTCGCCATCGGACTGGCCGGCCTGTGGCTGACCCGGAAGAAGTTCATGCTGCCGCAGCACCTGCGGGTGGGCGACGACGAGGTGCCGCACCTGGTGCTGCTCCCGAAGAAGGCGCTCGGCCCCAAGTTCACCCGGCTGTACTGGCTCGCCGCGATCTGGACCCTGGGCTTCCCGCTGATCGCCAACTCCTGGGGCTGGATCTTCACCGAGATGGGCCGCCAGCCCTGGGTCGTCTACGGCGTCCTCCAGACCCGTGACGCGGTCTCTCCCGGTGTCTCCCAGGCCGAGGTCCTCACGTCGATGATCGTCTTCACGGCCCTGTACGCGATCCTCGCCGTCATCGAGGTCAAGCTGCTGGTGAAGTACGTGAAGGCCGGCCCGCCCGAACTCACCGAGGCCGACCTCAACCCGCCCACGAAGATCGGCGGCGACGCCCGTGACGCCGACAAGCCGATGGCCTTCTCGTACTAGGCCGAGGGAGCTGCACAGTCATGGAACTGCACGACGTCTGGTTCGTCCTGATCGCCGTCCTGTGGATCGGCTACTTCTTCCTGGAGGGCTTCGACTTCGGGGTCGGCGTCCTCACCAAACTGCTGGCCCGCACCCGGCCCGAGAAGCGCGTACTGATCAACACCATCGGGCCGGTCTGGGACGGCAACGAGGTGTGGCTGCTCTCGGCGGGCGGTGCGACCTTCGCCGCCTTCCCCGAGTGGTACGCCACCCTCTTCTCCGGCTTCTACCTGCCCCTGCTGTTCATCCTGGTTTGCCTGATCGTGCGTGGCGTCGCCTTCGAGTACCGGGCGAAGCGGCCCGAGGAGAACTGGCAGCGCAACTGGGAGACCGCGATCTTCTGGACCTCGCTCCTCCCCGCGTTCCTGTGGGGCGTTGCCTTCGGCAACATCGTGCGGGGCGTGAAGATCGACCAGAACTTCGAGTACGTCGGCGGCTTCTGGGACCTGCTCAACCCGTACGCCCTGCTCGGTGGGCTGGTGACGCTGACGCTGTTCACCTTCCACGGCGCGGTGTTCACGGCCCTCAAGACCGTCGGTGAGATCCGGGAGCGGGCGCGGAAGCTGGCGCTCAAGGTGGGTCTTCTGGCCGCTGTGTGCGCGCTGGTCTTCCTGCTCTGGACGCAGGTCGAGAACGGCGACGGCCAGAGCCTCGTGGCGTTGGTCGTGGCGGTCGCCGCCCTGGTCGCGGCCCTCGTGGCCAACCAGGCGGGGCGCGAGGGCTGGTCGTTCGCGTTCTCCGGCGTCACCATCGTGGCCGCCGTGGCGATGCTCTTCCTGACGCTCTTCCCGAACGTCATGCCGTCCTCGCTCAACGAGAGCTGGAGCCTCACGGTGACCAACGCCTCGTCGAGCCCGTACACCCTGAAGATCATGACCTGGTGCGCGGTGATCGCCATGCCGATCGTGATGCTCTACCAGGGCTGGACGTACTGGGTGTTCCGCAAGCGGATCGGCACGCATCACATCGCCGACGCCGCGCACTGAGTCCGAGGGGGAGGGGAATTCACGGTGCTCTGTGAGGGGATTTCACTGCGCTCTGTGAGGTTTCACGTGAAACACGTCATGCTTTCACCCGAGACCCCCTCCCCGGACCGAAGGGCATGTTTCACGTGAAACCGATCGATCCGCGTCTCCTCCGCTACGCCCGGGCCACCCGCCTGTTCCTTCTGGCGGTCGTCGGTCTCGGGGCCGTCGGTGCGGGGTTGGTCATCGCGCAGGCGATGCTCATCGCCGAGGTGGTGGTCGGCGCTTTCCAGCACGGGATGTCGATCACCGAACTCCGCACTCCCCTGCTGCTGTTGGCGGCCGTGGCGATCGGCCGGGCCGTGGTCTCCTGGCTCACCGAGCTGGCCGCGCACCGCGCGAGCGCGGCGGTGAAGTCGGAGCTGCGCGGGCGGCTGCTGGAGCGTGCGGCGGAGCTGGGGCCAGGGTGGCTGAGCGGGCAGCGGACCGGCTCCCTGGTCGCTCTCGCCACTCGGGGCGTGGATGCCCTCGACGACTACTTCTCGCGCTATCTCCCGCAGTTGGGGCTCGCGGTGGTCGTACCGGTGGCGGTGCTGGCGCGGATCGTGACCGAGGACTGGGTCTCCGCCGCGATCATCGTCTGCACCCTGCCGCTGATCCCGGTCTTCATGGTGCTGATCGGCTGGGCCACCCAGTCACGGATGGACCGGCAGTGGCGGCTGCTGTCCCGGCTGTCCGGGCACTTCCTGGACGTCGTCGCGGGACTGCCCACCCTGAAGGTGTTCGGGCGGGCCAAGGCACAGGCCGAGTCGATCCGGAGCATCACCGGTGAGTACCGCCGGGCGACCATGCGGACGCTGCGGATCGCCTTCCTCTCGTCGTTCGCTCTGGAACTGCTCTCCACGCTCTCGGTGGCCCTGGTCGCCGTGACGATCGGCATGCGGCTCGTGCACGGCGACATGGACCTCTACATCGGCCTGGTCATCCTGGTGCTCGCGCCCGAGGCGTATCTGCCGCTGCGCCAGGTCGGCACGCAGTACCACGCGGCCGCCGAGGGGCTCGCCGCCGCCGAGGAGATCTTCGCCGTGGTGGAGACGCCGGTACCGGCCCCGGGCACCACCCCGGTGCCCGAGGGCGCCCTGGCCTTCGAACGTGTGACGGTCCGCTACCCCGGGCGGGACGCCGACGCCGTCTCGGACGTGTCCTTCACCGTCGAACAGGGGGAGACGGTCGCGCTCGTCGGCCCGAGCGGCGCGGGCAAGTCGACCCTGTTGAACGCCCTGTTGGGCTTCGTACGGCCCACCGAGGGCAAGGTGCGGGCCGGGGGAGTCGATCTCACCGTGGCCGACCTGGAGCAGTGGCGGTCGCGGATCGCCTGGGTGCCGCAGCGCCCGCACCTGTACGCCGGGACGATCGCCGAGAACGTACGGCTGGCGCGTCCCGACGCCGACGAGTCGGCCGTACGGCAGGCGCTGGCGGACGCGGGGGCGCTGGAGTTCGTGGACGCGCTGCCCGAGGGCCTCACCACCGTGCTGGGCGAGGACGGGGCCGGACTGTCCGCCGGTCAGCGGCAGCGGCTCGCGCTGGCCCGGGCGTTCCTCGCCGACCGGCCCGTACTGCTGCTCGACGAGCCGACGGCCGCGCTCGACGGGGAGACCGAGGCGGAGGTCGTCGAAGCCGTACGGCGGCTGGCGGCCGGGCGCACGGTCCTGCTCGTGGTGCACCGGCCGGCCCTGCTCGGCGTGGCCGACCGCGTCGTGCGGCTGGCCGACGCCGAGTCGCGCCGCGTCGTGGAGGCCGCGCCGAGGACCATGCCCGCCCCGCTGGAGGAGACGACGGCGTCCGTCGATGCCTCCTCGGGCGCGTCCGAGGAACCGGCCGGGGCGAGCGCGGGCGGAGTCCTCGCCCGGGTCCGCGCCATGGCCGGTGCCCGGCGTGGCCGGCTCGCCCTCGCGCTGCTGCTGGGCAGCCTCGCGCTGGGCAGCGCCGTGGGCCTCATGGCCACCTCCGGGTGGCTGATCTCGCGTGCCTCGCAGCAGCCGCCGGTGCTGTACCTGATGGTCGCGGTGACGGCGACCCGCGCGTTCGGCATCGGCCGGGCCGTGTTCCGGTACACCGAGCGGCTCGTGTCGCACGACGCCGTGCTGCGGATGCTGGCCGACACCCGGGTCGCCGTCTTCCGGCGCCTGGAGCGGCTGGCGCCGGCCGGGCTGCGCAGGACCCGCCGCGGCGACCTGCTGTCACGGCTGGTCGCCGACGTGGACACCCTCCAGGACTACTGGCTGCGCTGGCTGCTGCCCGCCGGTGCCGCGGTCGTCGTCTCGGCCGGGTCCGTCGCCTTCACCGCCTGGCTGCTGCCCGAGGCCGGCGCCGTGCTCGCGGCCGGGCTGCTGGCCGCCGGAGCGGGCGTCCCCCTGGTCACCGGCGCTGTGGCGCACCGGGCCGAGCGCCGGCTCGCCCCCGCCCGAGGAGTGCTGGCCACCCGCACCGCCGACCTGCTCACCGGCACCGCCGAGCTGACCGTCGCCGGCGCGCTGCCCGCGCGGACGGCCGAGGTGCGCGCGGCGGACACCGTGCTCACCCGGATCGCGTCGCGGGCCGCCACCGCCACCGCGCTCGGCGACGGCCTGACCGCGCTCGTCTCCGGGCTGACCGTCGCGGCCTCCGCCCTCGTGGGCGCCCAGGCGGTCGCCGCCGGGCGGCTGAGCGGCGTGACCATGGCCGTGGTCGTCCTCACCCCGCTGGCCGCCTTCGAGGCCGTCCTGGGGCTTCCGCTGGCCGTCCGCTACCGCCAGCGGGTCCACCGCAGCGCCGAGCGCGTCTACGAAGTCCTGGACTCCCCCGAGCCGGTGCGTGAGCCGGAGCGCCCCGCGCAGCCGCCCGCCTCGCCGTTCCCGCTCGTCGTCGACGGGCTGACCGCCCGGCACGCGGGCCAGGAACGGGACGCGCTGGCCGGCGTCGACCTCACCCTGACGCAGGGACACCGGATCGCCGTCGTGGGACCGTCCGGCTCCGGCAAGACGACCCTCGCGCAGGTCCTGCTGCGCTTCCTGGACACGGGGGCCGGCACGTACACGCTGGGCGGCGTGGACGCGAACACGCTCGACGGCGACGCCGTACGGCGGCTCGTCGGGCTGTGCGCGCAGGACGCGCACCTCTTCGACAGCTCCGTGCGCGAGAACCTGCTGCTGGCGAAGAAGGACGCGGGCGAGGACGAGCTGCGGGACGCCCTGTCCCGGGCCCGGCTGCTGGAGTGGGCCGACGGGCTGCCCCAGGGGCTCGACACGCTCGTCGGCGAGCACGGGGCCCGGCTCTCCGGCGGGCAGCGGCAGCGGCTCGCGCTGGCCCGCGCGCTCCTCGCCGACTTCCCCGTCCTGGTGCTCGACGAGCCCGCTGAGCACCTCGACCTGCCCACCGCAGACGCGCTCACCGCGGACCTGCTGACCGCCACCGAGGGCCGTACGACCCTGCTGATCACCCACCGGCTGGCCGGTCTCGAGGCGGTGGACGAGGTGGTCGTGCTGGACGCGGGCCGGGTCGTGCAGCGCGGCCCGTACGAGGAACTGGCGGCCGTGGAAGGGCCGTTGCGCGCGATGGTCGAGCGAGAGGCGGCGACGGAGCTGCTGGTGGCGGTGCGCTGATCCAAACCCGATGGCCGCGGTAATGGGCCATCAGGGGTGCGGTGTCCCCCGGGCGTACGACTTGAACAGGACCGGATCCGGGTGGCCGGGTGACGATCGCTGACATGCGCTCATCTCGCCGTCGCCCCCTGCTCGTTCCTGTCATCGTGTGTGCGGCCGCGGTGCTCGCGGCCCGGCCGACGGCCACCGACGGCGAGTCCGGCGGCTCCGCGGCGGACTCGGGGCTCAGTGCGCGGGTGGCGCGGCTGTACGAGGAGGCGGCCGTCGCCACCCAGCGGTACGAGGCGGGGCGGCGTGAGGCGGAGACCGCGCAGGGTGAGGCTCGCAGGCTGGAGGGGCTCCTGGGCCGGGAACGGCGGGAGACCGCCGCACTCCGCGACGACCTGGGCCGGATCGCCCGAGCCCAGTACCGCGACGGGGGCGGGCTGCCGGTCGCCGCGCAGATCGTGCTGGCGGACGACCCGGAGGAGATGATGCGGGGTCAGCACGCCTTCTCCCGGGCGCAGCTCGCCCTCGACACCGCGATCGGCAAGAGTCGGCGAGCCGAGGCGCGGCTGGCCGCGGACGAGGGCAGGGCCAGGGCGGCCTGGCAGGCGGTGGAGCGGCGCAGAACCGAACTCGCCGCCCTGAAGAAGAACATCGAGGACAAGCTCGAACAGGCCCGGTGGCAGTTGCAGGGGCAGGCGGACGCCTCGGTCGCGGCGGGCGCGTGCCGTGGCGCCGTACGGCTCGACCAGCCGTCGGCGCACGTCTCGCAGGACTGGGTCACGCCGGTCGAGACGTACGCCCTGTCCGCGAGCTTCGGCAGCGGCGGGACGCGTTGGGCGAACCGGCACACCGGGCAGGACTTCGCGGTGCCGATCGGGACGCCCGTGCGGGCGGTGGGCGAAGGACGGGTGGAGCGGGTGTCGTGCGGGGGCCCGTTCGGCATGGAGATCGTGCTCCGGCACGCCGACGGCTACTACACGCAGTACGCCCATCTCGCCGCCGTCACCGTCGACCAGGGCGACAGTGTGACCCCCGGGCAGGTGATCGCCCAGTCCGGCACGTCCGGCAACTCCACCGGCCCGCACCTCCACTTCGAGGCGCGGGTCACCCCGGAGGCGGGCTCGGCGGTGGACCCGGTGCCGTGGCTGGCGGCACGCGGGGTGCCCCTTGGGTAGGGGGTCAGCCGTGCTCGGCGATCAGCTGCTCGATGACGACCGCCACGCCGTCCTCGTTGTTGGCGACCGTCTGCCCGGAGGCCGCCGCGAGGACGTCCGGGTGGGCGTTGCCCATCGCGTACGAGCGGCCCGCCCAGGTCAGCATCTCGACGTCGTTGGGCATGTCCCCGAAGGCGACGACCTCCTCGTGCGAGATGCCCCGCTCGGCGCAGCACAGGGCGAGCGTGCTGGCCTTGGAGACGTCGGGGCCGCTGATCTCCAGCAGGGCGCTGGGGCTGGACCGGGTGACGTTGGCCCGGTCGCCGATGGCCAGCCGGGCCACGGTGAGGAAGGCGTCGGGGTCGAGCGTCGGGTGGAAGGCGAGGATCTTCAGCACCGGCTCACCGGCCCCGGGGGCGTCCGGCGCCAGCAGTTCCTCGGCCGGCGCGAGGAAGTCGGGGATCTCCATGTGCATCTTCGGGTACTCGGGCTCCTGGTAGAAGCCGTACGTCTGCTCGACGGCGTACATGGTCCCGGGCGCCGCGTCGCGCAGCAGCCGTACGGCGTCCAGCGCGTTCGCCCGTTCCAGCTCGCGCACCTTCACGAACCGGTGGGCGCCGGGGCCGCCGTGGAGGTCGACCACGGCGGCGCCGTTGCCGCAGATCGCCAGGCCGTGCCCGTGCACGTGGTCGCTGACCACGTCCATCCAGCGGGCCGGGCGGCCGGTGACGAAGAAGACCTCGATGCCCGCCTCCTCGGCGGCGGCGAGGGCGGCGACCGTGCGGGGTGAGACGGACTTGTCGTCACGCAGCAGAGTGCCGTCGAGATCGGTGGCGATCAGGCGCGGCGGGAGAGCGGCGGCCGGGGTCTCGGGCTGTCGAGTCGCTGAGGTCACCGGGCCATTCTCGCGCATATGCCCGCACGGTCGGGCGAGAGTCCGCACACATGAGACACAGGGGCGGCACAGCGGGCCGGTCGCCGCGGTGGGCGGCCGTTCAGCGCAGCTGGGCCGGGGCCTCCATGGCGATCTGCTCGAAGACCTTCTCGTCGGCCGTGAAGTCGGAGTCCGGGATGGGCCAGTGGATCACCAGCTCCGTGAAGCCCAGTTCCTTGTGCCGGCCCGCGAAGTCGACGAAGGCGGCCACGGATTCCAGCGGGCGGCCACGGTCCGGGGTGAACCCGGTGAGCAGGATCCTGTCCAGCTCGTTCACGTCCCGCCCCTGGGCGGCGCAGGCGTCGGTGAGCTTCTCGATCTGGCCGCGCAGGGCCTGGACCGACTGCTCCGGGGTGCCGTTCTCGTACAGCTTGGGGTCGCCGGTGGTCACCCAGGCCTGCCCGTACCGGGCCGCGAGCCGCAGTCCGCGCGGTCCGGTCGCGGCGACCGCGAAGGGCAGCCGGGGGCGCTGGACGCAGCCGGGGATGTTCCGGGCCTCGTGCGCCGCGTAGTGGTCGCCCTCGTACGACACGGAGTCCTCGGTGAGCAGCCGGTCGAGCAGCGGCACGAACTCGGCGAACCGGTCGGCCCGCTCCCGCGGGGTCCAGGGGTCCTGGCCCAGCGCCGTGGCGTCGAAGCCGGTGCCGCCCGCTCCGACGCCCAGGGTGACCCGGCCGCCGGAGATGTCGTCCAGGGAGATCAGCTCCTTGGCGAGGGTCACCGGGTGCCGGAAGTTCGGCGAGGTCACCAGCGTGCCCAGACGCAGCTGGTCGGTGGCGGACGCGGCGGCGGTCAGCGTCGGGATCGCACCGAACCAGGGCCCGTCACGGAAGGTGCGCCAGGACAGGTGGTCGTAGGTGTACGCGGTGTGGAACCCGAGCTGTTCGGCACGTGTCCAGGCCGAACGGCCGCCCTCGTTCCAGCGGAGGTACGGAAGGATCACGGTGCTCAGACGCAGACTCATGTCATCGAGCGTAGGGCGCCCGGCCTGTTTCACGTGAAACGGTCACCGTACGCGGCCGGCCAGCCACGGGCTGAGGAGAACGCCGATGAACTCCTTGTGCACACGGTCGCCCGGCAGCGGCACCATCAGGTGGTGGCTCGGTGGGAAACGGCGGGCCTTGACCCAGGCGTGGTCCTCGTAGAGGGCGCGGAGGAACGCGGGGACGTCGTCGCGGGCGACGTCGGGGCAGTCCACGCCGTCGACGGTGATCAGGGCGTCGTCGTCCGGGTAGAGCCGCACGCTCACGCTCGGGCGGCCGCCGAGTTCGACGTGGGCTTCGTGGGGCAGCGAGCCGTCCGGGTCGGTGGTGACGCCGACGCCCGCCGCGGTGCGGCGGGAGGTCTGGTCGGCGCCGATGTCATGGGTGACCTCGATCTCGCGCGCGTAGGCGTCGGCGAGTTCTCGCAGGGCCGTGACGGCGGCCTCGGTGGTGGGAAGGTGGTCCATACCACTGATCATGCAGGGTCAGTGCTGTTCGGGAAACCTCAGATAGCGCGGCGGCACGGCCTGCGTCAGCCACACCCCGTTCGCACTCACATGGAAGACATGGCCGTCGCGGTGCATGGCTCCGGCGTCCACGGAGAGCACCACGGGGCGGCCCCGGCGGGCGCCGACCCGGGTCGCCGTCTCACGGTCCGGCGAGAGGTGCACGTCGTGCCGGTTCATCGGCCGCAGTCCCTCGGCGCGGATCGCGTCCAGGGAGCGGGCCACGGTCCCGTGGTAGAGGTACGCCGGCGGGGTGGCCGGGGGCAGGCCGAGCTCGACCTCGACGCTGTGGCCCTGGCTGGCGCGGATCCGGGTGCCGTCGATCGCGAAGCGCTTCTTGTCGTTGGCGGCGACGACATGGTCCAGCTCGGCCCGGGTGAAGTGGAAGCCGTGCGCGGCGCAGGCCGCCATGAGGTCGTCGATCTCGACCCAGCCCGCCGCGTCGAGGGTGAGCCCGATGCGCTCCGGCTGGTGGCGCAGGTGCTTCGAGAGGTACTTCGACACCTTGACGGTGCGTCTCTCGTCCATTTCCTTCTCGTTCATGCCCTCAGCATGACGGGAGAGACGTGGATCACGCATTTTGTTTTGGGTCAGAGGTTTGATCCACAACCAACTGTAGTTATCCACAGGCTCGTTGGAGCTTCTGTGGACAACTGACCGCCGATTCCGGATTTTCGCCAACATCATCTGACAGTACGTGACTTCGGGCGGGCTCACCCCAAGGAACCCCAAGTCCCCTACACGGGCGGACGCATCCTCGCGATCGACCTCAACACCCCCGGCGCGAACCGCGACAGCACCCGGACGCCCCTCGCCTCCGGCGTCACCGCGACCACTGCCTCGTCGCGGACCACGGCGCGCAGGATGGCGTCCGCGACCTTCTCCGGCGGGTAGTTGCGCAGGCCGTACAGCCGCGCGGAGCGGTTCTGCCGGCGCTTCTCCTCTGTAGCGTCCACGCCTACGAAGGTCGCCGTAGACGTGATGTTGGTGTTGACGAGTCCTGGACAGATCGCGGTAACACCGATGCCCTGACCGGCCAGTTCGGCGCGCAGGCACTCGCTCAGCATCAGCACGGCCGCCTTGGAGGTGCTGTAGGCGGGCAGGACACGGGACGGCTGATAGGCCGCCGCCGAGGCGGTGTTGACGATATGGCCGCCCTGGCCGCGCTCGGCCATCCGCCGACCGAAGAACCGGCACCCGTGGATGACCCCCCACAGGTTGACGTCCAGCACCCGGCGCCAGTCGTCGGACGTCGTGTCGAAGAACGAACCCGACATCCCGATACCGGCGTTGTTCACCAGCACGTCCAACACTCCGTACTCGGCGTGGACCTTGTCCGCGAGCTTCTCCATCTCCTGTTCGTCGGAGACGTCCACGGTCTCCGCCCACGCCTCGGGTGCGCCGATCAGCCGGCACATCTCGACGGTGCGGGCCGCGCTCTCCGCGTCGCGGTCGACAGCGATCACCCGCGCCCCGGACTCCGCGAACGCGAACGCGGTCGCCCGTCCGATGCCGCTGCCCGCCCCGGTGACCAGCACCAACTGGCCGCCGAAACGGTCCGCGTGGCGACCCGTGGCCCGCCGCTCCGGCTCGCCGCCCTCGACCGAGGCGACGAACTCCGTGATCCAGGAAGCGAGCTGGTCGGGGCGCGTCCGCGGCACCCAGTGCTTCGCCGGGAGCGTGCGCCGGGTCAACCGCGGCACCCACGCCTCCAGTTCGTCGTACAGCCGCTCCGAGAGAAACACGTCACCCAGGGGTGTGACGAGCTGCACGGGCACGTGCGCGTGGGCGTCCGGGCGCGGACGGCTCAGCCGGGCGCGGACGTTGTCCCGGTACAGCCAGGCGCCGTGCGCGGCGTCCGAGGGCAGCGACGGCGTCGGGTAGTCGCCGCCGGGGACGTTCTCCAAGCGGCGCAGGATGCCCGGCCAGCGCTTGCCGAGGGGGCCGCGCCAGGCGAGTTCGGGCACCGCGGGCGTGTGCAGCAGGTAGACGTACCAGGACTTGGCGCCCTGGCCGAGGAGCTGGCCGATCCGGCGCGGGGTGGGTCGCCTCAGACGTGCGTCGATCCAGTGCCCGAAGTGGTCGAGGGAGGGACCGGACATCGACGTGAAGGACGCGATCCGGCCCTTGGTGCGCGCCACCGTGACGAACTCCCAGGACTGCACCGAGCCCCAGTCGTGCCCCACCAGGTGCACCGGACGGTCCGGGCTGACCGCGTCCACGACCGCCAGGAAGTCGTCCGTGAGCTTCTCCAGGGTGAACCCGCCCCGCAGCGGCTTCGGCGCCGTGGAGCGGCCGTGGCCCCGGACGTCGTACAGCACCACGTGGAAGCGGCCGGCCAGCCGGGACGCGACCTCAGACCACACCTCCTTGCTGTCCGGATAGCCGTGTACCAGCACGACCGTCGGCCGCCCGGGATCCCCCAGCTCGGCCACGCACAGCTCGATCCCACCGGTGCGCACCCGGCGCTCGCGCGCCCCCTCGAGCGTCGTCACTCCGCCTCCGCCTTCCCTTCCGCCCAGCGCCGCATGTGCGGCAGGTCGTCGTCCAGCCAGAACGCGCTCTCCTCGGGATCCGAGGAGTCCGTGACGACCAGGATCTCCTCGAACTTCGCGCCCGTGCCCCGGAATCCGAGATGCGGCTCGACGGCCCACAGGCCCGGCCGCGGCGGATGGTCGGAGAAACGGTACGGCGACCACAGCGGCGACCAGCCCTCGCGGTGGCCGTGCAGCGCGTCGGCGGCCAGGCCCTTCAGCGCCTGCGTGCCGAAGCCGAACAGCCGGGGCGAGAAACGGCGCTCCCGCACCCGGTCCACCTTGTGGGCGATCACACCGAAGGGGTACGCGCGATGCCGGTTGGCGTAGCCCTGGCGGACCATGAGGCGGTCGACGTCGGCGTAGATCTCGCGCAGCGACCGCCGCTCGCGCACCTCGCGCAGGATCAGCTCCCGGTGCGCCCGGAGGTCGGCCATCAGCCGCTCCTGCACCGGGTGGGCGCCGAGCGCGCCGGAGTAGCCGATGTCCGCCGTGTAGCCCTGAAGTACGGGGGCCATGTCCAGGATGTACGGCATCCCGGGCTCCAGCCGCCGGCCGGTGGGGAAGAACTGGAGCGGAATCCGGAAGTCCGTGAACGCCGTGCGGTCCCCGAACCAGGCGAACGGTAGATGGAACCAGTCGCGCACGCCCCGCTCGCGCAGCCACTCCCGCTGCATCCGCGCCGCCTCGCGCTCCGTCACTCCGGGTTCCAGCCGGGCCGCCACCGCCTCGGCGCACTCGTAGGCGAGGTGCTGCACCCGCCTGAATCCCCGCAGGTCCGCGGAGAGTTCGCGTGTCACTGCTGTTGTCATGCCACCTCGTCCCACCGGTCCGCGCCGACTGCGGTACGTGTCCGTAACCTGACCCCGCCCGAATCTGGCACTTGTTAGAGAAAGCGTCAATAGGGCGGGCGGCGCCCATGGAATCCCCGGGGCTGGTTCGCGGGTGGATCACGGGTGGATCACGCCCGTAGCTCTCAGGCAGGGGATCCCCTACGGGCCCGTACATCTGAGGTCTGACGCGAGGACAGCTCTTGGGTCTGACGATTTCCGTGGCGTGCATCACTAAATTCGTCGATGTGACTGTGATCGCGACCGAAAGCCTGAGCAAGCGGTTCCCCCGGGTGACCGCTCTTGACCGGCTCTCCGTGGACGTCGGGCCCGGTGTGACCGGACTCGTCGGAGCCAACGGGGCCGGCAAGTCCACATTGATCAAGATCCTGCTGGGTCTGTCCCCCGCGAGCGAGGGCCGCGCCGAGGTGCTCGGCCTCGACGTCGCGACCAAGGGCGCCGCCATCCGCGAGCGCGTGGGCTACATGCCGGAACACGACTGCCTGCCGCCCGACGTCTCGGCCACCGAGTTCGTCGTGCACATGGCCCGCATGTCCGGCCTGCCGCCCACCGCCGCCCGCGAGCGCACCGCGGACACCCTGCGCCACGTCGGGCTGTACGAGGAGCGCTACCGCCCCATAGGCGGCTACTCCACCGGCATGAAGCAGCGCGTCAAGCTCGCCCAGGCCCTGGTGCACGACCCGCAGCTGGTCTTCCTCGACGAGCCGACCAACGGCCTCGACCCCGTCGGCCGCGACGAGATGCTCGGCCTGATCCGCCGCATCCACACCGACTTCGGCATCTCGGTCCTGGTCACCTCCCACCTCCTGGGCGAGCTGGAACGCACCTGCGACCACGTCATCGTCGTCGACGGCGGCAAGCTCCTGCGCTCCAGCTCCACCACCGACTTCACGCAGACCACCACCACCCTCGCGATCGAGGTCACCGACACCGACACCCACCCGGACGGCACGCGGGCGGTGCGCGAGGCGCTCCAGGCGCGCGGAGTGGAGTTCCTCGACTCCGCCACCGGCCTGCCCGGCGCCGGCCACGTCCTGCTGCTCACCGCGCAGGGCGAGGAGACCTACGACGTCGTACGGGACGTGGTCGCCGACCTCGGCCTCGGCCTGGTCCGCATGGAACAGCGCAGACACCACATCTCCGAGGTCTTCACGGACAGCGACGCGACACGGAAGGAGGCCGTCAGCCATGGCAGTTGAGCAGCCCATGCGAACAGCAGCCACCCCGCCGGGTGACCAGACCCGGATCCACAACATCGGCTACCGCAGCTACGACGGCCCCCGCCTGGGCCGCTCCTACGCCCGCCGGTCCCTCTACTCGCAGTCCCTGCGCGGCTCCTACGGCCTCGGCCGCTCGGTGAAGTCCAAGGTGCTGCCCATGCTGCTGTTCGTGGTGATGTGCGTGCCCGCGGCCATCATGGTCGCCGTCGCGGTCGCCACGAAGGCCAACGAACTCCCCGTGGACTACACGCGCTACGCGATCGTCATGCAGGCCGTCATCAGCCTGTACGTCGCCTCGCAGGCACCCCAGTCCGTCTCGCGCGACCTGCGCTTCAAGACCGTCCCGCTGTACTTCTCCCGGCCCATCGAGACCGCGGACTACGTCCGCGCGAAGTACGCGGCACTGGCCTCGGCGCTGTTCGTCCTCACCGCCGCCCCCCTGATCGTGCTCTACGTGGGCGCGCTGCTCGCGAAGCTGGACTTCGCCGACCAGACCGAGGGATTCGCACAGGGACTCGTCTCCGTGGCACTGCTCTCCCTGCTCTTCGCCGGCATCGGCCTGGTCATCGCCTCGGTGACCCCGCGCCGCGGCTTCGGCATCGCCGCCGTCATCGCCGTGATGACCATCTCCTACGGCGCCGTCTCCACGCTCCAGGCCATCGCCGAGGCGCAGAACAGCACCGGTGCGATCCCGTGGATCGGCCTCTTCTCCCCGGTCACGCTCATCGACGGCGTGCAGTCCGCGTTCCTCGGCGCCACCTCGGCCTACCCGGGCGGCATAGGCCCGTCCAACGGGGAGGGCGTCGTCTTCGTCCTCGTCGTCCTCGGCCTGATCGCCGCCAGCTACGGCCTCCTGATGCGCCGCTACCGGAAGGTGGGCCTGTGACCACGCTCCAGATCGACCACGTCTCCCGCTGGTTCGGCAACGTGGTCGCCGTCAACGACATCACCATGACCATCGGCCCCGGCGTCACCGGCCTGCTCGGCCCCAACGGCGCCGGAAAGTCCACCCTCATCAACATGATGGGCGGCTTCCTGGCCCCCTCCACCGGCACGGTCACCCTCGACGGCCAACAGGTCTGGCGCAACGAGGCGATCTACAAGCACATCGGCATCGTCCCGGAGCGCGAGGCGATGTACGACTTCCTCACCGGACGCGAGTTCGTCGTCGCCAACGCCGAGCTGCACGGCCTGGGGACCAAGGCCGCCCAGCGCGCCCTGGCCACGGTCGAGATGGAGTACGCGCAGGACCGCAAGATCTCCACGTACTCCAAGGGCATGCGCCAGCGCGTGAAGATGGCCAGCGCGCTCGTCCACGATCCGTCGCTGCTCCTGCTCGACGAGCCCTTCAACGGCATGGACCCGCGCCAGCGCATGCAGCTCATGGACCTGCTGCGGCGGATGGGGGACGAGGGCCGCACGGTGCTGTTCTCCTCCCACATCCTCGAAGAGGTCGAGCAGCTCGCCTGGCACATCGAGGTCGTCGTCGCCGGACGGCACGCGGCCAGCGGCGACTTCCGCAAGATCCGCCGCCTGATGACCGACCGCCCGCACCGCTACCTGGTGCGCTCCAGCGACGACCGCGCCCTCGCGGCCGCGCTGATCGCCGACCCGTCGACCGCCGGCATCGAGGTCGACCTGGCGGAGGGCGCGCTGCGCATCCAGGCCGTCGACTTCGGCCGCTTCACGGCCCTGCTGCCCCGCGTGGCCAAGGACCACGGCATCCGGCTGCTCACGGTCTCGCCGTCCGACGAGTCCCTCGAGTCCGTCTTCTCGTATCTCGTCGCGGCGTAGGAGGCCGAAGATGTACGACCCCACAGTCGCCCGGCTCACCTATCGAGCCCTGCTCGGCCGTCGCCGGGCCCTCATCCTGGGCGCCCTGCCCCTGCTGCTGATCGCGATCTCCCTGGCCGTGCGCGCCCTGGCCGGCGCCGACGACCAGACCGCCGCCGACCTGCTCGGCGGGCTCGCGCTCGCCACGATGGTGCCGATCATCGGCGTCATCGCCGGCACCGGCGCGATCGGCCCCGAGATCGACGACGGCTCCGTGGTCTACCTGCTGTCCAAGCCGGTGAAGCGGCCGACGATCATCTTCACCAAGCTGATCGTGGCGATAGCGGTCACGATGGTCTTCTCGGCCCTGCCGACGCTGATCGCCGGCTTCATCCTCAACGGCAACGGCCAGCAGGTCGCGGTGGCCTACACGGTCGCGGCACTGGTCTCCTCGATCGCCTACGCCGCGCTCTTCCTGCTGCTGGGCACCGTGTCCCGGCACGCGGTGGTCTTCGGACTGGTCTATGCCCTGGTCTGGGAGGCCCTGTTCGGCTCCCTGGTGCCCGGGGCGCGCACGCTCAGCGTCCAGCAGTGGTCGCTGGCCGTCGCCCAGAAGGTCGCCGGCGGGGATCTCGTCACCTCGGACGTCGG
Organism: Streptomyces sp. NPDC041784; assembly: GCF_055591025.1. NCBI lineage: Bacteria > Bacillati > Actinomycetota > Actinomycetes > Kitasatosporales > Streptomycetaceae > Streptomyces > Streptomyces sp. NPDC041784. Next base: position 300,061 of record NZ_JBVJAB010000006.1, read on the forward strand.
GCTGACCACGGCCACGGTGTTCCTGGTCGCGGTGACCGTCCTGGCCACCTGGTACGCCGGCCAGAAGCTGCGGGCGCTGACGCTCGCGGGCGAGGAGTAGACGGGCCCCGGCAGGGGGTGCGGCCGCCGTCGTTCTTGACGGCGGCTTCACCTCCCTCCGGTCACACTGGGCGAACCGGATCAGGCCAGGAGGACGGGGATGGCGGACGACACTTCGGTCAGCGGCGGTCACGGGCCGTCAGAGGGCGAGGAGATCTGGGACGAGCTGGTCCTGGACGAGGACTTCATACGGGCCGCCGAGACGTCCGAGCCGTCCGCCCGGGCCCGGATGCTCGCCGCCCGCTGGCGCACGCAGGAGCCCGAGCCGCAGCCCTGGCGCTCCGACGAGCCGCCTGCCGGATGGTTCTTCAGCAAGGCCCGCCGCCGCAGGTGGCGGCGCCGCTAGGGCCTGTCCCAGCAGGCTCCGAACACCGCTTGTCGCACGGCCGCTTTATTCGGTGGCGCCCAACTCGTCCCCCGGGCAGAGTGGTTGATGTCCACGACGCCGGACGGACCGTACCGGCGCCACACACTGGGAGAGGAGCGGGGCGATGCCCATGCACGGCAGTACGCCCAGCTCCCGACAGGGCAGCCCGCGGCGGGCTCCGGAGTAGTTACCCCTCCGTGGCGCCCGTTCGCACGGGGAGCTGCCCGGGGCGGCCGCTTCGAGCACGCGATGTCGCTCTCGCGTGGGCCGCCCACCCGGAGGATTGGCCGAGTGGCAAGGCACCGGTTTGCTAAACCGTGGTCGGGGGTCACACCCCGCGCACGTTCGATCCGTGCATCCTCCGCAAGACGTTGTCACCGCGAGGCGGCCGCACCGCCGGCGTCCCGCGCGTCGGCGATCCTGTCCAACTCCCGCATCGCCTCCGCGTGGGCACTCATACGGCGCGAAAGGGTGCCCGTCGTGAACAGGCCCATGCCGATGACCGAGACCGGGACGGACAGGCCGAGGACGGCCAGGGCCTCGGGCCAGTCGCGTTCGTTCGCGCAGTAGTCGCCGCGCCGCACGCCCTCGTTGGCCGTGCCGAGATCCGTGAACAGCCGGGACTCGCACTCGTCCGGATACGGGTCGTCGGCCTTCCTGTCCGCCTCGTACGGCGTCAGCAGCAGGACGGCGCACCAGGCCCACAGCAGCGTGGCCAGGGACAGCAGGCCGATGCCCCAGGCGCGGGTCCGACCGGCGCGGTCGCGGAAGTCGAGGTCGTACTCGCGTGATCGCATGGCCGAGGAATCTAACAGTGGCCCTCGCCCGGGACGCGGGCACCCTCAGCCCAGCAACCGCTCCAGCACCACCGCGATGCCGTCCTCCTCGTTCGAGGACGTCACCTCGTTCGCCACGGTCTTCAGTTCCTCGTGGGCGTTGGCCATGGCCACGCCGTAGGACGACCAGGCGAACATCGGGATGTCGTTCGGCATGTCGCCGAAGGCGATCGTGTCGGCGGCCTTGAGACCCAGGCGGCGGGCCGCCAGGGAGAGCCCCGTGGCCTTGGAGAGGCCCAGCGGAAGCAGCTCCACGATGCCTGCGCCGGCCATCGCGACCGTGACGAAACCGCCCGCGGCGCGGCGGGAGGCTTCGGCCAGCTCGTCGTCCGAGAGGGTCGGATGCTGTATGTAGATCTTGTTCAGCGGGGCGGTCCAGAGGTCGGACGCGTCCGTGAAGGGGGTCGCGGGGAGCTTGCCGGTGACCGCGTAGCCCGGACCCACCAGCACCTCCCCGTCCAGGCCGTCCCGGCTCGCCGCCAGGAAGAGCGGGCCGACCTCCGCCTCGATCTTGGCGAGGGCCACGCCGGCCAGCTGGCGGTCCAGGGTCACCGACGTCAGCAGGCGGTGCTCGCCGGAGTCGTACACCTGGGCGCCCTGGCCGCAGACGGCGAGGCCCTGGTAGCCGAGGTCGTCGAGGATGTGCCGGGTCCAGGGGACCGAGCGGCCGGTGACGACGATGTGCGCGGCGCCCGCCGCGGTGGCGGCGGCGAGCGCGTCACGGGTGCGCCGCGAGACCGACTCGTCGGAACGCAGGAGCGTCCCATCGAGGTCGGTCGCGATCAGCCGGTACGGGAAACCCTCGGCGGAGGAATCGGTGCTCACCTGGCGAGCGGCTCCAGGACCTCCCGGCCGCCGAGGTACGGGCGCAGCACCTCGGGCACGTACACCGAACCGTCGGCCAGCTGGTGGTTCTCCAGGATGGCGACGATGGTGCGCGGGACGGCGCAGAGCGTGCCGTTGAGCGTGGCCAGCGGGCGGACCTGCTTGCCCTCGCGGACCCGGATCGACAGCCGGCGGGACTGGAACTCGGTGCAGTCCGAGGTCGAGGTCAGCTCGCGGTACTTGCCCTGGGTCGGGATCCACGCCTCGCAGTCGAACTTGCGGGAGGCCGAGGCGCCGAGGTCACCGCTGGCGACGTCGATCACGCGGAACGGCAGCTCCAGCGAGGTCAGCCACTGCTTCTCCCACTCCAGCAGGCGCTGGTGCTCGGCCTGGGAGTCCTCGGGGGAGACGTACGAGAACATCTCCACCTTGTCGAACTGGTGGACGCGGAAGATGCCCTTGGTGTCCTTGCCGTGCGAGCCGGCCTCGCGGCGGAAGCACGGGGAGAAACCGGCGTAGCGCAGCGGCAGGCGCTCCGCGTCGATGATCTCGTCCATGTGGTACGCGGCGAGGGGGACCTCGGAGGTGCCGACCAGGTACAGGTCGTCCTTGTCGAGGTGGTAGACGTCCTGCGCGGCCTGGCCGAGGAAGCCGGTGCCGGCCATCGACTGCGGGCGGACCAGCGCCGGGGTCAGCATCGGCGTGAAGCCGGCCGCCGTGGCCTGCGCGATCGCCGCGTTGACCAGAGCCAGCTCCAGCAGGGCGCCGACACCGGTCAGGAAGTAGAAGCGGGAGCCGGAGACCTTCGCGCCGCGCTCGACGTCGATCGCGCCGAGCAGCTGGCCCAGCTCCAGGTGGTCCTTGGGCTCGAAGCCCTCGGCGCCGAAGTCACGGATCGTGCCGTGCGTCTCGAGGGTGACGAAGTCCTCCTCGCCGCCCACGGGCACGTCCGGGTGCACGAGGTTGCCGAGCCGCTGCAGGAGCTCCTGGGTCTCGGCATCGGCCGCGTTGCTGTCGGCGTCCGCCGCCTTGACGTCGGCCTTGAGCTGTTCGGCCCGCTTGAGCAGCTCGGCCTTCTCCTCGGCGGAGGCCTTCGGGATCAGCTTGCCGAGCGACCTCTGCTTGGCGCGCAGCTCGTCGAAGCGGACGCCGGACGACCTGCGCCGCTCGTCGGCAGACAGGAGAGCGTCGACGAGCGCGACGTCCTCTCCACGGGCACGCTGGGAGGCGCGCACACGGTCGGGGTCCTCACGGAGCAGGCGAAGGTCAATCACGCGGTCAAGGCTACCGGTGCGGAGTTGCGGCTCACGACTCACTATTCCGAACCGCGCGCCGTGCGTTCCGAATCGCGGCTTACGTTCCGTCATGAGGGAATTGCCGAGCGTGTCAATAAAACGCGTCTCACTCCCTGGGACGGGGCATGCGTCGGCGCCGGGTTGACCGGATTCCCTTGCGGAGAGCGGGACTTGGTGGCGGGGTTGTCCACAGGGATCCACGCCCGGGAAGAGTTATCCACAGGGTGTGCGAATCATCTGTGGACACTGGAATTGATCATTCCGATGGCTGTCCAGGAGGCGATGAATTCCTTGCTCAAACCCCTCCCGCACCCACTTTCGGGTGCAAAAGGGTCGCCCTAAAGGATTGATCGAAGGAAACAGGTGGACGAGGGGTGACATGCGGGTTGCGAGTCGCCCTGAGGGCTCATAGGCCGATTTGTCGACTGAGTGGTGCTTCGCTGTCGACTTGTCCCCAGGTCGAGAAGCCGCCCTGTGGATAACTTCTGTGGATAACGAAGATATGCAGGTAGGACTGGCTGGAAGCAGGCCGGGGCGGGCCGGAACCCGGCCCGGGACGCGGTCTAGAACCGGCCGTCCTGGCAGCGCGCCACCCAGTCCGCCGCCGCCGTGAACGCCGCGTCCGAGGTCCCGGGAAGGGGAGCGGGGACGTCCGCCGCGGTCGCGTCCGCGCGCGGGTACGAGCCGAGGAAACGCACGTCCCGGCAGATTCGCTTCAGCCCCCTCAACGCGTCCGCCACCCGGCGGTCGGAGATATGGCCCTCGGCGTCGATGCAGAAGCAGTAGTTGCCGATACCGGCGCCGGTCGGGCGGGACTGGAGCACCATCAGGTTGATGCCGCGGGTGGCGAACTCGCCCAGCAGATCACGCAGCCCACCGGGGTGGTCGTCGCGCTGCCACAGCACGACGGACGTCTTGTCCGCGCCGGTCGGCGCCGCGGGCCGGGCCGGCCTGCCCACCAGCACGAACCGGGTCTGGGCGTTCTCGGCGTCGTGGATCCCGGTCTCCAGGGCCGTCAGGCCGTATCGGGCGGCCGCGAACTCGCCCGCGAAGGCGGCGTCGTAGCGGCCCTCCTGGACCAGCCGGGCGGCGTCCGCGTTCGATGCGGCCGACTCCCAGACGGCGTCCGGGAGATTCGCCTTCAGCCAGTTGCGCACCTGCGGCTGGGCGGCCGGATGCGCCGAGACCGTCTTGATGTCCGACAGCGCGGTGCCGGGCCGCACCAGCAGCGCGAAGGTGATCGACAGCAGCACCTCGCGGTAGATCATCAGCGGGGCGCCCGCGACCAGCTCGTCCAGGGTGGTGGTGATACCGCCCTCGACGGAGTTCTCGATCGGCACGAACGCGGCCTCGGCCTCGCCCGTGCGCACCGCGTCCAGAGCCGACTGCACGGAGACGTACGGGATCAGCTGCCGGGTGGCGGTCTCCGGAAGCGTGCGCAGGGCGACCTCCGTGAAGGTGCCCTCAGGGCCGAGATACGCATAGCTCGCTGGCATGACCTCACCCTAATGGCCGTGGTGCAACGGGGCGCAGGCGTCTCATGCGAGCCCCTCGCAGGAATGAATCCGCGTAACCCCGGGCCGGGTGCGGACACCGAGGGCCCCTCACCCCTCCAGCAACGCCTGTCCCACGTACTCCCCCTCCGCTGCCCCGCCCGGCACCGCGAAGAGGCCGCTCGACTCGTGACGGATGTACTGCGACAGGGCGTCGCCGCGGTCCAGCTTGCGCTGCACGGTGACGAAGCCGCGCAACGGGTCCGCCTGCCAGCACACGAAGAGCAGACCGGCGTCCGGGGTGCCGTCCGCGTCGATGCCGTCGTGGTAGGAGAACGGCCGCCGCAGCATGGCGGCGCCGCCGTTCTGGTCGGGGCGGGTGATCCGGGCGTGCGCGTTGAGGGGGACCACCAGGTCGCCGCCCGCGTCCGTCTTCTCCAGGTCCATCTCGGTGGTCTCGTCGCCCCCGGACAGCGGCGCCCCGTCGGCCTTCCGGCGCCCGATGACCTGCTCCTGCGCCGCGAGCGACAGCTTCTCCCAGTCGTCGAGGAGCATGCGGATCCGGCGTACGACGGCGTAGGAGCCGTTCGCCATCCAGGCGGGGTCCTTGGTGCCGGACGCCGGGACGAAGATGCGCCGGTCGAAGTCGGACTCGGCCGGCTTGGGGTTGCGGGTGCCGTCCATCTGGCCCATCAGGTTGCGGGCCGTCATGGGGTGGGCCGTGGCGCCCGGCGTGCGGTTGAAGCCGTTCATCTGCCAGCGGACCTTCGCCGCGCTGCCCGCGTCCTTCTGGATCGCGCGCAGGGCGTGGAAGGCGACCAGCGCGTCGTCGGCGCCGATCTGCACCCACAGGTCGCCGTTGCTGCGCGCCTTGTCGAGGTGGTCGGAGGAGAAGTCCGGCAGCGGGTCCAGGGCGACCGGGCGCTCCTTCTCCAGCCCGGTGCGGGCGAAGAAGCTGTTGCCGAAGCCGAAGGTGACCGTCAGCGAGGACGGACCGGCGTCCCGGGCGATGTCCGTGTCGTCGTTCGGGGCCGCCTCGCCCGCCATCAGCCGGCGGGCCGTCTCCGACCAACGGCGCAGCAGCGCGGCCGCCTCCTTGCGGCCAGCGCCGGCCGCGAGGTCGAAGGCGACGAGATGGCCACGTGCCTGGAGGCCCTGGGTGATGCCGGGCTGATGTTTCACGTGGAACATCACCTCCCCGGCCCCGATCGAGGACAGCGGGGTCGCCTGCGCGGGCGCGGCGGCATAACCGGCCGCCGCCCCCGCCGCCCCGAGGACGAGCCCGGTGGCACCGGCGGTGCCGAGCAGCCTGCGCCGGGTGAGGCCCTCGGCCTCGGGGGAGGGGGCCTGGGCGGGGGTGGCCTCGGGCGTACGGACCTCGGGATGGGACTGGTCGGGCATGGTGCTGGTCAGCCGATCTGCGCGTTCTTGGAGACGGTCACCTGGTCGACGTCGGAGGTCCGCACGGTCACGGCGATCTTCCACTCGCCGGCCATGGGGATCTGCACTCCGGTCGCCGACCAGTGGCCGGTGGTGATGTGGTCGGGAATGACGGGCAGCGGCCCGATGTCCTTGGCTTCGAGGGTGAAAGCGACCTTCACCTCGGGGACGTCGAAGCCGCGGCCGTTGGGCCGGGTCACATAGACATGCATCTCGTTGGCGCCGACCCGTGCGGGGTCGAGGTCGACGCTGACGACGCCCTTGCCGTCGGTGCCCCCGGTGTCGAAGGTCATGTCCAGCGTCAGCGCCCCGGACGCGGAGTCCGCCGAGGAGGACGAGGACGACGACGAGGACGACGACGAGGCCGCGGCGGCCTTGGCGGCGTCCTGCTCGGTACGGCCCGGCTCGGTCGAGGTCAGCGCGGTGGTGACGGCGAGGAGGACGACGGCGACGCCCGCCTCGGCGAGCACCGAGCGGCGCAGCCCGAAGCGGTTCTGGTCGCCGTCCCGCAGCCGCTTCTGCCGCGTCGATTCCACGGCGGCCCGCTGCCGGGCGAGCTGGGCGGCCCGCTCGGTGTCCTGCTTCCCGCCCGCCTCGGTGCTCCCGTCCGCCTCCGTACCCCCGGTGGCGTCGGTGCTTTCGGAGGCGTCGGTGCTCGCGGCGGCCGCCTTGGTGCTCTTGGCACCGCCCTCGCCGGTTCCGGCCGACGCCGTGACGTGCTCCTTCTCGGGCGCGGAGGACCGTACCGCCGCCTTCACCGTCGTATCCGCCAGGTGCGAGGTCCACCGGCGGGAGATCCACGCGATGCCCACGAGCAGGGCCACCAGGCCGATCTTCCCGAGGAGGAGCTGCCCGTAGCGGGTGTCGGTGAAGGCGGACCAGGAGCCGAGCTGACGCCAGGACTGGTAGATGCCGGTCGCGACCAGGGTGAGCACACTGCCGAAGGCGACCTGCGAGAAGCGGTGGACGGCGGCCGCCTCGACGGGCCGGTCCGCGGGTGCCCGGTAGAGGGCGACCAGCAGCGCGGTGAGCCCGCCCAGCCAGGTGCCGACGGCCAGCAGATGGAGCACGTCGACCGGCATGGCGATGCCCGGCTGGATGCCCGTGGAGGCGTGCTCGGCCATGGCCCAGCTGGCGGCGAGCCCGGCGGCCACCACGGTCCCGCCGATGGCGAGCCCGAAGGTCAGGTCCCGCTTCTCCTCGGCTTCCCGCTTGTCATAGGCGCCGAAGAGCACGGCGATGAACAGGGCGGCCGCGGCGAGCAGCATCAGCCGGGAGACCAGGGCCGCGCCCGTCTTGGTCTGCAGGACCTGGCCGAGCAGCTCCAGGTCGAAGACGTCACCGAGCTTCCCGGAGCCCGTGTAGGAGCCGCGCAGGAGCAGCAGGAACAGGGTGGCCGCGGTGATCGCGACCCAGCCGGAGACGACGAGCCGCTGCACCGCCCGCACCCCGGTCCCACGCTGCCAGCAGGCCAGCACGAAGGCGGCCCCGCCGGTCAGCACGATGAACCCGGCGTACGAGACGTACCGGCCGAAGCCGTAGAGCCAGCCGACGACTCCACCGCCGGCCTCCCGGTCGGACACCGAGACGCTGGTCTGGGAGGGCGCGCCGATGGAGAAGGTGTAGGCGCCGGCGACCGGGTGGCTGTCGGCGGACACCACCTGGTAGGTCACGGTGTACGTGCCGTCGGGCAGCCCCGAGTGCAGCCGGACCGCGTACGACGAGCCGCTGGCGTTCGACGGTTTGCCGTCGTCGACCCGGGCGCCCTTGGGGTCGAGGACGCGCAGCGAGTCGTCGTTCATGGAGACGGTCTCGGAGAAGGTCAGCGTCACCTGCGTGGGAGCCTTGTCGACCACCACCCCCTGCGCGGGGTCGCTGCCGGTCAGCGCGGCGTGCGCGGAGGCCGGTCCGGCGCCGGCCAGGAGCGCGCCGGTGACCGCCAGCAACAGCAGCACGAACATCCGGACGCGGGGGGCGATGGTCTGCCTCACGGTGGTCCCTCCCTCAGTGGCCGGTCTTGGGGTTGTACACGGCGGACTCCACCGGGATCTCGACCTTCAGGGGGTCGGACGCGGCGAAGTGCAGTTCGACGGTCACCGTCTCTCCCCGCACAGGCTTGCGCTTCAGCTTCTCGAACATCAGATGGCTTCCACCGCTCTTGAACACGAGTTGACCGTGCGCGGGGACGTCGAGGGAGCCGACCTGCTCCATGGACGAGCCGACGGTCTCGTGGAGGGTGACGCTGCCCGCGGCGGTGCTGGTGACGGACGTCAGCTCGTCCTTCGCCCCGCCCTTGTTGACGATGGTGAGGAAGCCGGCGGCCATGGTGTCGGAGACCGGCTGCGGTATGTAGGCGGAGCGCACGGACAACTCGGCGGTGGAGTCCGCGTCCGAGCCGCAGCCCGCCAGCAGCAGCGCGGTCCCGGTGATCACCGCGGTGGACACGGCGAGAGGCCGCACGGATGCCACGGACCTCACGGGTTCTGCCCCTTGATGATCTTGGGGAGGTCCTCGGTGTACTCGTCGACCGTGGCTTCCTCGTTGTAGAGCAGGTAGCCGCCGTCGGTCTTCGGGGAGAAGGCGATGACCTGGGTGCCGTGGGTGGAGACCAGCTTGCCGTTCTTGTCCTTGTGCGGTGGCTCGACGGAGATGCCGAGGGTCCGCGCGGCGGCCTGGATGGTGTCGAACTCGCCGGTCAGACCGACGACCTCGGGGTCGATGCCCTTGAGCCACTTGCCGAGCGCCGCCGCGGTGTCACGGTCGGGGTCGGTGGTGACGAACACGATCCGCAGCGCGTCCTGTTCCGCCTTCGGCAGCTGCTTCTTGGCGACGGCGATGTTGTTCATCGTCAGCGGGCAGACGTCGGGGCAGTTGGTGTAGCCGAAGTAGACCAGCGTGGGGTGGCCCTTGGTCTGCTCGCGGAGGTCGTAGCTCTTGCCCTCGGTGTCGGTGAGCACCAGGTCCGGCTTGGTGAACGGCTGGTCCAGCACGGTCACGTTCGACTGCGAGGACTCGGCGGAGACCGCGGCGACGGGGCTGCCGTCGCTGTCCCCGCCGCCGGTGCCGCAGGCGGAGAGGGTGAGGGTGGCGGCGGCGAGCAGCGCCGCCGCGGCGAACGTCTTCTTGCGCATAGAGAAATGTCCCAGATGTGTGAACTCCGGCGGGCGCCGGGGGTGTACGGACGGGCTGTACGCCCCCGGCGCGCACCGTGGACGGGCTGGCACCGGGCGGTGCCGGTGCCGGTTCCGGCCGCAGGTCGGGCCAGGCCAGGTCGGGCAAGGTCGGGCCAGGTCAGGCCAAGTCGGGCAGGGCCGGGCGAGGTCAGGCTGCCGGGCGAGGCCGGATCAGGCGTCGGTGGTCGCGCGCCGGCGCCCGGCCAGCACGCCGTACGCCACACCCGCGGCGCCGACGACGATGCCGACCACGCCGAGGACCCGGGCGGTGGTGTCGCTGCTGTCGGTCTCGGCGGAGGCCTCGGTCGTCGCGGCGGCCGCCTTCGCGTCGTCGGCGGACTCGTCGGAGGCTTCCTCGGCGCTCGTGCCGTGGTGGCCGTCCTCGGAGGCGGCGGAGAGGGCGAGCACGGGTGCCGGGTTCTCCGGCTCCTCCGCGCCGTCCTCCTGCACCTCGATCCAGCGCACGACCTCGTCGTTGGAGTACGTCTGGATCGCCTTGAAGACGAGTTCGTCGGTGTCCTCCGGGAGCGTGCCGACGGACACCGGGAACTTCTGGAAGAAGCCGGCCTCGATGCCCTTGCCGGTGGCGGTCCAGGTGATCTTGGAGACGGCCTCGGAGATCTGCTTGCCGTGCAGCTCGATCGGCTTGTCGAGGGTGGCCTTGGTGACCTGGATCTTCCAGCCGTTGATCGGCTCCGGCATGGCGGAGGCCAGCGGGTGGTCGGTCGGGAAGGTCACCTCGAGCTTGGTGGTCGAGGCGTTGTCACGCTCGTTGGGGACCTTGAAGTCGACGACCGCGTAACCGCCCTTGGCGGCCGTGCCCTCCGGCTGGACGGAGACGTGCGCGAGGGCGGGCGAGGACACGCCGAGGACGGCGAGACCGGCGACGACGGTGGCGGCGGCGATACGAGAGGCCTTCATGACAGTGAGCACTCCACTCCGAGTGAGGTTTCGACGGTGAGGGGCGTGCGTAGAGAGATGCGCTGAGAGAGCTGAGACAAGCGCAGAAAGACACGCACGCGCGCGTGCCGCACGACAGCGGTCCGCCCCCCCGTGTGGTGGAGTGCCGGTCGTGTCGCGTCAGGCAGCGAGGACGAGAACCCCGGCGGCCGGCGGGCCGCGCCTGATCACCGTGTGCTGGAGTGCGGTGGTAGGCGGCTCGGCCGGTGCGAGCAGCGCGGTGCGCGAAGTGCGCGGACCCGTCGTGGGCGTGACGGGCAGCCCGGCGAGCAGCGCGCGCACCAGTGCGAGCGCCGCGCGCAGGGACCGTACGGACGCCCCCTCGGCCACGCCGTGCGCCGACAGCTCGATCAGCCGCCGCAGGGCCGCGTCACCGCGCCGCAGCAGCCAGCCGGCGGCGAGGGCCGCGAGAAGGTGGCCGAGCAGCATGGGCAGGGACGGCAGCAGCGACATCGTCGAACCGGCGGCGGTGGACAGCGCGTCGGCCGGATGGTGCATGGAGTCCATGCCGCTCATCGCGCCCGGGTCGGTGTCGCCCGGGTAGAGCCGGGCGTCGATCAGGAGCTTCTGGGCCTGTGCGGGGCTGAGCGCCGCCGCCGTGGCCCCGCAGACCAGCCGGGCGGCCCGCGCCACCAGTTCGGCGTCCGTGAGGGCCGTGGTGGTGGACGCGGTGGCGGTGGTCGCGGTGGCCGTAGCGTGCTGCCCGAGCCCGAACAGGGTGTGCAGCGTGCCCTGTCCGACGGCGAGCAGCGCGGCGACGCACGGCAGCGAGCGCTCGCGCCCGGCGAGCGGCGCCACGACCGCGAGGGTGCCCAGGAACCCCGCGCCGAGCGTCCACAGCGGAACGGCGGTGCAGGCGGCCATGGTGTGCCCGGCCGCGGCCAGCACGACACAGACCGCGGCGAACACCGCGGCCCGCAGCAGCCGGGGGCCGGCTCCGGAACGCGCGCCACCGGGGCGCTCGTCTCGGAGGCGCGCCGCGCGCGGGTGGGGGGCAGTCATGGCGGGCTCATCATCGCACTGGGCCGACGACCGCCATACGGCAGGTCCGCAACATTCCGCATGGCTCCAGGGGACTCGCGGGGACTCCCGGGGACTGCCCGAGACCGGACGGATCATCCCATGATCCACTTCTGGGGCGACTGGTACGACTGATACCCCCTGCGCCCCACATACACCGATTCCCGCCTTCGGCGCATCCCCCATATGGGCGGCATCACGTGGAATTCGCGCTTACACCGGTGCCTCAGCGGCAATACGTATCGGTATGTCGAGCCGCAGCCAGGAGGCTGGAGCATGAGCATCTGGTGGTCACTCCATCTGCGGCGCGAAGCCGCGAGTGTTCCGCTCGCCCGCCGTCTGCTCCTCGGCACCATGGAGACGGCCGGCGTCGATCCCGACGTCAGTTACGACCTCTCCGTCGCCCTCAGCGAGGCCTGCGCCAACGCCGTCGAGCACGGCGGGGACACCGGGCGCGGCGGCGGATCGGAGGCGTACCGGGTCACCGCCTACCTCGACGGCGAGAAGTGCCGGATCGAGGTCGCCGACTCGGGCCCCGGGTTCACCGCCGGGCGCCCCAGCCGCTCCGCGGCTCCCGTCCACGCGGAGGAGGGCCGTGGCCTCCACCTCATCCAGGAACTCGCCGACCACGTCCACATCGGCAACAAGCCGGGGCGCGACGGGGCCGTGGTGAGCTTCGACAAGATCCTCAAGTGGCGCAAGGACGCGCCGCTCATGGCCGTCTGACGATCCGTCGGAGCGCCCGGCAGGACAGCGGACTTCAGCTTCCTCAGCACTCACAGGCTCCTCTCAGCGTCTCCCCAGGAGCCTGACGGACGGCGTTCCTAACTTCCTGGTCATGACGGGAAACCACAAAGACACCTCCATCACCCGGCGCCGCGCCCTCGTGGTGACCGGCGGCACGGTCGCGGCCGGCGGACTCGCCGTCGTCGGCTACCAGTCGGCGTTCGCCGACACCACCGTGGGGACCGAGGCGACCGCGACGGCGTCGGCCACCTCGACCAGCGGCGCGTGCATGACGCTGATGTCGAGCGTCACGGAAGGGCCCTACTACCTCGACGGTGCCTTGGTGCGCAAGGACATCACCGAGGGCAAGAGCGGCGTCCCGCTGACCCTGCGTCTCACCGTCGTCGACGCCACCGACGGCTGCACCCCGGTCAAGGGCGCCGCCGTCGAGATCTGGCACTGCGACGCCTGGGGCTACTACTCCGGCTACACCACCGCCAACCCCGGCGGCTCGGCCCCCGCCGAGAGCGAGGACGGCTCCCCCGCGAACGACAGCACCTACCTGCGCGGCTACCAGGTCGCCAACGCCAACGGGGTCGTCAAGTTCGAGACGATCTTCCCCGGCTGGTACACGCCCCGCACCTGCCACATCCACGTCAAGGTGCACACCGGCGGCGAGAAGGAGGACGGCACCTACGAGGGCGGCAAGATCAACTACACCGGCCAGTTCTTCTTCGACGACGCGATCGCCGAGGAGATCTTCACCCTGGAGCCCTACTCCCGGCACTCCGGCAGCTACACCACCCTCGACAACGACATGGTCTACGACGGCGGCGGCGCCTCCAGCGGCCTGCTGACCCTCGAGGCCGTGCACAAGAAGGACCCGTCCAAGGGCTACAAGGGCTTCCTCACCCTGGGCATCGACCCGGACGCGGAGAACACCGGCGCGGGCAGCGGCGGCGGCGAGGGCGGCACGCCCCCGGGCGACGCTCCGACGGGCACCCCGCCGAGCGACGCCCCCACCGCGACGGCGTCCTCCTGAGGCACGGCCATGTGCAGCCGTGAGGAGGCACGGCCATGACGGGCCGTGCGGACGACGTGCTCGCGCAGGCCGCCGTGGCCGCGCTGACCGGTCAGCTGGCCCTGGCTCCCAAGCCGGGCCTGCCCGACCCCCGTGACCTCGCCGCCCGGGTCACCCGCCGCGACCACCGCGGGATGCGCTGGTCGGCGAAGGCGCTCGCCCCCGGCCTCGCGGCGATGGCCGCCGCCGCCCGCCGCACCGGCGAGGCCACGCCCCGGCTCCGGGCCGAGCTGGGCGCGATCGGGCGGTGCACCGAACACTCGGTGGGCCTGGCCGGCGGCGGCCACCGGGGCGCCCTGTGGACGCTCGGCCTGCTGGTCGCGGCCGCCGCCCTCGAACCCCGCGCGCGGGGCGCCGAGGTCGCCGCGACCGCCAAGCGGATCGCCGCGCACCCGGACAAGGGCGCGCCACGGCGGCCCTCCCGCGGTTCGACGGTGTCCGCGAAGTACGGCGCCGCGGGCGCCCGGGGCGAGGCGCGCGCCGGGTTCCCGCACGTACGGCGGGCCCTGGACGCCCTGACCAAGGCACGCTCCGCCGGCGCGGGCGAGGCCGAGGCGAGGCTCGACGCCCTGCTCACCGTGATGTCCACGCTCCAGGACACCGAACTCCTGCACACCGCGGGCCCGCTGGGCCTGCGCCATGTCCAGGCGGGCGCCCGGGGCGTCCTGGACGTGGGAGGGGCGGCCACGCCGGCCGGCCGCGAGGCGCTGGCCGCCTTCGACGCCGATCTCCACGCGCGCGCGTGGAGCCCACGCGGCAGCGCGGGCCTGCTGGCGGGCGCGCTGTTCGTGGACTCCCTGCCCCTGACCCCGCAGGGGGCAGGCATCAGGCAGTAGCCAGAAGGCACCAGGCGTCAGGCACACCAGGCATACGGATGGCCGGGCACCCACCGGTACCCGGCCATCCGTATCAGCCGAATCTCAGGCCTGGAGCGTGGCCATCCACGCCTCGACCTCGTCGGACCGGCGCGGCAGCCCGTCCGAGAGGTTCCGGTTGCCGTCCGCCGTGACGAGGATGTCGTCCTCGATCCGGACGCCGATGCCCCGGTACTCCTCCGGCACGGTCAGGTCGTCGGCCTGGAAGTACAGGCCGGGCTCGACGGTGAGCACCATGCCCGGCTCCAGCGTGCCGTCGACGTACGACTCCACGCGCGCGGCGGCGCAGTCGTGGACGTCCATGCCGAGCATGTGACCGGTGCCGTGCAGCGTCCAGCGGCGCTGGAGACCCAGCTCCAGGACCCGCTCCACCGGCCCCTCGACCAGGCCCCACTCGACGAGCCGCTCGGCCAGCACGCGCTGCGCGGCGTCGTGGAAGTCGCGGTACTTGCCGCCCGGCCGGACAGCCTCGATACCGGCCTCCTGGGCGTCGTACACCGCGTCGTAGATCTTCTTCTGGATCTCGGTGAAGCGGCCGTCGATCGGCAGCGTGCGCGTGACGTCGGCGGTGTAGTACGTGTGCGTCTCGACGCCCGCGTCCAGCAGGAGCAGGTCGCCGGGGCGGACCGGGCCGTCGTTGCGCACCCAGTGCAGCGTGCAGGCGTGCGGGCCGGCGGCGGCGATGGTGCCGTAGCCGACGTCGTTGCCCTCGACCCGCGCGCGCAGGAAGAACGTTCCCTCGATGTAGCGCTCGGAGGTGGCCTGCGCCTTGTCGAGCACCCGGACGACGTCCTCGAAGCCGCGGACCGTGGAGTCGACGGCCTTCTGCAGCTCGCCGATCTCGAAGTCGTCCTTGACCAGCCGGGCCTCGGAGAGGAAGACGCGCAGCTCCTCGTCGCGTTCGCCGGTGACCTTGTCGGTCAGGGCGGCCTCGAGGCCGGCGTCGTGGCCGCGCACGACCCGGACCGGGCCGGTGGCCTCGCGCAGGGCGTCGGCGAGCTTGCGCACGTCGGAGGCGGGGAGGCCGTACAGCTTCTCGGCCTCGGTGAGGGAGTGGCGGCGGCCGACCCACAGCTCGCCCTGGCCGTTGAGCCAGAACTCGCCGTTCTCGCGGTCGGAGCGCGGCAGCAGGTAGATCGTCGCCTCGTGGCCCTCCCCCCGGGGCTCCAGGACCAGGACGCCGTCCTCGGTCTGGTTGCCGGTGAGGTAGGCGTACTCGACGGACGCGCGGAAGGCGTACTCCGTGTCGTTCGAGCGGGTCTTCAGGTTGCCGGCGGGGATCACCAGGCGCTCGCCCGGGAAGCGCGCGGAGAGCGCGGCCCGGCGGGCGGCGGTCTCGGCGGCCTGGGCGATCGGCGCCAGGTCCCGCAGCTCGGTGTCGGCCCAGCCGGACTTCATGTTCTCGGCCAGCTCGTCGGACACGCCCGGGTACAGGCCGTTCTTGCGCTGCTTGATCGGCTCCTCGGCCTCAGCTTCCGGGCCCGCTGCGGGAGCAGCGGAATCGGACGCTGCCGGGGTGAGCTCGTCGGCCACGGTCTTCCTCCTCGATACGGCACTGGACCCCCTCCATCGTACGGTCGTACGTAAGGAGGTCCAGAGGGGAAGGTCCTGTCACCGGCCGGTCACTCGAAACGCGCCGCCAGCAGCACCACGTCCTCCGCGCTGTCCCGGTCGGCCAGGCCGTCCGGCAGGACCGTGCGCAGCACGTGGTCGGCGATCGCGCCGGGGTCGTGCCGCAGCGCCCTCGGCACCCCCGAGGCGGCCGCGTGCAGCCGGGCGAAGGCGCGGTCGGCGGGGTCGCCGGTGCGGTGCAGCAGACCGTCGCTGTAGAGCAGGACCGTCTCGCCGGGCTCGGCCTCCAGCTCCACACTCGGCGCCTCCCAGCAGGCCAGCATGCCCAGCGGCGCGGAGACGGAGGTCTCCACGAACTCCGTGCGCCGCTCGCCGACCAGCAGCGGCGGGCAGTGCCCGGCACCGGCCAGGGTGATCTTGCGCAGGGCGGGCTCGCAGTAGGCGAACAGCGCGGTCGCGGAGCGGGCGGGCTCGGTCAGCCGCAGCAGCAGCTCCAGGTCGGACAGGACGGCGACTGGGTCCTCGCCCTCCATCACGGCGTACGCGCGCAGGGAGGCGCGCAGCCGGCCCATCGCGGCGACGGCACTCGGCCCGGAGCCGGTGACCGACCCGACGGCGAGGCCCAGGGCCGCGTCCGGCAGCGGCAGCGCGTCGTACCAGTCGCCGCCCCCGCGCGGGCCGGTACGGTGCCGGGCCGCGAGCTGGACACCGGCCACCCTCGGCAGCCGGGACGGCAGCAGCTCCTCGGCCATCGTCGCCATGGCCGCGCGCGTGCGCTCGACCTCCAGCAGCCGCGCGAGGTGCTCGGCGGCGTGGCGGACGTACAGGCCCACCAGGTGGCGCCGGCGCTCGGCCGGCTCGGCGGGTTCGTCGTACAGCCACACGGCCGCGCCCAGCCGGCCCTTCGCGCCCTCGGCGACGAGGGGCAGCGCGTAGCTCGCGGCGTAGCCGAGCCGGGCGGCGACCTCGCGGTGACGGGGATCCAGGCCGTCCTCGGCCAGCAGGTCGGGCTCGGCGATCTCGCCCTCGGCGCCGGGCAGGCCGTCGAGGATCCGCCCGAAGGAGAGGGCGCTGCGCGGCACGGTCTCGATGTGGCCGAGGTCCGCGCGGCCCAGGCCCAGGCCGATCGTGGTGTCGGGGCCGAGTCCGTCGGCCGGCTCCAGGGCGACGAGACCGCGCCGGGCGCCCACGAGGGCGGCTCCGGCGCGCAGCAGCTCCTGGAGGGCGTCGGGCAGCGCGTCCGTGCGGGCCAGGCGCTCGGTGAGTTCGTGGAGCGTCGTGAGGTCCGACACCCAGCCGGCCAGCCGGTCCTGGAGCAGCGCTCCGGGGCCGGTGGAGACCGCGGGGACCGATGGGGCGCCCGGGGGCGCGGGCGCGGGCGCGACAGTGTGTGCGGGCGAGGGAACCGTTGAATCGATTCCAGCCACTTTCGGAGGGTGAGGGGCGTTCATGGCATCCGGCTCTCGGACCGGAGCGTATTGCTCAAAAGCATCGCAAACCCCCATGTCAATCTGCGCCGCTAGCAGTGTCTCCACATGTACACGCACTCGTAAGGGGATGTCCAGCATTGTCCTGCCGGGATTGCTGGTGTCCGTGGGGCCTTTGGGGGGAATGAGGCATGCCCTTCCGGCCCCCTTGCGAAATAGCAAAGTTGGCTTAAAACTGACTCGGGTAACGGGTGTTTGCGGTCGACTGGCCTTGCTCCACAGAGCGTCACAGCGGTCGTGATGGGTACGTACTCGGTAAGGACCAGGGGTCGTCGGGGGCCACCCGGAACCTGGTGACCGACCCGGGCGTCCTAACCACCGACGACCGTGCCCCATCCTCCCGTGGCGGAGGCGGAGAGAAATACACGGCACGGCAAAACGCCAGACTTCGCCACCCCACGCCATGCCCATGATTTAGATGGACGCAAGTCGGACGGAGTGGCCGCGGAAGCAGCCGTCGCCCGGCCTCTAGGGGATCCCCCTGTCGCGCACAGGGGTGTGATGCGCCAATAGGTACGCACAGTGAAGTGATCGACACATGGTGTGATGTGGCCCACGGTGTTGCCAGCGGTGCAACGGAAAGGAACGAGCGCTCATGCGCGAGATCCTCGGAAAGCGACGCAGGCTCCTGTCCCAGCGCAGTGACGCGGGGCCTGAGTTGATCGACTCGGCCCTGGCCTTCGCGACGGAATGGCAGTGGCCCGTTCTCCCGGGTGTGACGGCGGACCAGCGGAGCACGTCCCGCTGCGGCTGCCCCGACCCGGAGTGCACGGTGCCCGGCGCTCATCCCTTCGACCCCGGCCTCCTCGCGGCCACCGCCGACCCGCGCATGGTGCGCTGGTGGTGGAGCAACCGACCGACCGCGCCGATCATCCTGGCCACCGGCGGCACGGCCCCGTGCGCGGTCAGCCTCCCCGCCCTCGCCGCGTCCCGCGCGCTCGTGGCGCTGGACCGCAAGGGCATGCGCCTCGGCCCGGTCGTCGCCTCGCCCACCCGCTGGTCGATCCTCGTCCGGCCGTACTCCATGGAGCAGTTGGGCGAACTGCTCTACACCAAGGACTTCGTCCCCGGTTCCCTGCGTTTCCACGGCGAGGGCGGCTACATCGCCCTGCCCCCGTCCGAGACCGGCCGCGGCGACATCCGCTGGGAACGCGCCCCGCTCCCCGGCTCCGCCTCCCCCTGGGTGCCCGACGTCGAGGCCGTGGTGGACGCCGTCGTCGACGCCCTCACTCGTACGGGTGTGAGCGCCCCCGAGTTGTAGGGGTGTCGGGCGCGCGCCGGACGGGACAACCGGGGCCGCCCCTTATCTTCCGCGTATGAACCTTCGTCTCGTTGCCCTCGGCGGCGCGGTGACCTGCGCGCTGGCCTTGCCTCTGGCCATGGCTTCCGCGGGGTCCCCGGGCTCCCTGGGCTCCGTGGGGGACGAAGGGCGGGCTGCCGTGCGATCGGCCGTACGGTCGGGGGCCGCGGCGGGCGTGGCGGGCGGGGCGGGGGTGTCGGGGGGATCGCCGGCGTCGGATGCCGGCGACCTCAAGAATGCCGAGGCCGCGGATGCCGGTGCTGCGGATGCCCGTGCCGCGGATGCCGGTGCCGAGGGCGCGGCCGGCCGTACGGATCCCAAGGCGCCCCCCGTCGAGCCCTCCGGTTCACCGCTGGTGCTCGGCCTCGGGCTGGCCACCGCCGCCCGTTGCGGTCCCGAACTCACTTCCCCCGACGGCGTCGAGGCGCAGACCTGTGTCCTCACCCAGGGTGAGGACACCTGGGCGCGCACCTACTACCGCAACGCCACCGGCCGCGCCCTGAAGGCCGTGCTGAGCCTCATGGGGCCCGAGGGGCGCACGGTGCAGATGCGGTGCGCGGTGGGCGCCGAGGACGAGCCCGACGCCTGCGAGACGCCCCGTGAGCGGACCCGGGGTGCGCTGGACGCCTACTCGGCGGTCACAGAGTTCGCCGGGGCGACGGGCGAGGGGCCGCTGCTGCTGCGTTCGGGCAGCAACTCCTGAGCGGACACCGGCAGTTGACGTCGGCCCGGTGCGGCGGCGAACCGCGAGGCCGGCCGGGCACGGAAAAACCCGGTTGCTGGCGACGGGGGATGCACCAGCAACCGGGCTAATGAAACGGTAACAAGAGATCGGCTCCAAGCAAATTCGATCTCGCGGTTTCATCGGGCTTTCGGACACCCCCTGGTCGGCGGTTTTCGGCGCCGACTCGCCTTGCGGGGGCGGGAGTTGTGAGCGGAGTCACTTCGTCCAAGGGGCCGTGCGGCTGACCGACCGGTCAGCCGGACCCTGTCTCCCGGCTGTGCCTCAGCTGAGCGTCACCTGTCGGTTGGTGAGCCCGCCGCGGGCCCGGCGCTCGTCCGCGGTGAGCGGCGCGTCCGAGGCCAGGGCGGCCGCGAGACGCTCGGCGAACTCGGCCGCCGGCTTCTCCACGTCGTCCGCCGAGACCCCGCTCGGGAGATCCCACACCGGCACCGTGAGGCCGTGCGCCCGGAACGAGCCCACCAGGCGCGTGCCCTCACCGAGGCTGGAACGGCCCGCCGCGTGCAGCCGCGCGAGCGCGTCCAGAAGCCGCTCCTCGGGGTGCGGCATGACCCAGCGCAGGTGGTTCTTGTCGGGCGTCTCGCACCAGTACGCGGCGTCCACCCCGGTCAGCTTCACGGTCGGGATCGCCGCCGCGTTGGCCCGCTCCAGGGAGGCGGCCACGTCCGGAGCGGCGTTCTCCGGGTCCGGGACCCAGAACTCGAAGCCGCTGTGCACAACTGGCTCGAACGCGCCTTCGGCGTCGAGGAGATCCTGCATCCGGGGGCCGTCGGCCGGCGAGCGGCGGGCCTGCACCGGGGTGCCCGGCGTCGCCTCCAGGGCTCGCTGGAGGGTGTCGGCCAGGTCGCGGCTGATGTCGCCGGACGGCGTGTCGTTCTGGAGGCCGAGCAGCACCGAGCCGTCGTCGCGGCGCAGCGCGGGCCATGCCATCGGCAGGACCGTGGCGAGCGTGACCGACGGGACGCCCTCGGGCAGACCGTCCTTCAGCTTCAGCTCGACCGTGGCCGCCGGCACCAGCTCGCGCAGCGCCACCCAGTCGCACTCGCCCGGCAGCCCCTCGAAGGGGCGCTGCACCAGCTCGGTCGCGGCGTGCGCGGCGGCCCGGCCGTGGCAGGCCTTGTAGCGGCGGCCGCTGCCGCACGGGCAGGGCTCCCGGGCGCCGACGACCGGGATCTCTCCGTCGCTGAGCTGCGGCCGGCCGGCCTTCGTCTGGGGTCGCTTCTTGGCCATCTGGGTGTCTCCCGGGTACGGCTCGTCTGGTACGGGCGGGAGCCTAGCCGTTCGCACGCGAAGTCACGGGAACCTGTGGACAACGCACGGGTTGTGGACAACGGGGTTCATCCCTCGGCCGACGTCATTCCTTGGCCGACATTCATCCCTCGCCCGGCGTCCGTGCCTTGGCCGGTGTCTCCATGAGGCCGCCGATGTCCGTGCCTTGGCCGGCGTGCGTGGCTCGGCCGATGTCCGTGCCTTGGCCGGCGTGCGTGGCTCGGCCGATGTCCGTGCCTTGGCCGCCCTCCGTGGCTCGGCCGATGTCCGTGCCTTGGCCGCCCTCCAGGCCCAAGGCCAGGGCCGCCCAAGGCCAGGGCCCAAGGCCCGGACAGGCGGCGCTAGTCCATGTCGTCGAACACGTCCGCGAAGTCCAGCCCCGGGATGGACGACACCGCCGGGGCCGCGACCCGGGAGGCGAAGTCGTCGCGGCGGCAGCCCGCGTCGGGATCGTGGACGTCCGTGTGGACCAGGACCCACACCGTGACCTCGCCGCGGGCGTTGTCGCGTACGCCCCAGTCGTCGGCGAGCGCGGTGATGATGTTCAGCCCGCGGCCGCCGTGCGCGGTGACGGACGGGGTGGCCGGGGCCGGGCGGGTCGGTCCGCCGCCGTCGGTCACCTCGACGACCAGCCGGCCGCCGGGATCCACGCGCCACGCGGCCCGGACGTCACCGTCCCCGGCCAGGGCGTCGCCCAGGGGCCGGCCGTGTTTGCACGCGTTGCTCAGCAGTTCGGAAAGGATCAGTACGGCGTCGTCGATGACCGCCTCCGACACCCCGCCCTCGCGCAGCTGATCGCGCATGCGGTGTCTCGCCTTCCCCACGCCCGCAGGGCCATGGGCTACGGCCATGCTCGACGACGTGGGCACCTCCTGTGCCACCACCAACGCCACCCCCGAGACCTCCTTCGCCCCACGCCACGGTGTGGATGCCCCATTGGCCTGTACCGGAAACCGGCCAATCCAGGTCCGGCGACGCACTCGCAACGATCGAATACGGAGCGAACGCGCCGGAGCACTCCCTGTGAGCGCATGGCTGAATTTCATCGATGTGGCCGATTTGGAGGATGGAGGAGGGTTGGCATGGGGTCAAGGGGGTGTGAGGCATGTGTGAGGCCTGAGTTACCCGTGGGCCGGGTGAGGTGCCGTCCGGACCGATGTGAGACGGATCACCGATCCAGTTGGCGCAGTACCGCGCGCGGGCGGTTGGTGATGATCGCGTCGATGCCCAACTCGACACAGAGGTCGACGTCCTCGGGCTCGTTCACCGTCCACACGTGCACCTGGTGCCCGGCCCGCTTCAGGCGCTCGACGTACGCCGGGTGGTTGCGCACGATCCGGATCGACGGGCCCGCGATCCGCACCCCCGCCGGCAGCCGTCCGTCCCGCAGTCGCGGCGAGAGGAACTGCACCAGATAGACCGTCGGCAGGGTCGGCGCGGCGGCACGCACGCGGTGCAGCGAACGCGCCGAGAAGCTCATGATCCGTACCGGCGACTCGGCCGCCGAGGCCGGCGCGTCCAGGCCGAACCGCTTCAGCAGCACCAGCAGCCGCTCCTCCACCTGCCCGGCCCAGCGCGTCGGATGCTTGGTCTCGATCGCCAGCTCCACCCGGCGCCCCGCGTCGGAGACCAGCTCCAGCAGGCGTTCCAGGGTCAGTACGGAGGTGTCCTCGCGGTCCTCGGGGCGGAACTCCCAGTCCGGCTCCTCGTCCCGCGCCCGCCAGGCCTCGCGGGCCTCCCGGGTCTTCCAGGAACCGAAGTCGAGTGCCGCGAGGTCGGCCAGTTCCAGGGCGGAGACGGCACCGCGGCCGTTGGACGTACGGTTGACGCGGCGGTCGTGCACACAGACGAGATGGCCGTCGGCCGTCAGCCGGACATCGCACTCGAGGGCGTCGGCGCCGTCCTCGATGGCCTTCCGGTACGCGGCCAGGGTGTGCTCGGGTGCCTCTTCGGAGGCTCCGCGGTGGGCGACGACTTGAATGCGATGTGGGCGTGCGTGGGTCACCGCGACATGGTGCCACCCGCCGGCTGTCTGAGAAGCCCCTGAGATGTTTCGCGGAAGCGTACGGATTGCGTCGAATAACCCATATAAAGAATCGCCATGGACCCACAGGCACCGCTTATGGTGCTCTGACGGCCCGTGGGAAAAGCTGAGACGTACAAAAGCACACGCACAGCTGCCAGCGCGCCGGGTCGACGACAAGCGTGAACGGGCGTGACCTAGTGCGACCGACAACAGCCGTGGATCGAGGAGAAGAGCTGTGAGCACCGAGAACGAGGGCACCAACGAGGGCACCCCGGTACCCCCGGCCCCGTCCGCACCCCCCGTGCCGGTGGAAACTCCCTCGGCCGCCCCGCAGACGCCCGCGCCCGACGCGGGCGCTCCCACGACCCCGCTCCCGACGACGCCGGCCGCCCCGGTCGCGGCTCCCGAGGGCGACTGGCCGCCGCCCACCGTGCCGGCCGCAGCGGCCGATTGGCCGCCGCCGGCCCCGGCGACTCCTCAGGCGACCGCCACGGACGGCGGCTGGTCCGCCCAGCCACCCGCCACGCCCGCCTATACCGAGGCCGGCGCCCCCGCGGCACCCGCCTACGCGGATGCCGGCGCTCCCGCCATGCCCGCCTACGCGGACGCCGGTCTGGCGGGCACGCACGCGTACGGCGCGGCCGGCGCCGGTGACGGTGGTGCCGGGGCCGGCACCGGCCCCGCCTGGGGCGCCTCCTACCAGCAGCCCGCGCCCAAGTCCGGCCGTGGCCGCGGCGGGCTCGTCGCGGCGCTCCTGATCGCCGCGCTGGTCGCCGGCGGCCTGGGCGGCGGCATCGGCTACACCCTCGCCAAGAACGACGACACGGGCTCGACCACCGTGTCCTCCTCCACCAGCGGCGGCGCCGTCAAGCGTGACCCGGGCACCATCGCCGGGGTCGCCCAGAGGGCGCTGCCCAGCACGGTCACCATCGAGGCCGAGTCCAGCAACGGCGAGGGCGGCACCGGCACCGGCTTCGTCTTCGACACCCAGGGCCACATCGTCACCAACAACCACGTCGTCGCCGACGCGGTCGACGGCGGCAAGGTGACGGCCACCTTCCCGGACGGCAAGAAGTACGACGCCGAGGTCGTCGGCCACGCCCAGGGCTACGACGTGGCGGTCATCAAGCTCAAGAACGCGCCGTCGAACCTGAAGCCCCTCACCCTGGGCGACTCCGACAAGGTGGCGGTCGGCGACTCCACGATCGCGATCGGCGCCCCCTTCGGGCTCTCCAACACGGTCACGACCGGCATCATCAGCGCCAAGAACCGCCCGGTCGCGTCCTCCGACGGCACCGGCAGCAGCTCCTCGTACATGAGCGCCCTCCAGACGGACGCCTCCATCAACCCCGGCAACTCCGGCGGTCCGCTCCTGGACGCCCAGGGCAATGTCATCGGCATCAACTCCGCGATCCAGTCCACGGGCAGCGGCGGCCTCGGCGGCACCACCCAGTCCGGCTCGATCGGCCTCGGCTTCGCCATCCCGATCAACCAGGCCAAGTACGTCGCCCAGGAGCTGATCAAGACGGGCGAGCCGGTATACGCCAAGATCGGCGCGTCCGTCTCGCTGGACGACTCCACGGGCGGCGCGAAGATCACCGACACGGGCGCGGGCGGTGCCGACGCCGTGGAGTCGGGCGGCCCGGCGGCCAAGGCCGGTCTCAAGCCCGGTGACGTCATCATCAAGCTCGACGACACGGTGATCGACAGCGGCCCCACCCTCATCGGCGAGATCTGGACCCACCAGCCCGGCGACAAGGTCACCATCACCTACGAGCGCGACGGCAAGTCCCACACGGTCGACCTCACCCTCGGCTCCCGCACCGGCGACAACTAGGACAGGTCCTAACCCCGCACACGCCCGCGCCCACCCGTTACTCCGGGACCCGCTCCGCCGAGTGATCGACGGCGCGGGGTGGGTTGCCCGAGCGGCCCAAGGGAACGGTCTTGAATGCCGTGCTGGCAGCGATGCCATCGCGGGTTCGAATCTCACCGCCTCCGCGCAGGTAGAAACGTTGCAGGTCAGAAGGGGTGCCTCCCACTGGGAGGCACCCCTTCCGCATGGAACCTGGCTTCGCCAGGAACACTTCCCTGCGCGCGTTCCATGCGAGGCGGCTGTGGGTGATGTCTGGGTCGTCGGTGGGCAGGCGGAGTAGTCGTGCCGTGCACGATCTGCTGGTAGGCGGAGCCTTGGTCGTGAGGATCGGACCGGGACCGGATATTCGGTGTTCTGACGGGGCCCGGGTGGCCATCGACCGCGCTTCTGACGGGGCCTTCGTCGGCTGGTGCGGTCTGACCGGATGGAACCCGGACTACCGCAGCGCGTCGTTGGGCTACGTCCTCGACGAAGCGATGTGGGGACACGGCTACGCGACGGAGGCCGCGCACGCCTTGCTGCAGTGGGCATTCGACACGCTGGACCTGAATCGGGTTCAGGCCGAGACCGATACGCGCAACGTGGCATCTGCCCGGGTCCTGGAGAAGATCGGATTCATGCGTGAAGGGACGTTGCGGGAGGACTGCGTCGTGAACGGCGAGGTGTCCGACTCGTGGGTGTTCGGGTTGATCAGGCGAGAGTGGCGGCCGGCGGCCGTGCCGATTCCAGCCCGCGAAGAGCGGCGTTAAGTCCGTCTCTGGTAGAGGCCGCGTCCAGGTTGCGTGAGGAAGCCTTGACGGGTGAGGCGTCCGAGGCGGCTGCGGGCGACGTTCATGGCCGGGTCGTCGGTGGGCATGCCGAGGAGTTCGTGTAGATCACGGACCCGGAACGCTTGATCGGGGTGGGTGTTGAAGGAGGACGTCGACGGCCAGTCCCCGCTTGCGGCCCGGAGTCCTCTTGTTCGCGTCCAGCCCCGTCGTGGCCTTCGGGTGCGTTTTGGTTGGCCACTTTGGTGCTCGACATCGACTTGCTTGGTGAGGCTGGCGCGCGCAGTGCCCGAAACGGGGGTTGTTTGCTGCGTCGCGTTCGAGGAATCCGCATCAGGCGGGCCCCAGGTATCGTCGAGCTGGCGAGGGGGAAACCGATGACTTCAGGTACAACGGACACTCCGGGCACGGCGGGCACGTTCTCCATCGGAGGCGAATACCGGGTAACGCGGCTTGGGTTCGGTGCCATGCGCCTGCCGACCGAGCCCGGCCCTGAGCGGGAAGCCGCCATCGCGGTAGCCCGGCGGGCCGTCGAGCTGGGCGTCACCTTGATCGACACCGCCCACCTGTACGGATGGGGC
Organism: Streptomyces sp. NPDC041784; assembly: GCF_055591025.1. NCBI lineage: Bacteria > Bacillati > Actinomycetota > Actinomycetes > Kitasatosporales > Streptomycetaceae > Streptomyces > Streptomyces sp. NPDC041784. The sequence goes on from NZ_JBVJAB010000006.1 coordinate 325,871, forward strand.
GCCAACGAGGAACTCCTGGCCGAGGCCCTGCATCCGTACCCGGACGACCTGCTGATCACCACCAAGGTCGGGGTCACCCAGTGCGGGCCGGAAGGGTGGGCGTACGACGCACGGCCGGAGAGCCTGCGCGAGCAGGTCGAGCAGGGCCTGCGCCGGCTCCGGACCGAGCGCGTCGGTCTCCTGCAACTGCACCGGATCGACCCGAAGGTTCCGGTCGCCGAACAGGTTGGCGCGCTCCGAGAACTCCAACTGGATGGGAAGATCGGGCACATCGGGCTGTCCGAGGTCACCACTGCGGAGCTCGCCGAGGCCCGGCAGACCGCCGAGATCGCGAGCGTACAGAACCGCTACAACCTCTTCGACCGAGACTACGAGTCGGTTCTGGAGGCATGCGAGGCCACCGGCATCGCCTTTCTTCCCTGGCGCCCCGTCGCCACCGCAGCCGACTCCGGCCAGGCCTCCACGCTCGCCACCGTCGCCACCGAACTCGGCGCCACCGCCCCCCAGGTCCTGCTCGCCTGGCTACTCGCCCGTTCCCCGGTCGTCCTGCCTATCCCCGGAACAGCCTCGCTCGCCCATCTGGAGGAGAATCTCGCTGCGGCGGACCTCCGGCTCACCGACTCCCAGCGGCAGCGCCTCGACCGTGCGGCCGTGCCCGCCTAGGGACAGGTCCTAGGAGCGACGCTCGACGGCGCGCCGTGCCACTCCGGCCTCCGATCAGCTTGGCGGACGCCCTTCGATGTGAGGAGGCCGGCAGTTGGCCCGAGGCTCGCATGCACTACGCGGGGCAGCAGATCAGGTGCTGATCGGCGCGGCGTTCTGGTGAGTGGAGCGGAGCCGGTGGACCCCGTGTGGACCACGCCCCCCGCGAAGCGTCCGAGGCCGGTACGCTGTACCCGCTCCACCCCAGGTGGGCGGTGGCGGAGGTGGGTTGCCCGAGCGGCCTAAGGGAACGGTCTTGAAAACCGTCGTGGCAGCGATGTCACCGTGGGTTCAAATCCCACACCCACCGCAGGTGACGGCCCCTGACCAGGAAATACGGTCGGGGGCCGTCGTCATGGGCGTTGTCTGTAGGGCACCGCTGTTCCCCGTGGTTCCCCGGTCTGTCGGGCACGGTTGGGGCACGGTGCCAGGGCGTGATCCAATTCGCCCAGCCAAAGGTGAACTTGTATGCGGCGCGTACGGCGTCCCGCCCTCGGCGGCCGGCCAGGAGTGCTACAGCCAGGGCGACGACGAACAGCGCGGCAAAGGCACCAGCGAAGATGCGACGGGGGGAACGGTGGCGGCGGGGGCTCGATCCTGCCGATCAGCCTCAACGGTGTCATCCCCATGTTCAACAACATCACCACCAACAACAACATCAGCGGAGTCGCCGTCAGTGGCCCGGCTTCTGCCCCGTCACGCCCGTCCGCGCCCCGTGACGGCTTTGTCCCGGCTGTGTGACGCAAGGGCTTGCTGGGGTGCCTGGCGGGCGGCGGCGTTGTTACGGTCCCGCTCCGTGGGGCGGCCGGATGGGGCGCCCGTGAACAGGGGGATGTCCCAGATGAAGGTCAAGGTCGACCTGCTCAGATCCGTTGCCGTCGCGCTCGCGGGTGTCACGCTGACCGTCGTTCTCACCGGGTGCCAGGAGGGGAGCTCCGGCAGCGGGGCGGACAAGGGGGCCGGCGCGGGGCCCTCCACCACCGTCGCCTCGCCGTCCGCCGCCTCCACGACACCGGCCGGCGCCACCACCGCCACCCCCTCCCCGGCCGGCGCCTCCGCCGAGCCCGCCGCCGCTTCCACGCCCCCCGCCGCCCCCGCCGCTCCCGCCGCCACTGCCTGCACCGACGAACCGCCCACCCCCGAAGAGGTCGACCCCGACGAGATCGCCCTCTTCCGGGTCGAGGAGATCGACGGCATCGGCGACAAGGTGAACCTCGTCATCCAGCACGGGGTCTGGGGGTGCCCGGGGAAGGACACGGACGGGGCGCCGTTCGTCGTGACGGGGGAGGACAGCCGGTGGGCGATGGATCAGGGCGCGTACGTCACGGCCGTCACGCCGATCGTCGAGAGCACGGAGAACCAGCGGATCGGGGTGCAGGAGCTGATCGATTGGGTGGACGCCCATCCCGACTCCGGACTGGTGTTCCGGTACACCGTCGGTGACGACGGGGCCATTCACCGGCTGGAGCAGGTCTTCACGCCGTAGGGCGGCGGCTCATGCGGGCCGCCGAGGCCACCGTGGAGCGGGCCTCGCGTTCCGTGAGGCCGGTGTGGACCGCGGCCGTGACGAGGGCGTCGGTGAGGGCCTCGCCGACGCCGTTCTCGTAGGCCCGGCAGGCCGCCCAGAACAGCCGGGTGTTGCGCTGTCCCTCGTACGCCGCGAGGACGAACTGGACCAGGCCGCGGCCGTGCGCACCGCCGGCCGTGGGCGCCGGGCCCCGGGTGCGTGGCGGGGGCGGGAGCAGCAGGCGCAGCAGGGCGCGGGGGCAGGGCGCCGGAGCCAGGTGGTCCGTGCCGGGGGCGGTGGTGTAGACGCCGTGGGCGGTGCGGGAGCCGGGGCCGACCAGGTAGCCGCCCGCGCCGCGGATGTCGATGCCGGGGGCGAGGCGGCCGGCCGAGTTGGGGACGACGACGTCCGGCGGGCCGGTGAGCCAGAGGTGGCGGCCGCCGGAGGGGGTGATGACGACGACCGTCGGCGGGATCGTGAAGAGGTGGCCGAGGGCCAGGTCGCGCAGGGCGGTGGTGGAGTCGGTGCCGGTCTTGGTGTCGAGGTCGATGCCGATCAGGTGGTGTGGGGGCAGGCCGCAGGCGATGCCGTAGCCGGTGGCCCAGGGGGCTGCGGTGAAGAGTTCGCGGATGCGGGACGGGTCGGTGGAGGCGTCGTACACGCCGTGGCCGGGGCGGCCGCACTCGCCGTGGCAGCGCGGGCCGCCCTGCTGGCCGCCCTGCTGGTCGCGGTGCGGGGAGCGCAGGGCCGGGAGTTTGGCGCGGGACAGGGGGATGACGGCCAGGCCGCGTTCGGCGGCGGACAGGGCGTGGGCGAGGGCCAGTTTGGCGGCCTGCCGGGGGTACCGGGTGGCGTGCCCGGCGGGGTGCCGGTCTGTGGTGGCCATGGCTTCATTGTCGTACTGGTGTTCGATGAAGGGAAGAGGGCCAGGCCTGGCCGGTGCGCGACGCGCCGGGGCTCCCGATCTTGGCCGGAAATCTGCCGGAACGCTTCACCTGTTGTGGGGCTTGAGGGGCGAGTGTCCGGATTGCCGGGGGTTATGGGTTCCCGGGGAAGAAAAGTGGTGCTAGGGGTTTATCGACTTGTCATCACGCTTGCGTGCTAATCACGGCTTCCGGTGTGGTTCGCCGGGGATGCGGTGGGCAACTCTGGTCTCGCGACGTCGTGACAGCGCCGGGGCGGTCGGCCGACTTCCCTGGTGAAAGCCGTATCTCAAGCTCCGTAGTGCATGGTTCTGGAGGAACTGACATGGCAAGCATCCGTACTGCCCGCGTCATCGCCGCCGTCTCCGCCCTTCCGCTGGCAGCCGCGCTCTTCAGTGGCGTCGCGGTGGCGGACAACGGCGGATTCGCGGACAACGGATCGAACGCTGGTGTCGCGAGCATCGTCGGCAGCGGTGTCGGACACGACAACAAGGGCAACTCATCCACCACGCAGCAGAACGCGGTGGGTTCCGGTGCCACGAACCAGAGCAACACCGCGCAGGTCAACGGCTCCGCGTTCTCGCCGGTCAACCAGGGCAACAGCAACGTGGCGGTGTCCTTCGTGCCGCTGTGGTGGTGAGCTGAGGGGGGCCGCCGCCGGCCCCCGGCTTCCGTGGTGGGTGTGCTTCGTGGGGTGTGACAGCGACTGCGCGGCGGTACTTCGGTACCGCCGCGCAGTCGTGTTCGCGTGACCTTGACAGGCCTCGTCATCTGACGGACAGTCAGAAACCGGCGTCCGGAGACCCTTCCGGCACCGGTCCGAGCGATGCAAGCAGCGATCAAACGTGGTCAAGGCGATCCAGGCGATCGAGGCAGTTCCGGGAGGAGTGCGCCGTGGGTGAGGACGACGATCTCTACACGCGGCTGAAGGGATACGAGGGCCGCCCCTCCACCGTGGCCGGCACCGGCCGCGACCCCGTCAACGCGCCCATGATCCGGCACTGGTGCGAGGCCATGGGCGACACCAACCCCGCCTACACCGGCCCCGACGCGACCGCCCCGCCCACCATGCTCCAGGCGTGGATCATGGCCGGCCTGAGCCCCCACACCGGACGCGCCCGGCCCTACGAGGAGTTGCTCGCCCTCCTCGACGCGGCGGGCTGCACCTCGATCGTCGCCACCGACTGCGAGCAGGAGTACCTGCGCCCCCTGCGGCCGGGCGACGAGGTCGTCTACGACTCGGTGATCGAGTCGGTCTCGGAGCGCAAGGCGACCAAGCTGGGCACCGGGTACTTCATCACCACCCGGACGGACATCAGGGTCGGCCCCGCGCTCGTCGGCACCCACCGCTTCCGTGTCCTGAAGTACGCCCCGGCCCGCCGCCCGGCGACGATGGCGGAGCCGGCCAGGACGGCGGACACGGTGGACACGGTGGACACGGCGGACACGGCGGACACGGCGGACACGGCGGACACGGCGGATACGGCGAAGCCGCCCGAGCGCCGCCCCCGGCCCGTCGTCAACCGCGACAACGCCGGATTCTGGGACGGCGTCCGCGACCACCGTCTCCTCCTCCAGCGCTGCACCGCCTGCGCCGGCCTGCGCTTTCCATGGCTGCCGGGCTGCGCCGACTGCGGCTGCGCGGACTGGGACACCGTCGAGGCCTGCGGCGAGGGGACCGTGTTCTCGTACGTCGTCATGCACCACCCGCCGTTCCCGGCCTTCGAGCCGCCGTACGCGGTCGGGCTGGTCGAGCTGGCGGAGGGGGTGCGGATGGTGAGCAACGTGGTCGGGATGCCGTACGACAAGGTGCGGATCGGGATGCCGGTGCGGGTCGCATTCCGGAGGTACGACGACGAGTTGGTGCTCCCGGTTTTCCAGGGGGTGTCGGCGTGAACGTGGGTGACGTACTGCCGCCGCTGGAGATCGAGGTCACCCGGACGCTGATCGTCGCGGGCGCGCTCGCCTCGCGGGACCACCAGGACGTGCACCACGATCCCGAGGCGGCCAGGCGGAAGGGCTCGCCGGACATCTTCATGAACATCCTCACCACCAACGGGCTGGTCGGCCGCTATCTGACCGACCACTTCGGCCCCAGGGCGGTGCTCCGCAAGGTCGCCATCCGGCTCGGCGCGCCCAACTACCCGGGGGACACGATGGTGTTGCGGGGCCGGATCGAGGCGGTCGACGGGGAGACGGCCGTGGTGCGGGTGACCGGGGACAACGGGATCGGCAGGCATGTCAGCGGCACGGTGACCCTGACCGTCCCGGCGGGAGGCGCGCGGTGAGCGTGCGGACGCGGGACTCCCTCGGCGGACGGGCCGCGGTCGTCGGCATCGGCGCGACCGAGTTCTCCAAGGACTCGGGGCGCAGCGAGCTGCGGCTGGCGGCCGAGGCGGTGCGGGCGGCGCTCGACGACGCCGGGCTCACCGCCGCCGATGTGGACGGGCTGGTGACGTTCACGATGGACACCAGCCCGGAGATCACCGTGGCGCAGGCCTGCGGGATGGGGGAGCTGTCCTTCTTCTCGCGGGTGCACTACGGCGGCGGGGCGGCCTGCGCGACCGTCCAGCAGGCGGCGCTCGCGGTCGCCACCGGCGTGGCGGAGGTCGTCGTCTGCTACCGCGCGTTCAACGAGCGCTCGGGCCGCCGTTTCGGCGCGGGCGTACGCCACCGGGAGCCCTCGGCGGAGGGGACCGCGCTGGGCTGGACCCTGCCGTTCGGACTGCTCACGCCCGCGTCCTGGGTGGCGATGGCGGCCCAGCGCTACCTGTACACCTACGGGTTGACCCCGGAGGAGGCGTTCGGGCCGGTCGCCGTGACGGCCCGGCGGCACGCGGCGGCGAACCCGGCGGCGTACTTCCACGGCCGTCCGATCACCCTCGCCGACCACGCGGCCTCCCGCTGGATCGCGGAGCCGCTGAGGCTGCTGGACTGCTGCCAGGAGACGGACGGCGGACAGGCGCTGGTGGTCACGTCGGTGGAGCGGGCCCGCGATCTGCGGCAGCCGCCGGCCGTGATCGCCGCGGCCGCGCAGGGCGCGGGGCGGGCCCAGGAGCAGATGACGAGCTTCTACCGCGACGACCTGACGAGTCTGCCGGAGATGGGCGTGGTGGCCCGCCAGCTGTGGCGGACCTCGGGTCTCGCGCCCGCCGACATCGACGTCGGCATCCTGTACGACCACTTCTCGCCGTTCGTGCTGATGCAGCTGGAGGAGTTCGGCTTCTGCGCCCCCGGCGAGGCGGCCGGCTTCGTCGCGGCGGACCGGCTGCCGCTGAACACCCACGGCGGCCAGCTCGGCGAGGCGTACCTGCACGGGATGAACGGTGTCGCCGAGGCCGTACGGCAGCTGCGCGGCACGTCCGTGAACCAGGTGCCGGGGGCCGCCCGCACCCTGGTGACGGCGGGCACGGGCGTGCCGACGTCGGGCCTGGTGCTGACCGCGGCGGGATGAGTCCCCAGGGCGCGGCGGGATGAGTCCCCAGGGGTCGACCCGTGGTCCCGCCAGGGGGCGACCCCCGGTACCCCCAGGGGTCAACCCGTAGTACCCCCAGGGGCCAACCCGTAGGAGAGGGGGACTCCTCGTCCACCTTCAGGAGGTGGCGCCGGCACCACCCCTACAACCTGAGTCGGACCCGGCTTCGGCACCTGCGGGCGATCCGCCGACCAGGGGTGCGCTCCTAGCGTGGAGCCATGACCACACCCGTCTGCACCAGCGCTTCGAACGGCATGACGCGGCCTTCCCCGTACCCGTCCTTCACGTCGTACGTCAGGGCCCGTCAGCCGGTGCTGCTGCGCACCGCACGGTCGCTGACCGCGAACCCGAGCGACGCGGAGGACCTGCTGCAGACCGCTCTCACCAAGACGTACGTCGCGTGGGAGCGGATCGAGGACCACCGGGCGCTCGACGGCTATGTCCGCCGGGCCCTGCTGAACACGCGCACCTCGCAGTGGCGCAAGCGCAAGGTCGACGAGTACGTCTGCGACGACCTGCCCGAGCCGGAGCCGCAGCCCGGCGCGGCGGACGACCCGGCCGAGCGGCAGGCGCTGCACGACGCGATGTGGCGGGCGATCATGAAGCTGCCCGCCCGGCAGCGGGCGATGGTCGTCCTCAGGTACTACGAGGATCTCAGCGAGGCTCAGACGGCCGAGGTCCTCGGGGTCTCCGTCGGCACGGTGAAATCGGCGGTCTCCCGGGCCCTCGGGAAGCTCCGCGAGGACCCTGAGCTGGGGCTTGTTCGCTAGCGGGCCGACATGGTGGGGTGACCCGGGGTTCGGCGGGACGTGATCGATCATCGTTACCTAGTGACATACCGCGCGGTATGTGCGCAGAATCAGCGCAACCGTTACCACCGCGCAGGCAATGTCGCCGCCCTGGGAGGACGCCGTGCTGAGCACCATGCAGGACGTACCACTGCTGATCTCGAGGATTCTCACCCACGGGGCGAAGATCCACGGCACATCACAGGTGACCACCTGGACCGGTGAGGGCGAGGCCCACCGCCGCTCCTTCGCCGAGATCGGCGACCGCGCGGCCCAGCTGGCGCACGCCCTGCGCGACGACCTCGGGGTGACCGGCGACGACCGGGTCGCCACCCTGATGTGGAACAACGCCGAGCACGTCGAGGCGTACTTCGCGATCCCCGCCATGGGCGCCGTGCTGCACACCCTGAACCTGCGGCTGCCCCCCGAGCAGCTGGCGTGGATCGTCAACCACGCCGCCGACAAGGTCGTCATAGCCAACGGCTCCCTGCTGCCGCTGCTCGCGCCGCTGCTCCCGCACCTCAAGACGGTCGAGCACGTCGTCGTCTCCGGCCCCGGCGACCGCTCCCTCCTCGCGGGCGTGACCCCGCAGGTCCACGAGTACGAGGACCTGATCGCCGGAAAGCCCACCGCCTACGACTGGCCCGAGCTGGACGAACGCGCGGCCGCCGCCATGTGCTACACCTCCGGCACCACCGGCGACCCCAAGGGCGTGGTCTACAGTCACCGCTCGATCTACCTGCACTCGATGCAGGTCAACATGGCCCAGTCGATGGGCCTCACCGACCAGGACACCACCCTGGTCGTGGTCCCGCAGTTCCATGTCAACGCCTGGGGCCTGCCGCACGCCACCTTCATGACCGGCGTCAACATGCTGATGCCGGACCGCTTCCTCCAGCCCGCGCCGCTCGCCGAGATGATCGAGGCCGAGAAGCCCACCCACGCGGCCGCCGTCCCCACCATCTGGCAGGGCCTGCTCGCCGAACTGACCGCCAAGCCGCGGGACGTCAGCTCGCTCGGCCAGGTCACCATCGGCGGCGCGGCCTGTCCGCCCTCCCTCATGACCGCCTTCGACCGGCTGGGCATGCGGGTCTGCCACGCCTGGGGAATGACCGAGACCTCCCCGCTCGGCACCATCGCCCGCCCGCCGGCCCACGCGGTCGGCACCGACGACGAGTTCCGCTACCGCCTCACCCAGGGCCGCTTCCCGGCCGGCGTCGAGGGCCGCCTCACCGGCCCCGGCGGCGAACGCCTCCCCTGGGACGGCGAGTCCGCGGGCGAGCTGGAGGTGCGCGGCGCCTGGATCGCCGGCGCCTACTACAACGGCCCCGACGCCGAACCGCTGCGCCCCGCCGACAAGTTCAGCGAGGACGGCTGGCTCAAGACCGGTGACGTCGGCACCATCTCCCCCGACGGCTTCCTCACCCTCACCGACCGCGCCAAGGACGTCATCAAGTCCGGCGGCGAGTGGATCTCCTCGGTGGAGCTGGAGAACGCGCTGATGGCGCACCCGGACGTCGCCGAGGCGGCCGTCGTCGCCGTCCCCGACGACAGGTGGGGCGAGCGTCCGCTGGCCACGGTCGTCCTCCGGGAGGGCTCCAGCGCCGACTTCGAGACGCTGCGCGCCTTCCTCGCCGAGGAGGGCAAGATCGCCAGGTGGCAGCTCCCGGAGCGCTGGACGATCGTCGAGGCGGTCCCGAAGACCAGCGTCGGCAAGTTCGACAAGAAGGTGCTGCGCCGGCGGTACGCCGAGGGCGAGCTGGACGTCACCCAGCTCTGACCGGCGCCCGCCCCCGTCCGTACGCCGGGCAGGTCACCTCGCGGCACCTGTCCGGCGTACACCTTGCCGTACACGCCGTACGGCCGTGTTCGTCACCCTCGTAGGAGGTCGGCGTCACCGTCGTACGGCCGTGGTCGCCCATCCCAGCAGCAGCCACGTGCCCGCCACCGCGACGACCCCGCCCCAGCCGACGTGGGTGTAGGCCAGGCCCGCCAGGGCCGAGGCGGTGGCGCCGCCCGCGAAGCCCGCCACCACGTAGGCGCTGTTGGCGGTGGCCGGGGCGGAGGTGGTGGTCAGGGCCAGCGTCTGGTTGGCGACATGGGAGGCGACGAGCGCCGCGTGGATCACGATCGCGGCCACGAAGAGGGCCACGATCACGTGCCCGCCCAGCCAGAACAGCGGGACGGAGACGGCGGCCAGCAGATACGCGCCGCGCACGACCTTCGCGGCGCCGAAGCGGTCGACCAGCCCGCCCGCCAGCGGCGCGACCACGCTCGCCGCGAGCCCGAAGAGGCCGAACAGCCCGGCGGTCGCGGTGGACAGGCCGTACGGCTCGTCCGTCAGGAGCAGGGCCAGCGAGGTCCACAGGGCGCTCCAGGCGCCGTACATCCCCGCCTGCCGTACGCAGGCCCGCCACAGGTCGGGTGAGCGGCGCACCAGGCCCGGCATGGTCCGCAGACCGGTGAAGAGGCCGCCCTCGCGGGTGCGGGGGCGCTCGGCGGGGAGCGCGGCCGCGGTCAGCAGGCCGAGGACGGCCGTGAGCACGGCCGCGCCCACGAACACCGCCCGCCAGCCGAAGGTCTGCCCGGCGAGTCCGCCGAGGACCCGGGCGGCGACGATGCCGGTGAACAGTCCGGCGATGACCGCGGCGACATGGCGTGCGCGGTGGTGGGCGGGGGCGCGTTCGGCGACCAGCGGGACCAGCAGCTGCGGCACGACGGTCGCGGCGGAGGCGACGAGCACGGCGGCCGCGAGCGCGGTGGTGCCGGCCGCGGCGGCGCCCGCGACCAGCGCCGCCGAGGTGACCAGGGAGAGCGCGGCGACCAGCCGGCGCCGGTTCACCCGGTCGCCGAGCGGGGCGAAGACGAGCAGGCCGGCCGCGTAGCCGAACTGGGCGACCGAGGCGATCCAGGCCACGGCCGAGGGCGCGGAGCCGAAGTCGTGGGCGATGAGCGGGAGCAGCGGGGCCGCGACGTAGATGTTGGCGGCCGTGACCGCGGTGCACAGAGCGATGAGGACGAGCAGCAGGTCCCGCTGCCGGCCGTGGCCGGTGGCCGGGGGCCGCCGGGTGGGCCGCGGGGCGGTGACTGCGGACGGGGACGACATGGAGGCGCTCCTTGGAGCAGGCTCTAGGAAGTAACCAAACAGTTGGAACGACGGAACGAGGGGTGCAACAGTCGGGAGCGCGGGGGCATTCCCGGCCACCAACCAGCTGGTTACAAACTGGCTACCATGGCCCCATGACAGCCACCAGGGACCCCGAGGCCACCCGGGCGCGGATCTTCGACGCCGCCGTCGCCGAGTTCGCCCGGTACGGCATCGCGGGCGCCCGCATCGACCGCATCGCGGCCGCCGCGAAGGCGAACAAGCAGCTCATCTACGCCTACTACGGCAACAAGGCGCAGCTGTTCTCCCAGGTCCTCGGCCGCTGCATGGTCCACCTCGCCGCCGCCGTCCCCGTCGACCCGGACGACGTCGAGGGCTGGCTCGACCGGCTCATGGACTACCACGCCGCCCATCCCGAACTGCTGCGCCTCCTCTACTGGGAGGGCATCGAGTACGGCAGCGCCGAACTGCCCGACGAGGCGGAACGCCAGGAGCACTACGCCCTCAAGGTCGCCGCCGTGCGCGACGCCCAGGAACGCGGCGTGGTCTCCGACGCCATTCCGGCCGGCGACCTGTTCTTCCTGCTGATCGCGCTGGCCAACTGGGCCACCGTCGTCCCCCGGATGAGCCGCATCCTGACCGGCGACACGGACGCCGACCGTGACCGCCTGCGCGCCTCCGTCAAGGAGGCGGCGCGGCGGCTGGTGGCCCGCGAGGACCCGTCCTAGGCCGGTAGGTACTACGGGTACTACGGGTACTACGGGTACTACAGGTACTGGCGGTTCAGGTATTACGGGTATCAGTTGACGCCGATCCGGGACAGCAGGTCCACGATCCGGGTCTGCACCTCCGGGCTGGTGGAGCGCTCGGCCAGGAAGAGAACCGTCTCGCCCGACGCCAGCCGGGGCAGGTCCGCCTGGTCGACGGCGGCCGTGTAGACGACCAGCGGGGTGCGGTTGAGCTGGCCGTTCGCCCGCAGCCAGTCCAGGATCCCGGCCTGCCCCCGGTGCACCTGCATCAGGTCCATCACCACCAGGTTCGGCCGCAGCTGCCCTGCGAGCGTCACCGCGTCCGCGTCGCTCGCCGCCCGCGCCACCTGCATCCCGCGCCGCTCCAGCGTCGAGGTCAGCGCCAGCGCGATCTCCGCGTGCTCCTCGATCAGCAGGACCCGCGGCGGGTGCTGCTCACTGTCCCGGGGCGCGAGCGCCTTCAGCAGGACGGCGGGATCGGCGCCGTACGCCGCCTCGCGCGTCGCCTGCCCGAGTCCGGCCGTCACCATCACCGGCACCTCGGCGGCCACCGCCGCCTGGCGCAGCGACTGGAGCGCGGTCCGGGTGATCGGCCCGGTCAGCGGATCCACGAACAGCGCCGCCGGGAACGCGGCGATCTGCGCGTCCACCTCCTCGCGCGAGTGCACGATGACGGGCCGGTAGCCACGGTCGCTGAGCGCCTGCTGGGTGGAGACGTCCGGCGCCGGCCAGACCAGCAGCCGGCGCGGGTTGTCCAGCGGCTCCGGCGGCAGCTCGTCGTCCATCGGCATCGGGCGCGGCGGATCCGCCACCTCGACGGCCCCGCCGGGACCGTCCAGCGGCTCCGGGCCCTCGGCCGCGTTCTCGTCCGGGGCTCCTATGGCGTACGACCGCCCCGCACCCTCGGTGTTGGACCCGCCCGGCACCAGCCGCGCCTGGCCCGCGAGGGACGGCTGCGCGGGCAGGGGAGCCTGCGGCGCCGCGACGGGCTGCTCGGCCGACGGGTGCGGGCGCGCGGTCTGCTCCGGACGCGCCGTCTGTGCCGCCTGTGCCGCCTGTGCCGTCTGCGCCGCCTGCTCCGGGCGGGCGGCCGGGTCCGGCGGTGTCCCCAGCTTGCGGCGCCGCCCGGAACCGCCCGGGGCGGGGGTGCCGGTGGCCTGGGCCTGCGACTGCGCCTGCTGCACCTGCGCGGCCTGCCGGGTGAAGGGAACGCCCTGCCCCAGCGTGCGCACGCTTATGGCACGGCCCTGCGTGGAGTTGGGGTCCATGGGCGCGGCGGCGGGCAGCGGCTGCGCCACCCGCGGTACGGCGACGGCGGCCTCCGGGGGGAGGGGGGTGCCGGTGCTGGGCGTGGAGGTGGGGGGCAGGGGGGCGGTTGTGGGCGGAGTGACCGGGGTGGCCGGGGGGCCCGGAGTGGCCGGGGCGATGGGGGCGGCCGATGCGGCGGCCGGGGTGGCCTCGGCGGGGAGGGGCCGGCCCTGGGGCGGGGCGCCCGCGGGGGTGCCGGGGGGCGGGACGGGGACGGGCTGCGCGAGGGCGGGCTGGGCGAGGCCGGGCTGGGCGAGGGCGGGCTGCACCGGGACCGGCTGTCCGGGGAGGGGCTGGCCGGGGAGGGGCTGGCCCGCCTGGTTCACGCCACCCGGAAGGGCCACGGCCTGGCCGGGAACGGGCTGCTGTCCGGGAATCGGCTGCTGTCCAGGAATCGGCTGCTGGCCGGGAAGGGCAGGCACCGCCACCCCCGCCGGCACCTGTCCGACGGCATCCTGCGCCGGCGCCTGGGCCTGAGCCGGAACGGTCGCCGGGGCGCTCGCGGCACCCGCCGCCTCCGCGGGCGCGGCGACGGCCCGCCGACGGCGGCCGGTCGGCGCGGTGGTGGGGTGCGGCTGCGGCGGGGTGTGGTCGTCGGCCTGGTCGGGCGCGACAGCGTCGTGCCGGCCGTGGTCGATCTGGGCGTCGTCGGACGGTCCCGGCGCGGGCAGCTGACCCGGCGCGACCTGCGGCGGCACCGGCACCGGCACCTGTGCCTGGGCCGGGGCCTGGGCCTGCGCGGGAATCTGAGGCTGGGGCGAGGCCGGCGACTGGGCCGGAGACAGCGCCGGCAGCTGTGCCGGAACGGGGGCACCGGTGTCGGCCGTGCCCGCCGTCGGCCGGTCCGCCTCCGCCGGCGGCAGGGCGAAGACCGCGCGCGGTCCCGCCTCCTGCGCGGCGGCGCGCTCCGACGCGGCGGCCAGCGCACGGCGCCGACGCCCCGTCGGCTGCTGTCCCTCGTCGGCGTCGGTCGGCGCGACGGCGGGCAGGGCGGGCGGCAACGCGTGCTGCTGGGGCTGGGGCTGGGGCTGGGGCTGGGATTGGGCTTGAGCGAGGGCCTGCGGTTGCTCGTCGCCGGAGCGTCGGGCGCGCCGGCCGGCGGGCGGCGCGGGCACACCCTGCGGCGGAACGGTGCCACCGAGCCCCGTACCCGCCGCGGCGGTCCCCGCCGCATGCTCCGCGGCCGTCATGACGGCACCCTCGGCGACCCCGGCACCGGACTCCACGCCGGACTCCATGCCGGAGTTCGCACCGTCCACGCCCGAGTCAGCGCCCTCGGCCGGACGACCGCGCCGGCGCCCGGTGCCCCCGGACGCGCTCTCCTCGGCGACCTCCGGCAGCTCGGCCGGCGACTCGTCCGCGGCCATGCCCCGCCTGCGCCGCCGTCCAGTGGGAACGGTGCCCTCCGCGTCCCCGCCGTCGGCCGGAGCCGCGCTCGGGACCTCGCCGTCCAGGAAGGCGTCGACGGAGGAGCGGCGCGCGCGTCGGCGCCCGGGGCCGGAGCCCTGGTCGGCGCCGGCCTCGCCGTCCTCCACGGGGGCCGGGTGGGCCGGACCCCCCGCGAGGGCCGGCAGCGCGGCGGGCGCCGGAGCCGCGACGGCCCCCGCCCCACCGCCCAGCGGCACCTCCAGCACGAACGCGCTGCCGCTCATGCCCGGCACCTCGTGCGTCTGGAGCACACCGCCGTGCGCCCGCACGATCCCGCGCACGATCGGCTCGTGCACGGGGTCGCCGCCGGCATAGGGCCCGCGCACCTCGATCCGGACGACCTCACCGCGCTGGGCGGCCGCGACGACGACCGTGTTGTCCATGTAACCGCCCGCCGAGACGGGCGCGTTGCCGGTGGCGTCGACGCCCGCGACGTCCGCGACGAGATGCGCGAGCGCGGTGGCGAGGAGCCGGGCGTCGACCTCGGCCTCGATGGGCGGCGCGTGGACGGCGAACTGCACCCGCCCGGGCCCGATCAGCTCGACGGCCCCGTCGACACCCGCCGCCACGACGGCGTCGAGCATCACCTTCGTCCGGGCGATCTCCTCGCCGCCGGTGTCGAGCCGCTGGTAGCCGAGGACGTTGTCGATGAGGGTCGTGATCCGCGAGTACCCGGCGGAGAGGTGGTGCAGCACCTGGTTGGCCTCGGGCCACAGCTGCCCGGCGTCGTCCGCGGCGAGCGCGGCCAGCTCACGGCGCAGCTCGTCGAGGGGTCCGCGCAGGGACGTGGCGAGGAGGGTGAGCAGCTGGTCGTAGCGCCCGGCGAGGGCGTCGTAACGGTCCTTCTCCCGCTCCCCCAGCGCGGCGTAGCGCTCCTCGCCCGCCGCCAGCTCCTCCTCGTGCTGCTCGCTCAGTTCCTCCAGCTCGGTGACGTGCTTCTGGCGCAGCGCCGTGAGGTCGGAGGCGTGCTCCTCGGAGAGCCGCTCCAGCTCCTCGGCATGCCGCTGCTCGACGCTGTCCTTCTCCTCGGCGAGGGTGTCGTACGGCCGCCGGTCGGTGAAGGTCATCACGGCACCGACGAGCTGGTCGCCGTCGCGCACGGGGGCGGTCGTCAGGTCGACGGAGACCTTGTCCCCGCTCTTGGACCACAGCACCTGCCCGCGCACCCGGTGCTTCCGCCCGGAGCGCAGGGTGTCGGCGAGCGGCGACTCGTCGTAAGGGAAGGGCGAGCCGTCGGCGCGGGAGTGCACCACGAGGGTGTGCAACTCCTTGCCGCCGAGATCGCTGGCCCGGTAGCCCAGGATCTGGGCGGCGGCCGGATTGACGAGCACGATCCGCCCGTCGGTGTCGGTCCCGACCACACCCTCGGACGCGGCCCGCAGGATCATCTCGGTCTGCCGCTGCGAACGCGCCAGCTCGGCCTCGGTGTCGACGGTGCCGGAGAGATCGCGCACGACGAGCATCAGCAGCTCGTCGGCGGCGTAGCCGTAGCCGTCGTAGGCCTGCTGGCCGTTCTCCAGGTTCGCGCTGGTGACCTCGACGGGGAACTCGGACCCGTCGGTGCGCCGGGCGACCATCCGCGTCGGCTTGGTCCGGGCCCGCGGATCGATGTGGTCCGGGCGCCGCATGGATCCCGGGATCAGCTTGGAGTCGAACTGCGGCAGCAGATCGAGCAGTCCCCGCCCCACCAGAGCCGTGCCCGGCGTCTCGAAGGCCTCCAGCGCGATGGTGTTCGCGTTGACGACGGTCCCGTTGGCGTTGACCAGCAACAACGCGTCGGGAAGCGCGTCGAGTATGGCTGCGAGGCGAGCAGCGCCTCGGGATGGCCTGCTGCTCACGAGTCGCTTCCTCCCTGTTACCGCAACGTGCCGACCGCTCGGGCCATATTGCCAACCGGCCCGCAGCGTGTCACGCGAGGGAGTCTAAGGGCTGGGTTCCGGTCCCCGGCGCCGGATGAGAGGCAGCTCGCACAACGAAGTGACACAGAACGTGTGACCGTACGCATGACCTTCACGCATGACCTTCGCGGGACATTTACGGGACGGATGTTTCCGCCGTGCGGTACCTGTGCGCGGGGCGCCGAGGCGCGGGGGAACGGAATCCGGTCGACCGCCCTTGGTGGGGAAGGGGCAGGAGGGGAGCGGGAGGAGGGCGGGAGGGGGCGGAACGGTGGAGGCAGGTGGAGGCACGTGGAGGCTCTGGGAAGGGTGATCGGCGGGGGCCTGGGACCCGCGGGGTTCGGCGGGCTCGGTGGGCTCGGTGGGGCCTGGGACTGCTGCGCGCGCTGGGATCGGTGGGAGTCAGGACCGCTGAGCCGGGCGAAGGTCGGGCAGCAGGGGCACGAACCGGTTCCAGCGCTCGATCTCGCACCCGTTGCTGCGGTCGAACGTCGCGTCGACGGGTCGCCCGGCCCAGCGCCCGGTGACGTGGGCGGTGGCCGGCCCGCCGTACTGCATGGTGCAGACGCCCCCGGCGGGCACGGGCGCGAAGGTGTCCCGCCCCCAGCGCGTGTTCCGGTCCACCGTGCGGCAGGCGCCGGAGGTGTCCGGGTGGCTGCCGTGGCCCCGGCCGCGGCCCGGATCGCAGTACACCTCGAACGTCCCGTCGGCCCGGCCACCCGCGCGCCGGACGGTGACGGTGAGGTGATCGCCGCGGACCCGGTCCTCGTCCCGGACGGGCGGGGGCGCGGCGTACGCGGTGCCGGAACCGACGCCCGAGGGGGCGACCGGACCGGCGCACACGAGGGTGGCGGTGGCGGCGGAGACGGTGAGCAGGAGCCGGTGCAGCGGGGTGACCTGGAGCATGCCCTGACCAACGCGGGACCGCCGACGACGTTGCGCCCGGGCAAGTCCTTTGCCCTGCGACCCGCCTGCCTAGTACCGTGGACGTCGATTGGTGACACCACGCTCGACTGTGTCATCATCTGCACGCACCACTCGCACACACGCGAGGGGTTGTGCTGGAGGCGTCGCCTAGTCCGGTCTATGGCGCCGCACTGCTAATGCGGTTTGGGCCTTCAAGCCCATCGAGGGTTCAAATCCCTCCGCCTCCGCGCGATACACCGAAGCCCCGGTCCCACGGACCGGGGCTTCGCTCGTTCCGGCCATGATCCACCAGCACCCCTCAGAGGCCGTTTCCGCAGCTCACAAGGGGTGCGGCAAACGGATTTCACATGTCGGCGGCAGTCATGTAATGTTCTTCCTGTCGCCGCGAGCGGGCCGGAAGGGCCGGGAGCGAAGACAAGAAAAACCGAATAACACGCACTCGTAGCTTAACGGATAGAGCATCTGACTACGGATCAGAAGGTTGCAGGTTCGAATCCTGCCGAGTGCACACAGGTGAGAGGCCCCGGAGAGATCCGGGGCCTCTTGCGTTGTGGGGGGTGTACGGCGGCGAAGTACAGCAACAGTTGACGTCAGCCGGAGAGGGAGCCGTGCTCGAGAACGTCGAGCCACTCGACTTGATCCCCCTTGACGACGGCTACGACGCCGAGGCCGATGCCGTCTTCGCCGGCGACTGGCCATCGCCTCGGTCGGACGCGGCGCTCAACGTCGGCACCGCTGGGCGTGTTCACCGGCTCCGTGCTTCGCCTGGCCGGTGGTCCGTCGGGGGATGAAAGTCCCAAGGGGTGGTCGAGTCGGAGGATTCAGTCCGGATCGCACTCGCATCTTTGGGAATTCGATTACGGTTCCGGCCCGCGGTCGGAATCGCGCTGACTTGGGACGCGATCTCTGAAAGTCCGTGGTTATTAATCGATAATACGCAGTGGGTCGACTCTTGGTGAAGCGGTGACGACCTGCGGCTTCCGGCCATGCGGTTGTGCGAGGTGAGCCGGCGCGTTACGCCCATAGCTTTATGTGATATTCCGATTCGGGTCTGACCATGTCTGTCGGAAGTCCACCCAAATGGATCGCGCATTGACGTTCTCTGTGGTTCTTCGCCAGTTAATCTGAATCCAACCTCGTTCCGAGCATTGCCGAGCAGGCCATTGGTGCCCATGGTGCTTGTCAGCGAGAAGAGGTTCCGGCTCGCGGCAACTCGACAAGGACAGCAAAAACATTCACTGTCTTTCCCCAGAGGAGTAGTCCCCTCGATGACACAGAACATCTCCGGTGCGCATCAATGGCGCGCAATGCCCGCCTGGGTCACGGCGGCCGTCACGGCGTTGGTGGCTGCTACCGCAGTGGTAATGGTGCCGACACAGGCAAATGCCATTACCACGCCCGTTCCTCTCGGTGCTGCCACCAGCTTCGCGGTGCTGGGCGGCGAGGCGGTGACCAATACCGGTTCCTCCCTGCTCAGCGGAGACGTCGGGGTGTCACCGGGCACTTCGATCACTGGATTCTGTGACCCGCCGGCGCCGGCGACCCCCGCACCTCCGCCGTGTGCCAATGTGATCAACGGAACCATCCACATCACGGACGGGCCGGCCAACGCTGCCCATGCCTCACTGCAGAACGCGTACAGCGTCGCCGAGGCCCGGGGCCCCGTCGACGGGACCCTCGCCTCGGAGCTCAGTGGCGCAGGCGGCCCGACGGGGCTGGGCCCGGGCCTGTACGACTTCGTCCCTGGTGTGGTCACGAACTCGGGTGTTCTCACGCTGAACGGCGGCCCCGACGCCGTCTGGGTGTTCCAGGTCCCCTCCTCACTGACGCTGGCGTCCGGCAGCCGCATGGAGTTCACCGGCGGCGCGACGGCATGCAATGTCTTCTGGCAGATCGGAAGTCCGAGCAGCGGGGGCTCCGCCAGTTTCGGCAGCGACTCCTTCTCCGTGGGCACCTACCTGGCCCACACCTCGATCACGATGGAGAACAGGGCGGCGGTCGAGGGTCGCGTGCTGGCCGGTGCTGTCGCCGAGTCCGGGATCGTGTCGCTGATCAACAACACGATCACCCGGCCGACGTGCGGAGCCGCCAGTAGCGGTGGAACGACGACGACGGGTACCACCACCGGCGCGTCGGCGGGAACCACCACCACCGGCTCGACCACGAGCGGCGGTCTCGTCACGGGTGGCCTCCTGGGCGGAATCCTCGTCGGGACCGGCGGCACCCAGGGCAACGTCGCCGGCAACACGTCCGGTAACACCGCGGGCAACACCGCCGGGAACACCGGTAACACGGTGGGCAACACCGCCGGGAACGGCGCCGGCGGGAACGATCACGCGCCGGGCGGACCGGGCCACGACGACAAACCGGGCAGGCCGGGCCACGGCGGCAAGCTGGACCTCGGGTCCTACTTCCAGCCCGTCAAGCCCGACCACGACAGGCCTCACCACGACAGGCATGACCACGGCAAGCCCGACCACGGTAAGCCTGACCACGACAGGTATGACCACCACGGCAAGCCCGACCACGGCAACCCCGACCACGGCAACCCCGACCACGACAAGCCCGACCACGGCAAGCAGCCCGACGAGAACTACGGCTACGGCGACGTGCCCAAGGGCTACGCGGACGACGACTCCCAGAGCCACCAGGGCTGAGGCAGCCCACTGCGGCCAGTCCGCTCACCGGATGACGGCGCGCGGCGGAATTCTCATCGAATCCGCCGCGCGCCGTCGGCGGCAGTCAGCGGAAAACGTCAGACGCGAGCAGCTGATATGAGAAAGACAGGTAGGCGGTGTTGAGCGGAATCGACTCAGCGGATGTGGCGGAGCTCCAACACTCCGACTCCGGTCCGGCCACGCAGGAATGTCCTGACGCCATGGCCCAGCCCCTCAAGCTGCCGAGAGGTGTCCGTGCATTCAAAGCCGGGCTGTGTGCCGCCGTGGTCCTGTGCCTGGCGGCGAGTGTCGTCCACGTGGTTCTGGTGTTCTTTCATGTGGCACCGGCCAACGCCGTTTCCAAGCGATACGGCCCGCAGATCAATGCATGGGTTTTCCCTTTCTTCGAACAGAATTGGCGGCTCTTCGCCCCGGACCCCGAATCCGTCAACCGGCAGATTCTGGCAAGAACCGCGCACACCGGCTCTGACGGATCGGTTCAGGTGAGTCCCTGGTTCGACCTGACCGCCGTGGACAGTTCCGCCGTCGAGCACCATGTGTTCCCGAGCCACACGGCTCAGAACATGCTGCGCCGGGCCTGGGCCAGCTACGTCGACTCGCACGGAGGAAACGACCAGGCACGAACGGAACGCGCCCTGATGATGCAGACGTACCTGACCAACATCGCCGCGGACCGCGTCGCCGCCCACAAGGGCGGCCCTTTCGACTTCGTTCAGCTCCGTGTCGTCACACTGTCCGTCGCCGAGCCCGGCACCCGCGTCGGCAGTCGCCCGCCGACGCCGGTCGAGAATCGGCTTCTGCCCTGGTGGAAGGTGACCCGCCATGGAAAATGAGGCGCAGAAGACCGCGCTCTCCGGCGCCGAGCGGTGGCTCGGCGGCCGGATCACCTCCCTGTGGGCCCTCCTGACCGGCCGACCGGTGTCCCTGTACGCCGCGTCGGTGCTGCGTATCGGCTACGGGCTGCTCTACCTGATCTTTCTGCTGCGTGAGTTCCCGCACCGCGACGAGATCTGGGGTCCCGGCTCTCCGTGGACGCCCGCCTTGGCGCACCAGCTCTTCGAACAGACGGGCTGGTTCAGCGTCCTGGCGCTGTCCGACAGCCGTGCCTACTTCGAGCTCTGCTACGGACTGGCCCTCGTCACGTCCGCGCTGTTCATGCTGGGCTGGCGGACCCGCGTCATGTCCGTCCTCTTCGCCGTCGCGGTGACCTCGTTCCACAGCCGGGCGATCTTCATGACGGACGGAGGCGACAATCTGATCCTGCTGATGTCCCTCTACCTCGCCCTCACCGCCTGCGGCCGGCGCTGGTCCCTGGACGCGCGCAGAGACCGGCTGAAGAGGGTGCGCGCGGGCGACGCGACGGAGCCGTCGCGGAGCCTCTTCGCGGGGCAACTCCGCGATGCCCGGACCACCTTGGTCACGGTGGTGCACAACTGCGGCATGTTCGTCATCGCGGCACAGGTCTGTTTTCTCTACGGATCAGCCGGCCTGTACAAGGTCCAGGGTGCTTCCTGGGGCAGCGGTACCGCTCTCCACTACGTCCTGAACCTCGAACTCTTCCGGCCCTGGCCCGTGCTCTCCCACTTCGTGGACGAGCACACGCTCGTGGTCGCGATCGCCGGCTACGTGACCGTGCTCTTGCAGGTGGCCTTCCCGTTCGTGCTCTTCGGCAGGCTCAAGTACCCCGTGCTCGCCATGCTGCTGGGCATGCACATCGGCATCGCGGTGCTCATGGGGCTGCCGCTGTTCTCCGGCGCGATGATCGTTGCGGACGCCGTGTTCCTTCCCGACCGCTTCTACACCTTCCTGCCCCACCTCTGTCGACGCGCGGTGCGGCGGACAGGCGACCAGCGGCCGGCACCCGGACGAGCGGCGGGATCCGGAACGGTACCTGCGCAAGGCGGGCCCGGCGTACTCGGCTCGAAGCATCGGGGCGTGCTCCCCGCAGGGCGACTCCCCGCAGGGCGAAAAGACACCACGCTTGCCACCGAGCCCCCGTCTGCCCAAGTCCCCCCGAAGACCAGCTGAGTCGGAAACCGAACCAGATTTGACGGCAACCGCCTTCGGGAGCGAATCGGACGGCTACCGGGACGCCGCCCGTCTCTCACAGGACTTCCCGGGCCGCCGTCTCTTCGCGATGGCCGTCCGTGGGTCCGAACGGATGAAGGTGGTGTGTCGGTTCTACGGCCGGAGATGCCGTATTTCATCGGCGCGGACAGCGCTCGGGCGCAGGACGAGATCCTCTCAGGGATCCTGTCGCCGCTGGTGTGCGGGAACGTGGAGAACGCACACGTAGAAGGCGATCACAATCAGGTGAGAGGCAGAGAGGCATCACACGTGACCGGCGCCCGGAAGCCGGCCGGTGATCTCAGGCAGGACAATTGATCTGACCGGGCCTTGGGTAAACCTCTGACCCGCCCGGTCGGGTCGATCGACCGACTTCTGTCCGTCTCGGCCTCGTTTCATTCCTTGCTGCCCAGAATCGTGTGCGGCGGCACTTGGTACGCATTTGAACATGCCATGGGCGTATGAGTGAAGCTGCGTGTCCGCCCGTAGTTGGTCGTGTTGCCCGGGTTAAGAATGCTCTCGCCAGGTCACGACCCCCGTCTCTCCAAGGAACACGACCCCCGTCTCTCCAAGGAACACGACCCCCGTCTCTCCAAGGAACACGACCCCCATCTCTCCAAAGAACACGACCCCGTCTCTCCAAAGAAAAGGAGCGCCTGGAATGGAAACGAAGCGCAAGATTGCCGCGGTGCTGTCCGCCACAGCCATCATGGCCTTCATCGGCGCCGGCGGCGCGGCAGCGCAGCCGCAGCCCGAGCCCAAAACGACGACGAAGCTCGGCGACAACCATTCGAAGCCCAAGCCAGACAAGGGCTGTACCGACATCGACTCCGCAGGCAATGAGGGCTCGGTAGGCAACACCAACCAGCTGGGCAAGAAGTACGTCTCCGTGGTGTGCGGCGGCAAGGTGTACGTCCTGTCGGTCGACGAGTCGGTCACGCCCGCTGCCCCCGTTGGCGGCTGGCAGTTCGTGGGAGGCCCCACTGACGTTCTCGAGGCCACGCTGGCGTCCAACATCGACGACGTCGACGGCGGCCCGCTCCTCATCACCGTGCTGACCAAGAAGGGCAAGGTGTGGGAGGGCACGTGCGCCAGCACTCTGCCGCTCGGGCCGTGCACGTTCCGCAAGCTGCCCTCGCCGCCCAAGTAGTCCGAGGCGAAGAACGGCTCGTTCCTCGTCGCAGGGCTCGGCGTGCGTAGTTCGTCCCCGGCCGCGCCGTTGCCCTCTTTTTCGTCAGACCCCGGTGCGATCATCCCGCGCCGGGGTCTGCCGTTTCGCCCTGGCGGTCAGGTCTCGGTGCCGTCCTGGAGGCGGAGTTCGCGGCGGTAGGTGTGGGCCAGGGTCGTGGCGCGGGTGAACCAGTCGGTGAGGACGGCGATCTCGTCGGGGGTGTAGTCGGCGAAGAGGGCGTTGAGGCGGTCGTAGTACGGCTGGTAGAGGGCGTAGGCGCGGGCCACGGCGGCGGGTTCGGCGGCCACGCGGACGCGGCGGCGGTCCTTCGGGTCGGGGCGGCGGGTGACGTAGCCGGCACGTTCCAGGCGGTTGAGGATGCCGGTCACCGCGCCGGTGGTGACCTGGACGCGGGTGGCCAGTTCGCCGGCGGTGAGCAGGTTCTCGCCGGCCTGGAGGACGTAGGCGAAGCAGGTCAGGTCGGTGACGTTCAGGCCGAGGCGCTGGGCCATCTCCTGCTGGCCGACCATGCTGGCCGCGATGAGGTCGTCCATCGCCGACAGCGCTTCTGCGGGGGTGGCGGCGGGGCGGGGCGGCTGGGGTGTCATCGCGGGGGCTGCTCCTGTGCGGCGGCTTGCGGGTGGCGGCTTGCCGTGGGTGGCCGGCGGGCCGGCGGTTCTTTCGTGCTGGTCCCTTGTTATCTGCTTTCGTGTTCTCTTACCTTGTAAGAAGGTTGTTGACTTCTTAGATCGTGAGGTAACTCGTGGCGCATCTGTATGACGAGGGGCACACCGTCGCGGGCTGGACCGGCGTCGCCATCGCCACCGTGGGGACGACCGTGGCGGGCCTCGGCGTGTGTGCCGTGTCCGGTCCACTCGTGGCCGGGGGGCTCGTGATCGTCGGTCTGAGCGCGCTGGTCACGTGGGGGCTGCATCTGGCGGGATGGGGCAAGCCGCCCGGGGTGCGGCCCCGGGCCGAGTGGGGGATGCGGGTCCGGGACACGGGAGCCCGCGGCGGTCATCCGGGGTGCCTCGGGTGCCGGCTCGCAGGGCGCGGAACCGCCGGTCGGACCGTGTTGTCAGTGCCAGGGCCTACCGTTGCGGGTGATGGCACAGGCATGGAAGTGCACGGGGCTGCGGTGGTCGGCGGAGGGGCCCGTGCTGACGTGGGACCGGGGGCGTCGTAGCCCGCTGTCCTGGGGGAGACGGGTGGCCTTCGGGGTCGTCGAAGGGGGTGCGCGGGAGTGTGCTGGGGCTCGGGGGCACGCGTGCCCGGTGCGCGCGGCGGTGTCGGCGCGCAGTACGGGCGGCCGGTGCGAGGAGTGCGCGCGGCTGGACCGGGCGCACTCCGTCGCCGCGGACGGCAACGCGGACGATCCCCGGCCCTACCGCGTGTACCTGGCGTGGTTCGGGCCGGGGCTGGTCAAGGTGGGGATCACGGCCGTCGGGCGGGGGCCCGCGCGGCTGCTGGAGCAAGGTGCGGTCTGCTTCAGCTGGCTCGGCACCGGGCCGCTGATGGCCGCGCGGCGGAGCGAGGAGCTGCTGCGGGCCGCCCTGCGGGTACCGGACCGGATTCCGTACGGCGAGAAGCGCGCGGTACGGGCCGCCCTGCCGGCCGGGGAGGAGGAAAGGTGCGCTGAGATACGGGAGGTGCACGCGCGGGCGGTGGAACTCGACGGGTGGCCCGAGTCGTTGGCCCGCGCGCCGTTCCAAGCCGTTGACCATGTACGGGCGTTCGGGCTCGACACCGCGCCCGCCGCCCGGGGTGAGGTGACCGAGCTGGTCGCCGGTGGTGCGGTGGACGGCGAGCTGGTGGCGGCCGCCGGGCCGGACCTGCATCTGGCGACCGGGAGCGGGGTGGTCGTCCTGGACACGCGGCTGATGGGGGGATGGGAGCTGGTGCCGGCCGACGGTTGTGGTGGTGAAGTCGCCTTTCCGGTGAAGGAGTTCAAGTCGGTCAAGGAGTCCGAGGGGGTCGCGCATCTTCAGGACGGGCTGTTCTGAAGGGCCCGCTGACCGCCCAGGCGGGACACAGCCACGAGGGTGAGGGAGCGGGTGCCGGGGAGGCCGGCGGGAGCGGTTCTCCGGAGGGACGCCGAGGGGTCTTCCCGGGCAAACCACCTCGCGAGATCAACGTGGAGTGAGGGCTTCCCAGGCGTTCCCTGAGAGGCGCCTGTGTATTTCTCAGGGAAATCACAGACTGGTGAAAGCGTGCTCTCAGAGGACCTCGACAGGGTGTCTCCCATGACCACGACCTCGCCCCAGGGGCGCACCGAACTGCTGAGGCCGGACGGGAGCCCCGTCCGAGTGCTTGTGGTGGACGACGAGTTGTCGATCACCGAACTGCTGTCCATGGCCCTGCGCTACGAGGGATGGCAGATCCGGAGTGCCGGGGACGGAACGGGTGCCATTCAGACCGCGCGGGAGTTCCGGCCCGACGCCGTCGTCCTCGACATGATGCTGCCCGACATGGACGGGCTGACCGTCCTGGGGCGGCTGCGGCGTGAGCTGCCGGACGTTCCGGTGCTGTTCCTGACCGCCAAGGACGCCGTCGAGGACCGTATCGCCGGTCTCACCGCCGGCGGCGACGACTACGTCACCAAGCCGTTCAGCCTCGAAGAGGTCGTGGCCCGGCTGCGGGGGCTCATCCGGCGCTCCGGTGCCGCCGACCGGCGCTCCGACTCCGTGCTCGTCGTCGGTGACCTCACCCTCGACGAGGACAGCCACGAGGTCTCGCGGGCCGGGGACAACATCCACCTCACCGCCACCGAGTTCGAGCTGCTGCGCTTCCTGATGCGCAACCCGCGGCGCGTGCTCAGCAAGGCGCAGATCCTCGACCGCGTGTGGTCGTACGACTTCGGCGGCCAGGCCAACGTTGTCGAGCTGTACATCTCCTACCTGCGCCGCAAGATAGACGCCGGCCGCGAGCCGATGATCCACACCCGGCGCGGCGCCGGTTACCTGATCAAGCCCGCGGCCTCATGAGCGGGCGACGACGGCCGCGTCCGCAGAAGAGACGAGCGGGAAAGCCGCGCACCCTGCGGGCCAGGCTCGTCGTCGCGTCCGTGGTGCTGATCGCCGTCGTGTGTGCCGTGATCGGCACCGTGACGACGCTCGCGCTGCGGTCCCATCTCTACGACCAGCTGGACGGCAAGCTCAAGGACGTGTCGAGTCGCGCGGCCGGTATGGGCGCGCCGCCGGACGGCATCAAGGAGGGCCAGCCCGGGCAGGCCCCCACCGGGACCACCGGGACCACCGGCGCCACCGGCGCCACCGGCGCCACCGACACCGTCAACTTGAAGGAGTTCGTCACCCGCGGCCCCCAGCCGCAGGGCACGGTGATCGCGAAGGTCGAGAACGGAAGCATCACCAGCGCCAAGGTCGGCAAGAAGGACACCAGCAGCACCGACGTCAACCCCATGGTGGACAAGGACCTCAGCGAGGCCCAGGAGACCGCCCTCGGCACGGTCACCCAGGACGGCGACCCGCACACCGTCGAGATTCCCGGACTGGGCGACTACCGCGTGCGGTACGTCTCCGGTGACAAGGGCTCCTACTACGTGGCCATCCCGACCGAGGACACCGACGGCACCATCACCACCCTCATCGTCGTCGAACTCAGCGTCACCGCCGCCGGACTCGTGGCCGCCGCCATCGCCGGTTATGTCATGGTCGGCGTCGCCACCCGCCCCCTCCGCAAGGTCGCCGCCACCGCCACCCGCGTCTCCGAGCTCCCCCTGCACACCGGCGAGGTCAACCTCAGCGAGCGGGTGCCCGAGTCGGAGACCGATCCGCACACCGAGGTCGGGCAGGTCGGCGCCGCGCTCAACCGGATGCTGAACCACGTCCACGGCGCCCTGCACGCCCGCCAGGAGAGCGAGACGCGGGTGCGGCAGTTCGTCGCGGACGCCAGCCACGAGCTGCGGACCCCGCTCGCCTCCATCCGCGGGTACGCCGAGCTGACCCGGCGCGGCCGGGAGGAGGTCGGGCCCGACACCCGGCACGCGCTCGGCCGTATCGAGTCCGAGGCCGGCCGGATGACCCTGCTCGTCGAGGACCTGCTGCTGCTCGCCCGGCTCGACGCGGGCCGCCCGCTCCGGTTCGAGCAGACCGACCTCGTCCCGCTGGTCATCGACACCATCAGCGACGCCCGCGCCGCCGGACGCGAACACGTCTGGCGCCTCGAACTTCCCGACGAGCCCGCACTCGTGTCCGCCGACTCGGCGCGGCTGCAACAGGTGGTCGTCAACCTGCTGGCCAACGCCCGTACGCACACCCCGCCCGGTACGACCGTCACCGCGCGCGTGCAGCGGCGCGGGCCGTGGCTGTGCGTGGACGTCCAGGACAACGGCCAGGGCATCCCGCCGGACCTGCTCCCGCACGTCTTCGAACGCTTCGCCCGCGGTGACTCCTCGCGCTCCCGCGCCTCCGGCTCGACCGGGCTGGGCCTCGCCATCGTGCAGGCCGTCGCGACCGCGCACGGCGGTGCCGTGACCGTCGACAGCGTGCCCGGTCACACCGTGTTCACCGTGCACCTGCCGGTGCTCGCCGTGCCCCAGCCGGCCCCCGAAACGAACTGGCAACTGGACTCACAGGTCGAGCACAGTGCCACCACATGGGTGCAACAGGGCGCTTGAGGAAAGTCGTTGTCATGCGAACCGATTCTTCTCCCGGCACCCTGCCGGCGCGGGAGCACCTCCCGGCCGTCACAGCCGGTACGCCAGTCCTGGACGTAGTGATCCCCGTCTACAACGAGGAGAAGGACCTCCAGCCGTGCGTCCAGAGACTGTACGACCACCTGGCCCGGACGTTCCCCTACCCGTTCCGCATCACCATCGCGGACAACGCGTCGACGGATCTGACCCCGCAGGTGGCGCAGCGGCTGGAGGCGCGGATCCCGGAGGTGAGGTCCTTCCGGCTGGAGCAGAAGGGCCGCGGCCGAGCGCTGCGGACCGTCTGGTCGGCCTCGGACGCCCCGATCCTCGCGTACATGGACGTGGACCTGTCCACCGACCTCAACGCGCTGCTGCCGCTGGTGGCCCCGCTGATCTCCGGCCACTCCGACCTGGCGATCGGCTCCCGGCTCGCCCGTAGCTCCCGCGTGGTGCGCGGGCCGAAGCGGGAGTTCATCAGCCGGGCCTACAACCTGATCCTCCGTGGCTCGCTCCAGGCCCGCTTCTCGGACGCCCAGTGCGGATTCAAGGCGATCCGGCGCGACGTGGCGCAGGTTCTGCTCCCCTTGGTGGAAGACACCGGCTGGTTCTTCGACACTGAGATGCTGGTGCTCGCCGAGCGGGCCGGTCTGCGTATCCACGAGGTACCGGTCGACTGGGTCGACGACCCGGACTCCACGGTGCACATCGTGAAGACGGCGACCGATGACCTGAAGGGGGTGTGGCGCGTAGGGAAGGCGCTGGCCACCGGTTCGCTGCCACTGGACCGGCTGACCAGGCCGTTCGGCGACGACCCCCGCGACCGAGACATCATGGACGTACCCAAGGGCCTGGCCCGCCAGCTCGTCGGCTTCTGTGTGGTCGGTGGTCTCTCCACGCTCTTCTACCTGCTGCTCTACAGCGGCTTCCGCCAGTTCAGCGGCTCGCAGTTCGCGAACGCGCTGGCCCTGCTGGTCTCGGCGATCGCCAACACCGCCGCCAACCGGAGGCTGACCTTCGGGGTGCGCGGCCGTGGCGGGGCCGTCAAGCACCAGGCCCAGGGCCTGGTCGTCTTCGGTATCGGCCTCGCGCTGACCAGCGGCTCGCTCGTCGCGCTGAACGCGGCGAACGCGGACCCCGCGCACTCGACCGAACTCGCGGTGCTCGTCGCGGCCAACCTCGCGGCGACCGTCCTGCGCTTCCTGCTCTTCCGGGTGTGGGTGTTCGCGGACCGGCGGGAGGCCGACGAGCCCGCCACCGCCGTCCGTAGCGCGGCGGCACCGATGGCACCCATGGCACCGACGGGACCGGCGGCACCGGGGCACGCCTCGCGGCCGAACCGCGAGACGGCCACGTACGACCCGACCCAGTTCCGCGCCGGCGAAGCCGCGGACGGCACCTGGAGGGACGCCACCATGCGCTTGCAGCCGGTGCGCCCCCACGACACCGACCCGGGGGACGCCCGATGACCACCCACCTCGACGAGTCGACGACCCGGCCACCCACGAGTGCGCCCGTGGCACCGATGGCACCCGCGGCACCCCTCGCCCCGGCCCCACAGTCGGGTGAGCCGAAGCAGCCCCCGCACCGCAGACTGTGGCGCGGCCGCCCCGAGGACCCCCGCTGGGTCCGCCCGGCCTTCCTCGGCCTGCTGGCGGCCACGCTCCTGCTCTACCTGTACAACCTGAGCGCCTCCGGCTACGCCAACTCCTTCTACTCCGCGGCCGTGCAGGCCGGCAGCCAGTCCTGGAAGGCCTTCTTCTTCGGCTCGCTGGACGCGGGCAACGCCATCACCGTCGACAAGCCCCCGGCCTCGCTGTGGCCGATGGCCCTGTCGGTCAGGCTCTTCGGCCTGAACTCCTGGGCGATCCTCGCCCCCGAGGTGCTGATGGGCGTCGGCACGGTCGCCGTCGTCTACGCCTCCGTGCGCCGCCGGTTCAGTGCCCCGGCCGGCCTGATCGCGGGCGCCGTGCTCGCGCTCACCCCCGTCGCCGCGCTGATGTTCCGGTTCAACAACCCGGACGCGATGCTGGCCCTGCTGATGGCCGTGGCCTGCTACTTCGTGGCCCGCGCGGTGGAGGACGGCCGGACGAAGTGGCTGGTGTGGGCCGGAGTCGCGATCGGCTTCGCCTTCCTCGCCAAGACGCTCCAGGCCTTCCTCATCCTGCCGCCGCTCGCGATCGTCTACGCGGTCTGCGCGCCGGTGTCGGTGAAGAAGCGCTTCGGACAGCTGGCGGTCGCCACCGGCGCGCTGATCGTCTCCGGCGGCTGGTGGGTCGCGATCGTCGAGCTGTGGCCGGCGTCCTCCCGTCCGTACATCGGCGGCTCGCAGAACAACAGCTTCCTGGAGCTGACCTTCGGCTACAACGGTCTCGGCCGCCTCAACGGCGAGGAGACCGGCAGCGTCGGCGGTGGCGGCGGCGGTGGCAACACCGGGCAGTGGGGCGAGACCGGCTGGGACCGGATGTTCAACTCCGAGATCGGCGGCCAGATCTCCTGGCTGCTGCCGGCCGCGCTGATCCTGCTGGTCGCCGGTCTGGTGGCCACCCGGAAGGCCCGTCGTACGTCCGTCACCCGCGGCCTGTTCCTCGTCTGGGGCGGCTCGCTGCTGATCACCATGGTCGTCTTCAGCTACATGGCGGGCATCTTCCACCAGTACTACACCGTGGCCCTCGCCCCCTACATGGCGGCCGTGATCGGCATGGGCGCCGGCCTGCTGTGGGAGAAGCGGTCCGAGCTGTGGGCCTCGATCACCCTCGCGGCCTCGGTCGTCGCGGCGGCGGCCTGGTCGTACATCCTGCTCAACCGCACCTCGGACTACCTGCCCTGGCTGAAGTGGCTGGTCCTGATCGGCGGCCTCGCCGCCGCGCTCGGCCTGGTCTTCGCGGGCCGGATCAACCGTCAGCTCGCCCTCGCGGCGGCCTCCCTCGGCCTGGTGGCCTCCCTGGCCGGCCCGACGGCGTACACCCTCAGCACCCTCCAGGAGGGCCACACCGGTTCCATCGTGACGGCGGGCCCGGCGGGCGCCTCCATGATGGGCGGCGGCGGTCCCGGTGGCGGCATGCGGGGCGGCTTCGGCGGCCAGCAGGGCCAGCAAGGTCAGAACCAGCAGGGCGGCGGCAACGGCTTCCCGGGCGGCGGCCAGATGGGCGGCGGCATGCCGGGCCAGAACCAGCAGAACGGCAACGGCACCACCCAGAACCCGGGCCCGGGCCAGGGCCAGAACCAGCAGGGCGGCCCCGGCGGCCAGACCGGCGAGGGCGGCGGCATGGGCGGCGGCGGTGGCGTCGGCGGCCTGCTGAACGGCGCGAGCGTCACGGACGAGGCCAAGAAGCTGCTGGAGGCCTACGCCGGTGACTACACCTGGGCGGCGGCCGCGATCGGCGCCCAGAACGCCGCGAGCTACCAGCTGGCCACCGGCGAGCCCGTGATGGCGATCGGCGGCTTCAACGGCACCGACCCGTCCCCGACGCTGGCCCAGTTCAAGGAGTACGTGACAGAAGGCAAGATCCACTACTTCATCTCCAGCGGCTCCGGCGGCGGCATGGGCGGCAGCAGCGACGGCACGTCCTCGCAGATCAGCACCTGGGTCCAGGAGAACTTCAAGGAGGTGACCGTCGGTTCGTCCACCTTCTACGACCTGACGCAGAAGGCGAGCGGCTGACATACCGCTGATCGAGACGATGGGCGGTGGCTCCCACGAGCCACCGCCCTTCGTCGTACCCCGAGCCTTCGTGCCTTCGTGCCTTCGCGTCCTCGTGCCCCGTAACTGTGTTGTACGCCGTACAGGAACCCTTCTACGGTGTACAGCATGACGTCAACGCCCCCGTCCCCAGCCCCGTCCCCGTCTCCAACCCCGTCCCCGTCCCCGCAGGGTGGCCACCCCCAGCGCTGGCTGATCCTCGGCGTGATCTGCCTGGCGCAGCTCACCGTCCTGCTCGACAACACGATCCTGAATGTCGCGATCCCCTCCCTCACCCGTGAGCTGGACGCGACCACCTCCGACATCCAGTGGATGATCAACGCGTACTCGCTCGTCCAATCCGGCCTGCTGCTCACCGCGGGCAGCGCCGCCGACCGCTACGGCCGGAAGAAGATGCTGGCCACCGGCCTGGTGCTGTTCGGCGCCGGCTCGCTCGTGGCCGGACTCGCGGACACCGGCGGCCAGCTGATCGCCGCCCGGGCCGGGATGGGCGTCGGCGGCGCGCTGCTGCTCACCACCACGCTCGCCGTCGCGATGCAGATCTTCACACCCGACGAGCAGCCGAAGGCGATCGGCATCTGGGCCGCGGTGAACGCGCTCGGCTTCGCCACCGGACCGCTGATCGGCGGCTTCATGCTGAACCACTTCTGGTGGGGCGCGATCTTCCTGATCAACCTGCCGGTCGTGGCGCTGGCCCTGACAGCGGTGATCGCGCTGGTCCCGGAGTCGAAGAACCCCCAGGGCGACCGGCCCGACCTGCTCGGCGCGCTCCTGTCCACCATCGGCATGGCCGCACTCGTCTTCGCGATCATCTCCGGCCCGGCGCACGGCTGGACCTCGGCGCGGGTGCTGGTGAGCGCGGCGGTCGCGGTCGTCGTCCTCGCGGTGTTCGCCCGATGGGAGAGCAGGATCCCGTACCCCATGCTCGACCTGGCGTTCTTCCGCGACCGTCGGTTCACGGGCGCGGTCGGCGGGGCGGTGCTGATCACCTTCGGGATGGGCGGCGCGCTCTTCCTGCTCACCCAGCACCTCCAGTTCGTCCTCGGATACGGCCCGCTGGAGGCGGGGCTGCGGACCGCGCCGCTGGCGCTGACCGTCGTTCTGCTCAACTTCACCGGGGTGGCGGCCAGGCTGACCGTGAAGCTGGGGGCGCCGGTCGCCGTGCTGGCGAGCATGGTGGTGATGGCGGGCGGCCTGGTGTCGATCGCGACCACCGGCGACGGCTACGCCGGGACGGCGATCGGGCTGGTGCTCATCGGCGTGGGATGCGCGGTCGCCAATCCGGCGATGGCTCACGCGATCATGAGTGCGATACCGCCGGCGAAGGCGGGGGTCGGCGCGGGGATCAACGGGACGCTTGCGGAGTTCGGCAACGGGCTCGGCGTGGCCGTGCTGGGGGCGGTGTTCAGCGCCTCCGTCGCCTCGGGGAAGTCCCTGTCGGCCGGGCTCGGGGCGGGGCAGTCGGTGGGGGCGGTGGCCGTGCTGGTCGGGGGACTGGTGGCGGCGGGGCTGCTGCGCCGGGCGGAGCGGGAGGAGAAGCCGCTGGTTCCGGCCGCCTGAGCCGCCCGCGCCCCGGGCCGAGTCCGTTGTCCGAGCCTGCCCGAGTCCCGCCCGAGCCGTTCGAGCCGTTCGAGCCGCTCGACACGGCCCCGCATCCCTCCGCCTCCGCCGCCGCCTAGCATCTTCATCAGTGACCGGATTGCAGGAAGGTGCCTCGCCATGGCCGAGACCGCCAAAGATGCCCTACAGGACAGCGTCTGGCTGGAGGGCAAGGCGCGTCGGAGGGGGCGGAGCGGGGGGCAGCCGTCCGGGCTCGACCGGGAGCGGATCACCGAGACCACCGTACGGCTGCTGGACGCCGAGGGGCTCGCGAAGTTCTCCATGCGGCGGCTGGCGGCCGAGCTGAACGTGACGGCGATGTCCGTCTACTGGTACGTGGACACCAAGGACGAGCTGCTCGAACTCGCCCTGGACGCCGCCTTCGGCGAACTGGAGCCGCCCGATCCGACGGACGAGGGCGAGGACTGGCGGGTCCAGCTGCGCACGCTGGCCACGCTGTACCGGACGCTTCTGGTCCGCCACCCCTGGCTGTCGCCGCTCGCCGGGCGCTATCTCAACATCGGCCCGAACTCGCTGCGGTTCTCCCGCGCGGTCCAGCAGGTCGTGCTGCGCACCGGTCTGCCCGCGCACGGAATCACCGGAGCCATCTCGGCCGTCTTCCAGTTCGTGTACGGCTACGGCACGATCGAGGGGCACTTCTTCAGCCGGGTCGCGGACACCGGACTGACCCCGGACGAGTACTTCCGGCAGGCGATGACCGCGACCGCCGAGGCCCCGCAGACCGCGGACATCATCGAGCAGTCCAGGAGCCTCATGGCGGCCCGCGGCGGCGACACGGTCGCGGAGATGATGGACCGCGACTTCACCTTCGCCCTGGACCTGCTGATCGCGGGCATCGAGGCGATGGTGGAGCGCGGCTGACCGTTCCTGGGGGCTGACGACTCCCGACGGTCGGCTACTCCCGACGGTCGGCTACTCCTGGCGGCCGGCTACTCCTGGGGGGCCAGCCGGGCCGGGAAGCCGCCGGTCGCCACCGGCCCCCACCGCTCCGGTGTGATCCGGATGATCGACTTGCCCTGCTTGACCATCGCGGCCCGGTACTCGTCCCAGTCGGGGTGCTCGCCCGCGATGTTGCGGAAGTACTCGACGAGGGGCTCTACGGAATCGGGGGAGTCGATCACCTCGGCCGTGCCGTCGATCTGGACCCAGGGCCCGTCCCACTCGTCGCTCAGCACGAGGACGCTGACCCGCTCGTCCCTCTTGGCGTTGCGGGTCTTGGCCCGCTCCGGGTAGGTGGAGACGACGATCCGTCCCGAGTCGTCGACCCCGCAGGTCAGCGGCGACGCCTGGGGGCCGCCGTCGGCCCGCCGGGTCAGCAGGATCGCGCGGTGCCGGGGGCGTACGAAGTCCAGCAACTCGTCGAGCGTGACGGAGGTGTTGGTCGCGATGTTCGGTGCCATGCCGTCAGCGTAGGCGGACGGGGCCCCGGCCCGCGTGACCCTGGCGGTCCTACGCCTGCGGCAGCGTGTCTCCCCGCACCGCCTGGACGTCCAGCTCGACCTTCAGCGTCGTACCGATGGCGGCGATGCCCGCCTGGAGGACCTGGTTGTAGTGCATGGCGAAGTCCTCGCGGTGGAGTTCCGCGGTCGCGCGGAACGCGGCCCGGGTGCCGCCCCAGGGGTCGGCGCCGGTGCCGAGGTGGGCGAGGGCCAGGTCGACGGGCCGTACGACACCGCGCATCGCCAGGTCCCCGTGGACCGTCCAGCGGTCCGGGCCCGCCGGGGTCAGGCCGGTCGAGCGGTAGGTGATCTCCGGGTACGTCTCGACGTCCAGGAAGTCCGCCGAGCGCAGATGGGTGTCGCGCATGCCGTTGCCGGTGTCGATGGACGCGGCCCGGATCACCGCCTCCACCCGGGACTTGGCGATCTCGTCCGGGGCGATCTCGATGCGCGCGGAGAACCCCGTGAACCGGCCGCGCACGCTGGAGATGCCCAGGTGCTGCGCCACCGCGCCGACCGTGGAGTGCGCCGGGTCGACCGTCCACGGACCGGGCGGCGGCAGCTCGGTGCCGCCCTGCCGGGCCAGGGTGATCGTCCCGACCTCGATCCGCCCTCCCCCACGCTCGGCTTCGCTCGAGCGGGAGGTACCCCCAGCCGTCACGATCGCGCTGGAGGCGACGGGCGCGTACCCGACGGCGGTGACGATCACGGTGTACGCCCCGGGCGCCAGCTCCGTCGCGTCCCGTACGGCGCCCTCGGGGTCCGCCTCGGCCCGCAGGATCTGCCTCCCCGTCATGTCCGTCACCGTGACGACCGCGTGCGACACGGCCCATCCGTCCCCGGTGCGGATCCTCGCGGTCAGTGCCATCTCTCAGGTGTCTCCTCGTGAGAAACCGGGCGGGCGGCGGGGAGCACCCAGCACCCTGCCGCCCGCCCGGCGAACCGTCCTGCTTGTCCTGCTTGTCCTGCTCGACCTGCTCGACCTGCTCGTTCTTGGTTCCGCAGGTCCGTTCGCTGCTTCTCGCTACTCGCCCGGGTGGGCGAGTTCGATGTCGTGGCCGTCGGCGCCGGACCCGGCGACCGTCAGCGCGGTGGCCACCGGCGGGTAGCCGGTCGCGATCACCGTGTAGTCGCCGGCGTCGAGGTCGGCGAAGGCGTACGCCCCGTCCGGGCCCGTGGTCGCCGTGCGCAGCACGTTGCCCGCCGCGTCCACGAGCGTCACCCGCGCGTCGGCCAGCGGACCGTGAGGCGCCCGTACGACGCCCTGGAGCCGGGCGCCCGCCTCGAGGACGACCTCCGCGCGGGTCACGCCCGTCACGCCGACCTCCACGGGCAGCGCGCGCGGCCGGAACCCGGGCGCGTTCACCGCGACCGTCACGGCACCCGGCACCAGCTCCGCGAAGCCGAACTCGCCCTGCTCACCGGTGGTTCCGGTGGCCAGCAGATCGCCGCGCACATCGGTGACGACCACCATCGCGTCCTTGACACCCTCGCCGGACCCGGCGGCCCGGACGACGCCGTTCAGCCCGCTGGTCCCGCTGAGCAGGACGTCGTACGCGACCGGCTCGCCGTTCACGACGATCGTGGACGCCTGCGGCTGGAACCCGTCGGCGGAGGCGATCAGGACGTACGACCCCGTACCGGGCGCGTCCAGCGCGTAGGAACCGTTGGCCTGCGCGACCGAGCGGCCCAGCTGACGGCCCGCGAGGGAGATCAGGGTGACGGCGGCCTGCGGGACGGGGGCGTTCTCCGCGCCGCGCACGTGGCCGTGGACGGGGATGCCGGGGCCGGCACCGGTGCCGTCACCGTCGGCGGAACCGGAGGATTCCCTCGCCATGGTGGCGACGGCCGCGAGCCGCCGGCTGCTCTCGGGACCGGCCCCGGTGGCGTCCGTGGCGGCGGTGGCTGCGGTGGTGGCGGCCCAGCTCGGGACCTTGTCGTCGGCGGGAGCGGGCACCCCGGCCTCGGCCCCGGCCGGCGTGGACTCCTCCGCCGTCGGGTTCTCCGACGTCTGCGCCATCGCGCCCGTCGTCCGCAGCGGGACCTCCTTGATGAACAGGGTGATCAGGAAGGCGACCAGCGCCAGGCCGGCGGCGATCAGGAAGACGTCCGCGATGCCGTGGCCGTACGCGCTCTCCATGACCGTGCGCAAAGGCGCGGGCAGCTTGTCCATGTCCGGTATCTCGCTGGAGGAGCTGGAGCCGGACGCGAGGGAGGCGTACTGCGGGCCGAGGCCGGCGATGCCGTCCTTGGCGTAGTCGGTGATGCGGTTCGCCATCACGGCGCCGAGCGCGGAGACGCCCATCGCACCGCCGAGCGAACGGAAGAAGGTGACCGTGGAGCTGGCCGAGCCGAGGTCGGCCGGGTCCACCTGGTTCTGCGTGGACAGCACCAGGTTCTGCATCATCATGCCGACGCCGAGCCCGAGCAGTGCCATGAAGACCGCGGTCTTCCAGTACGGGGTGTCGTAGCGGATCGTGCCCAGCAGCCCGAGGCCCGCGGTGATCAGCACACCGCCGCCGACCAGCCAGGCCTTCCACTTGCCGGTGCGGGTGATGAGCTGCCCGGAGACGGTGGAGGAGACGAACAGACCGGCGATCATCGGGATCGTCAGCACCCCGGACATGGTCGGGGACTCGTCCCGGGCCAGCTGGAAGTACTGGGCGAAGAAGACCGTGCCGGAGAACATCGCGACGCCCACGAACATCGAGGCGATCGAGGAGAGCGTGATGGTGCGGTTGCGGAACAGCCGCAGCGGGATGATCGGCTCACTGGCCCGCGACTCGACGAGCACGAAGACGAGCGCCAGGGCGACCGATCCGGCCAGCATCGTGTACGTCTGCCAGGACAGCCAGTCGTACTTGTCACCGGCGAAGGTGACCCAGACCAGCAGCAGCGAGACCGCGGCCGAGATGAAGAACGCGCCGGCCCAGTCGACCTTGACGTCCCGCTTCACGACCGGCAGGTGCAGGGTCTTCTGGAGCACGATCAGCGCGATCACGGCGAAGGGCACGCCGACGTAGAAGCACCAGCGCCAGCCGAGCCAGCTGGTGTCCGTGATGACACCGCCGAGCAGCGGGCCGCCGACGGTGGCGACGGCGAAGGTCGCGCCGAGGTAGCCGGAGTAACGGCCGCGCTCGCGCGGGGAGATCATCGCCGCCATCACGATCTGCGCGAGGGCGGACAGACCGCCGACACCGATGCCCTGCACGACACGGCAGGCGATCAGCATCCCGGCGTTCTGCGACAGACCGGCGGCCATCGAACCCAGCACATAGATGACCAGGGCGAGCTGGACGAGCGCCTTCTTGTCGTAGAGGTCGGCGAGCTTGCCCCACAACGGGGTGGCCGCCGTCATCGACAGCAGGGTGGCGGTGACGACCCAGGTGTAGGCGGACTGGCCGCCGCCGAGGTCGCCGATGATCTCCGGGAGGGCGTTCGAGACGATCGTGGACGACAGGATCGCCACGAACATCCCGAGCAGCAGCCCGGAGAGCGCCTCCATGATCTGCCGGTGGGTCATGGGGCCGTGCTCGGCGCCTCCCCCGTGCTTGGCATGGGCCCGCACACCGGCTGGTGTGGTCGTTGCCATGGGCTTCCTTCTCTTAAGTGTTCGCGGGTGTACGGGTGGTCGGTGCGTCGTCGTCATCGGCGGCGGCGGGAAGAACGGGCGGCGGTGGCCGGTGCGGTGTCCCACGGCAGTCGTCGAAGCTCGCTCTGAGCTTGGCCATCAGCCGGGTGAGCTGGCCGACCTCGTCGTCGGTCCAGTCGGCGAGGCGCTCGGCGAGCATGCGCGTGGTCCGCTGAGAGAGTTCGTCGATCTGCGCACGGCCCGACGGGGTGAGGCGCAGGATGCGGGAACGCTTGTCGGCCGGGTCGGGGGACCGCTCGATCCAGCCGCGCTCGGCGACGTGCGCGACATGGCGGCTGGTGACCGAGAGGTCGACGGCGAGCAGCTCCGAGAGATTGCTCATGCGCATGTCGCCGTGGCGGTCGAGCAGCGTCAGTACGGCGGCGGATCCGCCGGGGCACTCGGACGGCAGGATCCGCCCCATCTCCCGCTTCACGGCGCCGAAGGCGCTGAGCTGACGGATCAGCTCCTCGTACCGCGTCTGCCCGGCCATCACACCTCCTGTTTCGTCCTGTTTTCGTCGGGACGCTTTCGTTGCTTAGGGCAACCATAGACCGTGATTGGTTGCTACAGGCAAATAAAAACCGGGGATGCGCCGCAAAAAGTTGGCAAAGGCAAGTATTGCGAGGGTAAATGTGCAGGTGGAGGCGGGTCGGGGGGTGGAGGCGGGGTGGGGCGGAGGATTCCTTCACGTCCCCGACTCGGGTCCTTGGCTCAGGTCGTGCGGGACCGTCCTGCGGGACCCCCGCTTGGGGCGGCCCACCCGTTTTCGCTAGTGTCTCGGCCCATGGCTAACAACCAGGGCCCCCAGGGCAACTACGACCCCGCAGGCAGCACCCAGATGTTCCGCGCGTTCGTCGACGAGGGCGCGCCCCAGGCCTCCCGGCAGGCTCCCGCGCCGGCGGGTCCCCGCATCGGCCTGATCGTGGGCATCGTCGCCGCGGTGGTGATCGTCGCGGCGGTCGCCTGGCTGGCGCTCGCGTAACACCGCGGACGGCACGCTCGCGTAACACCGCGGACGGCACTGTCGCCGTCCAACTCCCAACGGACGCCGTCTCACTCCCACCGGACGGACACGTCCCGCGTCTCGACGTGCATGCCCAGCGGGACCCGCCAGGCGTCGACGCACACCGTCCACGTCTGTCTCTTCCGTGCTCCGGGGGCGATCGGCGTGGGCAGGGGCTCGGTCGAGTCGAGCGTGGCCCAGTCGATGCCGAGCGCGTCGATCACGTGCGTCCCGAAGTCGACCGTGCCCGAACGCACCGCCGTACCGCCGGAGTTGTGGAAGGTGAGGGTCACGTCCTCGCACCAGCGCTGGTCGGTGGGTGTGCGCACCGGTGTGCCGGTGGTCAGAGCGGCCGGGGCCGGGCTCGCTGGGGGCGTCGGTGCCGCCCCCCCCACCGAGGGCGCCGGGGGCCGTGTGGGTGCGGCGGGTGTGGGCCGAGTCGTACGGCCGGAGCCGTCCGCTTCCGCCGGGGGCGAGGCCTCGGTCGCGGGGGCGCCGCCCGGGCTCGGACCGCCCGTCTCCGGTCGGCCCTGTCCCGTACTGCCCTGACTGCCTGTACTGCCCTTGTTCGTGGGGGAGTTCACCGGCGGCCCGTCCAGCGGGATCAGCCGTACCCCTCCCGTCGGGCCCGCGCCCGGGCCCGTACCGGCTCCGGGTGTGCCGTCCCCGGCCGGGCCGATCGCCACGAAGTCACCGCCGTGGCCACCGGGGCCACCGGGGCCGCCTCCCCCGCATCCGCCCAGCGCGATCCCCGCGCAGACGACGGCGGCCGCCGACGCGCCCCACAAGGCGCCTCGGCGGCCACGGGTCCGTGTCCGGGTCCCGGTCGGGTGTTCCGGAGGCTTCGGCATCGCGCCAGTGTCACTGACGGATCGTCAAGAAGGAAGCCTCCGGCGCCGATCCGGTCGGGTCGATCCTGGTCGGGTCGATCCGCTCGGTCGGGGCCGATTCGGGGTCAGTCCGCGATCAGGCCGTCCCGCAGCTGGGCCAGGGTCCGGGTGAGCAGCCGGGAGACGTGCATCTGGGAGATGCCGACCTCCTCGCCGATCTGCGACTGGGTCATGTTGGCGAAGAAGCGCAGCATGATGATGCGCCGCTCGCGGGGCGGCAGCTTGGCGAGGAGCGGCTTCAGCGACTCGCGGTACTCCACGCCCTCCAGTGCCGTGTCCTCGTACCCGAGGCGGTCGGCCAGGGAGCCCTCGCCGCCGTCGTCCTCGGGGGCGGGGGAGTCGAGCGAGGAGGCCGTGTAGGCGTTGCCGACCGCGAGGCCGTCGACCACGTCCTCCTCGGACACGCCCAGGACCGCGGCCAGTTCGGCCACCGTCGGGGAGCGGTCCAGCTTCTGGGAGAGTTCGTCGCTGGCCTTGGTGAGGGCCAGGCGCAGCTCCTGGAGGCGGCGCGGGACGCGGACCGACCACGAGGTGTCGCGGAAGAACCGCTTGATCTCCCCGACGACCGTCGGCATCGCGAACGTCGGGAACTCCACGCCGCGTTCGCAGTCGAAGCGGTCGATCGCCTTGATCAGGCCGATGGTGCCGACCTGGACGATGTCCTCCATCGGCTCGTTGCGCGAGCGGAAGCGCGCGGCGGCGTAGCGGACGAGCGGGAGGTTCAGCTCGATGAGGGTGTCGCGGACGTAGACACGCTCGGGGCTGTCCTCGGCGAGGGCGGCCAGTCGCAGGAACAGGGAGCGGGACAGGGTGCGGGTGTCGATGGCCCCCGTGGCCGGGAGAGCCGGAGCCGGCGCGGCCTCGAGGGCCGTGACGTCGTTGAGCACGTCGGGCTCGGCGGGCGCGGTCTCGCTCTTGGTGAGCGTGAGCACCTTCGAGCTGCCCTGGTCTGCGGACATGCCACCCCCTTTGGGTCGCGGGACGGTCGCGGCGAACGATCCCGTCGAGGAGAACGTCAGCCTTCACCTGAATACCGGAGCCGAAGCTCTGGCAAACGCGCTTCCCGCAGAATGTCACATGTCGGCAACACGCTGTAGTGACATGTCGACATCTCCGTAACGGATCGGCCCTGGAAAGAGGGGGTCTGACGGTTTTTCAGCTCAGTTATGTCGGGAAGTGACCCACTGGGTGATTCGCTCTCACCGGTGACATCTCGCTCTTGCTTGCGATCCCCTATCGGGTTACGTGACCAGAGCCGTGCGCCCGGTCCGTGCGCCCTGCCCGTGCGCCCGTGCATACGGCTGTGCCTCGGCCCGATGCTGTGAATCGGGCCGCTTCCGGGGTGGGCCCAAGGCCTCGATCCCGCCCTACGCCTCGATCCGGTTCGCCGAGCGGAGGCGTTGGAAGCTGCGCGCGAGGAGCCGGGAGACGTGCATCTGGGAGACGCCGAGTTCCGCGCTGATCTGTGACTGGGTGAGGTTGCTGTAGTAGCGCAGCAGGAGGATGCGCTGCTCGCGCTCGGGCAGCTGGACCAGGAGATGGCGGACCAGATCGCGGTGCTCCACGCCGTCCAGCGCCGGATCCTCGTAGCCGAGGCGGTCCAGCAGCCCCGGCAGCCCGTCGCCCTCCTGGGCGGCCTCCAGGGACGTGGCGTGGTACGAGCGGCCCGCCTCGATGCAGGACAGCACCTCCTCCTCGGTGATCCGCAGCCGTTCGGCGATCTCGGCGGTGGTCGGGATGCGGCCGAAGGCCGTCGTCAGGTCCTCGGTGGCGCTGTTCACCTGCACCCACAGCTCGTGCAGCCGGCGCGGTACGTGGACCGTGCGGACGTTGTCGCGGAAGTACCGCTTGATCTCGCCGACGACCGTCGGCATCGCGAAGGTCGGGAACTGCACGCCCCGGTCCGGGTCGAAGCGGTCGATGGCGTTGATCAGCCCGATGGTGCCGACCTGGACGACGTCCTCCATCGGCTCGTTGCGGGAGCGGAAGCGGCCGGCGGCGTAGCGCACGAGCGGGAGGTTGGCCTCGATCAGCGCCCCGCGCACCCGGTTGTGCTCCGGCGTGCCCGGCTGGAGTTCCTTGAGCTCGGCGAAGAGCACCTGGGTCAGCGCCCGGGTGTCGGCCCCGCGGCGCCGCTCCGGGGCGGGGGCGCAGGCTTGGACGGGTGCCTGCGCAGGGCCAGGGCCAGGGGCAGGGGCAGGGGCAGGGGTGGGTGCCTGGGCGGGGGCTGGGGCGGGGGCTGGGGCAGGGGCAAGGGTGGGTGCCTGGGCGGGGGCTGGGGCGGAGGCCTGGGCATGTGCCGGGGCGAGTGCCTCTTCCTGAGGCGGCGCAGTACTGGCCGACACGGTCAACGCCACCTCTTCATCGGTCAATCATCCGTCAAAAGCGGTCATAGCATCACAAGACATGTGCACTGTGTGCAAGCACCCCATAACGCCGTGTTGGGGGACAAGTTGGGCCGCCGAACGCGCGAAAACCCCCCGCCGTCACGGCAGGGGGCTCCGATGGTTCGACAGCGGCGCGGGCTGGAACGCGCTAGAACTCGTAGTCCGCGACCACCCAGGTGGCGAACTCCCGCCACAGCGCGACGCCTGCCTGGTGGGCCGGATGCTCGAGGTACCGCTTCAGGGCGTCCGCGTCCTCGACCGCCGAGTTGATCGCGAAGTCGTAGGCGATGGGGCGCTCGCTGATGTTCCAGCCCAGCTCCCAGAAGCGCAGCTCCTCGATCTGGTCGCCGAGCGCCCGGAAGGCCGCTTCGCCCTCCACGACCCGGGGGTCGTCGCGGTCGACGCCTTCGTTGAGCTTGAAGAGGACCAGATGGCGGATCATGGGAACTCCCAGTGCGTCCTACTGCGCCCCGTCGGCGAGCCACGTGAAGAAGTCGCCGATGGCCTTGGCGGCGTCCGATATGCCCTGGAAGCCTATCTGGACGTAGTCCGCAGCCTTGGCGGGGTCCGTGATGATCACGTAGAGCACGAAGACCACGAGTACGTAGACGGCGATCTTCTTGGCGTTCACCGCCACCTGGCCTCCCCTGTATGCGCCCGTTCGGGCCCCTGTTGCCGGGCGTGAGTGTAACTGTCAGATCATCGGAAAACGATGAAGAACGCGCGCACGACGAAGGGCCCGGTCCAATGGACCGGGCCCTTCTGAGAGCGGTAGCGGAGGGATTTGAACCCTCGGTGACTTGCGCCACACTCGCTTTCGAGGCGAGCTCCTTCGGCCGCTCGGACACGCTACCGAGGGAGACCTTACAGCACGTGCGGCCAGGTTTTGAAATCGGTAATCAGCGGGTGCGGAAGAACTCGGTGAGCAGCCCCGCGCACTCCTCGGTGAGCACGCCCTCGACGACCTCGGGCCGGTGGTTGAGACGCCGGTCGCGGACGACGTCCCAGAGGGAGCCGGCCGCGCCCGCCTTCTCGTCGCGGGCGCCGTAGACGACCCGGTCCACCCGCGACTGGACGATCGCGCCCGCGCACATCGTGCACGGTTCGAGCGTCACGACGAGCGTGCAGCCGGTCAGCCGCCACTCGCCGAGCCGTTCGGCCGCCCGCCGGATCGCGAGCACCTCCGCGTGGGCCGTCGGATCGCCGCCGGCCTCGCGCTCGTTGTGGCCGGCCGCGAGGACGGTGGTGCCGTCCGTGGCCAGCACGACGGCGCCGACGGGAACGTCCCCGCCCCGGACGGCCAGCCGGGCCTCGTCCAGGGCGAGCCGCATCGCGGCCCGCCAGGGGTCGCGTACCGGATCCGCCGACGCCGGTGCAGCGGTCAGCGGACGGTCTCCAGGACCTCCGAGGCCCCCAGGGCCTCGGCGATCTCGCCGAGCGCGTCGTCCGACATCGACCTCAGCTCCTTCTCGCCGACGCCGAGGTCGTCGAGGATGCGGGGGTCTCCGACCGGGCCGTGCGGCACCGCGTCGGCAGAAGCGGAGCCGCCCTCGGCCTCGTCGTCCTCGTCATCACCGTCCTCGGTGCCGTCGAGGTCGAGGGCGTCCAGGTCGTCGTCACCCGGGTCCCTTCCGAGCAGTTCGTCGGTGAGCAGCAGCTCGCCGTACGAGCTGCGGCTGGCGGCAGCGGCGTCGGAGACGTAGACGCGCGGGTCCTCCTCACCGTCCACACGGACGATGCCGAACCACGAGTCCTCCTGCTCGATGAAGACGAGGACCGTGTCATCGTCTTCGCCGGAGGACTCCCGGGCCAGGTCGGCCAGATCCGACAGGGTTTCCACATCGTCGAGCTCTGTGTCGCTCGCTTCCCACCCGTCTTCGGTGCGCGCGAGCAGTGCGGCGAAGTACACCGTGACTCTCCCACTGGTCATAGGCGTGCCGGTTGGGGGTCCCCCCGGCGGAGGTTACGGGCGGAGAGAGCTGTGCTCCGAGCCCCACCCACTCGGAATCGTGGCAGAAACAAGGCGTTCAGGGGACGTCTTCGGCTCCCTGTGTCCGGTGGTTTTGA
Organism: Streptomyces sp. NPDC041784; assembly: GCF_055591025.1. Classification (NCBI taxonomy): domain Bacteria; kingdom Bacillati; phylum Actinomycetota; class Actinomycetes; order Kitasatosporales; family Streptomycetaceae; genus Streptomyces; species Streptomyces sp. NPDC041784. The sequence goes on from NZ_JBVJAB010000006.1 coordinate 369,992, forward strand.
TCGCACGTCCGTCAGCACGTCCGCAGGCAACTCACCAGCGCACTCATTGCCGCCACCTGCGGATCGTACGCGGCTTTCCCCCGCGCCCGAGCACGCCCACCCCCGAGTGCCACCCGTGGCGGTGGCGATCTTCCCCGAACGCCCCGAAGTGCCGTACGGGGAAGGCGGATCGTTCGGCTACCAGCGGAACGTGCGCATGCGCATCGCGTGGCGCAGCCGGGCGGTTCTGGCGCGGCGCGGCTGGACCCGGTCGCGCAGTTCGCGGGCCTCGGCGAGTTCGCGCAGGAAGCGGGCGCGGCGCCGACGGCGCTCGGCGTCGGTCTCCTGCGGCTCGGCCGGCTCCGGCGCTCCGCCACCACGGGAGTCAGGCAGGTCAGGCAGATCAGGCATCGGCTCACCACCCAGGTCCGTCTCCACCACTTTCCCCCTGATGGGGGGTTTGATGCCAGCGAACGGCCCAACCACGGGGCGCGGACTCACTCTGTGTGTGCGGACGCCGGGCGGGTGCGGCCGGTTACTGTTGTGGACATGCGCCTCCACGTCGTCGACCACCCTCTGGTCGCCCACAAGCTCACCACGCTGCGCGACCAGCGCACGGACTCCGCGACCTTCCGCCGTCTGGCCGACGAACTGGTCACCCTGCTCGCCTACGAGGCCACGCGCGACGTGCGCACGGAGCAGGTCGACATCACCACGCCGGTCGCCTCGACCACCGGCGTCAAGCTCTCCCACCCGCGTCCGCTGGTCGTGCCGATCCTGCGCGCGGGCCTCGGCATGCTGGACGGCATGGTCCGGCTGCTGCCGACCGCCGAGGTGGGCTTCCTGGGCATGGTCCGCAACGAGGAGACGCTGGAGGCGTCCACGTACGCCACGCGCATGCCGGAGGACCTCTCCGGCCGCCAGGTGTACGTTCTGGACCCGATGCTGGCCACGGGCGGCACGCTGGTCGCGGCGATCCGTGAGCTGATCAAGCGCGGCGCCGACGACGTGACCGCCGTCGTGCTGCTGGCCGCCCCCGAGGGCGTGCAGATCATGGAGCGGGAGCTGGCGGGCACGCCGGTCACCGTGGTGACGGCGGCCGTCGACGACCACCTCAACGAGCACGGCTACATCATTCCGGGCCTGGGCGACGCGGGCGACCGGCTGTACGGCGCGGCCGAGTAGCACCCCTCGGCGGCCGCCGGGCAGTACTCCTGGGCGGCCGCCGGACACCTCTCCTCGGCCGCCGTCCGCCGGAAGGTGGTGCCAGGCCGGACAGTGGTGTCTGCCCGGAAGTATCGGTATCAGGCCGGACGGTGGTGTCAGGCCGAAGGCGGTGTCAGCAGCCCTTCTTCGTGGTGGCCGCCGGTGCCGGTGCGGTCAGGGCCGTCAGGGCCTTGGCCGCGTCCGCCTGGCTGCTCAGCGCCTTGAAGCCGTTGCCGATGATCAGGTCGATCTCGGTGCCCTTGCGGGCGGCGTCGGTGCGGCGCTCGGCCGCGGTGAGCTGGGTGGCGAGCACCGGCAGCGAGCTGTTCAGCGAGGATGCCGGGCCGAGCAGTATCCCGATGCCGGTGACCTTCTTGTCGTACTGCTCGGTGGCGTTGCCCACCTCGCCGATCTTGAAGCCGCGCTTCTTCAGCTCGTCGGCCGTGGTCTTGGCGAGACCGGCGCGGGTGGTGGCGTTGAGGACGTTCACGGTGATCTGGGCGGGCCGTGGCAGCGCGGCGGCGGACGCCGAGGCGGCCGGGCTCGCCTTCGCGGACTTCACCGCGCAGCCGGTCTTGGAGCCGGCCGCCGAGGCCTCCCCGCCACCGCCGGTGAAGACGTCGATGAGCTGCAAGGTGCCCCAGCCCGCCACGCCGAGCGCGGCGCCGCAGGCGACGACCACGACGACCAGCCTGCCGCGTCGCCGGTGGGGGCGCATGCGGGGGTATTTGTCCCCCGTGATCCGGTACTTGCCGCCCATGCCGGGGGGAGTCAGCATGCTCATGGGCGCAGCGTAGTGCGCCCGGGCGGCCATGACTAATAAACGATCATCCGACACCGTGCGGAGGGCGGGAAAGAACCCGAAAGGGTCAACCGCCGGACGCGAGAGGCGCGTCGGTCCAGCTCGAGCAGGCGCGTCAGTCCAGCTCGAGCACGCGCGCGTGCAGCACCTGACGCTGCTGGAGCGCCGCCCGCACCGCGCGGTGCAGCCCGTCCTCCAGGTAGAGGTCGCCCTGCCACTTCACGACGTGCGCGAAGAGGTCGCCGTAGAACGTCGAGTCCTCGGCGAGCAGGGTCTCCAGGTCGAGCTGCTGCTTGGTGGTCACCAGCTGATCGAGGCGGACCGGGCGCGGTGCGACGTCCGCCCACTGCCGGGTGCTCTCCCGGCCGTGGTCGGGGTACGGCCTGCCGTTTCCGATGCGCTTGAAGATCACACGGAAAGCCTACCGGCCCAGACCTTCCGGGCGCAGCCATGGCGAGCGAGTGCGACGCTGGAAAAGATGTGAGGAACGGGGGCAAAACGGGAGCGAGGGGACCGGGGCGATGAGCGGTGCCAGTGAGATCGCCGCCGGGTACGCCTTCACCGGCCCCGCCCTCGACCTGGGAGCCCTCCTCCGGGAGGGGCGCTGCCTGCCCGACGCGCCGGTCCGGGTGCCGTTGCCCGTGCTCAACCGGCACGGCCTGGTCGCGGGCGCCACGGGCACCGGCAAGACCAAGACGCTCCGGCTGATCGCGGAGCAGCTCTCGGCACAGGGCGTCCCGGTCTTCCTGGCCGATGTGAAGGGCGACCTCTCGGGCATCTCGGCGCCCGGCGCGGACGGCGACAGGGCGCGGGAGCGGGCGCGCGAAGTCGGCCAGAAATGGACGGCGAGCGGCTTCCCGGCGGAGTTCTACGCCCTCGGAGGGCTCGGCCACGGCATCCCGCTCCGGGCGACCGTCACAAGCATCGGACCGGTCCTGCTGTCGAAGATCCTCGGGCTCAACCCGACCCAGGAGCAGTCGCTCGGCCTGATCTTCCACTACGCCGACCAGAAGGGCCTGGACCTGGACGACCTCAAGGACCTGCGGGCGGTCGTGGCCTTCCTGGCCTCGGACGAGGGCAGGCCCGAGCTGAAGAACATCGGCGGGCTGTCCACCGCCACCGCCGGGGTGATCCTGCGCTCGCCGACCGCCTTCGAGGCCCAGGGCGCGGCGGCGTTCTTCGGTGAGCCGGAGTTCGACACCGGCGAGTTCCTGCGGGCGGCGGCCGACAGGCGGGGGACCGTCTCGGTCCTGGAGCTGCCCGCCGTCCAGGACAAGCCGCAACCGTCCTCCACCTTCCTGATGTGGCTGCTGGCCGACCTCTTCCACGACCTCCCCGAAGTCGGTGACGCGGACAGGCCCAAGCTCGTCTTCTTCTTCGACGAGGCGCACCTGCTGTTCCACGACGCGTCAAAGGCGTTCCTCGACTCCATCACCCAGACCGTCCGGCTGATTCGCCCGAAAGGGGTCGGCGTGTTCTTCGTCACGCAGTCCCCGAATGACGTACCCGGTGACGTCCTCGCCCAGCTCGGCAACCGCGTCCAGCACGCCCTGCGGGCCTTCACGCCCGACGACCACAAGGCCCTCAGAGCCACGGTGAAGACCTTCCCGAACTCCGCCTACGACCTGGAGGAGCTGCTTACCGGACTGGGCACCGGTGAGGCCGTCGTCACGGTCCTCGGCGAGCGGGGCGCCCCGACCCCGGTCGCGGCGACCCGGCTGCGGGCCCCCGAGTCCCTGATGGGGCCCCTCGACGGAGCGGTCGTCGACCAGGCGGTCCGGGCGTCCTCGCTCCACGAGCGCTATGCACAGGCTGTGGACAGGGAATCGGCGTTCGAGAAACTGGCGGCGGCACAGGAGAAGGCGGCGCCGCGGCCGGAGGGAGAGCCGAGGCCGAAACCGAAAGCGAAGCCGGCGCCGAAGGAGGAGCCCTCGGTCGTCGAACAGGTTGTCGGCAGCGGGATGGTCCGGTCCCTGGCCCGCTCCCTCGGCACCCAGATCGGGCGGGAGATCACCCGTTCCCTCTTCGGTACGGCACGGCGGAGGCGGTAGCCCGCGGGCCACGCCCCCGCCGCCCCGGTCAGCGGCTCCGGTCGTTCGCCGGGGCCTGCTGCGGCCGGCCGCGCTCGGCCGTCTTCGTCTTCGTCTGCGGCTTCGGGGCCGCGTTGCGGGCGGCCTCGGCGCGCAGCAGGGCGCGCAGGACCGCGTAGGGGTCGGTGGGCATGGCTGTGCTCCTCGCGTGAGTGCTGACGGGCGTTTCGCGGGGCGTCCGTCAGCAGCGCAAGACCACGGTGCGCAGGCTGTGCAGGGCGTACGGCGTCCAGGGCGGCGCGGGCCGGGCCCGGTCCGCCGGGACACCGGGCGCCGGGGCCGTGGGCGGCGCGGGCCGCAGCGGTACGGCGGGGCGGTGGGCGCCGGGTGCGGGGCGCAGGGCCGGGTCGACGACGTCGTACTCGACGATCTCCGCGGCCGCGACCGGCGTCGCGGAGACCTCGGTGGCGGCGCCGGGCGCCAGCAGGGCGAGCAGCAGGACGAACGCCCGCAGCCAGGTGCGGCCGTGCGGGACAGGTCGTGCGGTGCTGCTCATGGCAGGTCATCTGCCCGCGACACGCCCACGCCCCAGCACACCGACGACGGAAACCGCCCGTTCGGCGGACAGGGGGTTTCGGCGGGGGTCCGGCAAAGGCCGGGCAGGAGCGACGGCGCGCCGCCGGCGAAGGCGGGCACCCGCGACGAGGCGCCCGGCCGTCACTCACGGCCGTCACTCACGGCCGTCACTCACGGCCGACACCCGCGGCCGTCACCCCGGCGAGGTGCCCGGCCGGCGCCCCCGCCGTCACCCGCCGCCGACAGCGCGCCGCTGGCGAAGGCGGGCACGCGCGGCGAAGCGTCCGGCCGTCACTCACGGCCGTCGCCCGCGGCCGTCACCCGCGGCGAGGTGCCCGGCCGGCACCCCCGCCGTCACCCGCCGCCGACAGCGCGCCGCTGGCGAAGGCGGGCACGCGCGGCGAAGCGTCCGGCCGTCACCCACGGCAGACACCCGCGGCCGTCACCCGCGGCGAGGTGCCCGGCCGGCACCCCCGCCGTCACCCGCCGCCGACGGCGCGCCGCCGGCGGAGGCACGCGCGGCGAAGCGTCCGACTGTCACCCGCGGCCGTCACCCGCGGCGAGGTGCCCGGCCGGCACCCCCGCCGTCACCCGCCGCCGACAGCGCGCCGCTGGCGAAGGCGGGCACGCGCGGC
>NZ_JBVJAB010000006.1:375319-453917 GCF_055591025.1 Streptomyces sp. NPDC041784
GAAGCGCCCGGCCGTCACTCACGGCCGTCACCCACGGCCGTCACTCACGGCCGTCACCCACGGCCGTCACCCGCGGCGGGGCGCCCGGCCGGCACCCGCCGTCGACACCCGCCGCCGACAGCCCGCCGTCGGCGCCCGCCCTCGGCCTACTTCTTCGCGGCCTTGGCCGCCTTCGCTGCCGCCTTCATCTCCTGCTTGTGCGCCCGTACCTTCGTCAGGGACTCCGGGCCGGTGATGTCGGCGACCGAGCGGAAGGAGTGCTCCTCGCCGTAGGCGCCGGCCGCCTCCCGCCAGCCGGTGGGCCGTACGCCGAGCTGCTTGCCCAGCAGGGCCAGGAAGATCTGTGCCTTCTGCTTGCCGAACCCGGGCAGCTCCTCGAGCCGCTTCAGCAGCTCCTTGCCGGTCCCGACGCCCTCCCAGACGGCGCTCGCGTCACCGTCGTAGTGCTCGACGAGGTACTGGCACAGCTGCTGGATGCGCTGGGCCATGGACCCGGGGTAGCGGTGCACGGCCGGCTTGTCGGAGAGCAGCGCGGAGAAGGCCTCCGGGTCCCGGGCGGCGATCTCGGCCGCGTCGAGGTCGTCGGTGCCGAGCCGGTCGGCGATCGTGCGGGGCCCCTTGAACGCCCACTCCATCGGGACCTGCTGGTCCAGCAGCATCCCCACCAGCGCGGCGAGCGGGGAGCGGCCGAGGAGTTCGTCGGCCTCGGGGTCCTGGGCGAGGTGCAGGGTGACGTCCATGGGTCGATGATCCCGCCTGGCGGGTCAGCTCGCGCGCCAGTACCCGAGCGCGTGCAGCCGGTCCTTGGGAACGCCCAGCTCCTTGCGGACGTACGCCGACAGTGTCCGGGTGGTCCGCGTGTCGCAGGCGATCCAGACGTACGGGTGCTCGGTGGCCGTCAGCAGGGCGGGCAGCTCGGCCTTCACCCGGTCGACCAACTCCGCCCGGGGCACGTGGCGTGTCTCGTGCCGGTCCGGGTCCGTGTGGAAGGGCAGGCCGTCCGCCTCGCCCTCGAACCAGATCGTGGCCGGCGCGGAGCCCAGCGCGCCCTCGGCGAGCAGGGAGTTGATGGCGGGCAGCGAGGCCGGGTCGCCGATCGCGAGGACGTGCGAGGGGGCGGGGGCGGGCTCCTCGAAGCCGGTGCCCTGGACGGTCGCCTCGATGGTGTCGCCGGGCTTCGCGGTCCGCGCCCAGTCGCTGGCCGCGCCCTCGTGCAGGGCGAACTCCAGCGAGAAGGTGCCGGCCGCCGGGTCTGGGTCGACCAGGGTGTACGCCCGCTGGTGCGGCTTGCCCGCGTCGGTGAACCACAGCCGCACCCACATCGTCGGGTGGACCCCGGCCGCGGCGAGCAGTCCGCCGTCGGTGAGGTGCACCCGCCGGAACGCGTCGGTGACGTCCTCGGCCCCCGTGACGGTGAGCGTGAAGTCCTTCGCCCGCATCAACCTGAGGACCGCGCCCTCCCAGCCCCTCCCCTGCGCCATGGCTTCTTCACCTCTCGCGTACGATTCCTGCACCGATTGATTAGGTAAGGCTAACCTAAAGCACGGTACAGCCGCACAGCAGAGGGACAGAGGGGCCACAGCGTGACGACCGAGATCCACAGAGACGCGTGGGGCATCCCGCACCTGCGCGCCGACGACGCCCCCGCTCTCGCCCGTGCCCAGGGCCTGGTCACCGCCCGCGACCGCGCCTGGCAGCTGGAGGTGGAACGGCACCGCGCGCAGGGCACCTCCGCGTCGTTCCTCGGCCCGGAGGCCGTGCCCTGGGACGTGTTCGCCCGCCGCGTCCGGCTCGACGACACCGCCCGCCGCTGCTTCGACCGGCTGGCGCGCGAGGAGCCGGAGACCGCCGACTGGGTGCGCGCCTACGTCGACGGCGTCAACGAAGGCCTGGCCGAGGGGACGGCGGTCACCCCCGAGTTCCGGCGGACCGGCCTCGCCCCCGGCCGCTGGGAGCCCTGGACCCCGCTCGCCGTCTGGCTCTCCACCCACATCCTGTTCGCCGGGTTCCCCGCCAAGCTCTGGCGCGAGGAGGCCGCCCGGCACCTCGGCCCCGAGGCGGTCGGCCTGTTCGCCACCGACGGCCCCGCCACCTCCGGCAGCAACGGCTGGCTGGTGAGCGGCGAACGCACCGTCACCGGACAGGCCGTCATCGCCGGCGACCCGCACCGCTTCGTCGAGGACCCCGGCGTCTACCAGCAGATCCGCCTGGCCTGCGACGAGTTCGACGTCGTCGGGCTCGCCGTGCCCGGCGTCCCCGGCATCGCCCACTTCGGCCACACCGGCACCGTCGCCTGGGCCATCACCAACGCCATGGCCGACTACCAGGACCTCTACCGCGAACGGCTGCGCCGCACCGGCGCCGGCGTCGAGGCCCTCGGCCCGGACGGCACCTGGCGGCGGGTCGCCCGGCACACCGAACTCGTCCGCGTGGCCGGCGAGGAGGCCGTCGAGGTCGAGGTCCTGGAGACCGAGCGCGGCCCGGTGATCGCCGGCGGCCCCGAGGGCCTGGACGACGGCACCCCGCTCGCCCTCGCCCTGCGCTACCCGCCCCGCGTCACCGCCGACCTGGGCTTCCAGGCCCTGCTCCCCCTCCTGCGCGCCCGCCGGGTCGCCGATGTCGACGCCGCCTTCGACGCCTGGGCCGAGCCGGTCAACGTCGTCCAGGCCGCCGACACCGAGGGCGGTCTGCTGCACCGGGTCGCCGGCCGGGTGCCCGTGCGCGCCGCGGCCAACGGCACCCGGCTGGTGCCCGCCTGGGAGCCCGGCCACGAGTGGACCGGCTGGCACGCGATGCCCCGCGCCGGCCTCACCGACGGGATCGCCGTGATGGCCAACCAGCGGGGCCCGGCCGCCCCGCTCGGCGTCGAGTTCGCCCCGCCGCACCGCGCCGACCGCATCCGGGCCCTGCTGGCCGCCGAGGACACCTGGTCCGCGGCCGGCATGCCCGCGATCCACACCGACACCCATCTCGCCTCCGCCGCGCCCCTGCTGGACCACCTGGCCGCCCTCGACGGCCTCACCGGCCCGGCCGCCGACCTGCGCGCCCGCCTGCTGTCCTGGGACCGCCGGATGGACGCCGACAGCCAGGAGGCGTACCGGTACGCGGCCGTCCGCAGCGCGCTCGTCCGCCGGCTCGCCGCCCACCCGGCCTTCGCCGCCCTGACCACCCCGCCCGGCTACCCCGAGGTCTTCCTGCCCTGGCTGGCCCTCGTCCCGCGCATCGGCTTCGCCCTCGAACACCTGCTGCGCGCCGAGGAGCTGTACGGCGTCGACCGGCCGGCGCTCGTCCGGGAAGCCCTGGAGGAGGCCGCCGCACAGCCCGCCGCCCGCTGGGGCGACTCCCACCGCCTCGCCCCCTGGCGGGCCCTGCCCGACCCCGCGTACCAGGGCCCCGCGCTCTCCGGCGACCACGACTGCGTGCTGTGCACCTCGGCCGTGCCCGGCTGGACCGACCTCGCCGCGCGCGGCCCCGCCGCCCGGTACGTCTGGGACCTGGCCCGCCGCGAGGACAGTCTGTGGGTCGTCCCGTACGGCGCCTCGGGCCTGACCGACAGCCCCCACCACCACGACCAGCTGCCCCTCTGGCTCAAGGGCGAGCTGGCCCCGGTCGTCACCGACTGGACGCAGCTGACCAAGGAGAGCGATGTCTGACCGCCCCGTCCACCCGGTCGCCCACCCGGACACCGACCCGGGCACCGAACCGGGCACCGAACCGGGCACCCACCCGGACACCCACTCGTACGTCCGCTCGTACGTCCATGAGCAGCGCGTCGACGGCTTCGGCACCGTCGGCATCCGGCCCCTCGACGCCGAGGGCGACGCCGACGTCGTCCACGGCTGGGTGCGCGAGGAACGGGCCGCGTTCTGGGGCATGAACGGCCTGACCCGGGACCAGGTCGCCGAGATCTACGCCCACATGGCCGGCCTCGACACCCACCACGCCTACCTGGCCGAGCTGGACGGCACCCCGGTCGCCCTGCTCCAGACCTACGAGCCCGCCGAGGACCGGGTCGGCGAGGTCTACGAGGTCGAGCCCGGCGACATCGGCGTACACCTGCTCCTCGCGCCCGCGGACGAGCGGGGCGGGCGGTCCGGCTGGTCGTCCGCGCTGATGGGGACCCTCGCGTCGTACGTGCTGCTGGGCCTGGACCGGCGGCGGGTCGTCGTGGACCCCGACGTGCGCAACGAGAAGGCGATCGCGCGGTTCGCCCGGCAGGGCTTCGAGGAGGGGCCGCGGGTCACGCTGCCCGAGATCGACCTGCCGGACGTGTACCTGCCCGAGAAGAAGGCCCAACTGGCGTTCCTGCGGCGGGAGGTAGCCTTCCCCGGGTGACTCCTGCGATCACCCCGGAAGACCTCGTCGGTCACTACGGCCTGGAGCCGATCCCCCGCGAGGGCGGCCTGTTCCGCCGTACCTGGGCGGGGCCCGAAGGGCCGGACGGCCGTCCGGCCGGCTCCGCGATCGTCGCGCTGCTCACCGCCGACGACTACTCGGCCCTGCACCGCCTGCCCGCCGACGAGGTCTGGCACCACTACCTCGGCGACCCGCTGGAACTCCTCCTCCTCGCCCCCGACGGCACCTCCCGCACCGCGGTGCTCGGCCCCGACCTGCGCGGCGGACAGCACCCGCAGTTCACGGTCCCCGCCCGCACGTGGATGGGGGCGCGGTCCCGGGGCGCCTGGAGCTTCTTCGGCTGCACGATGGCCCCCGGATTCACCTACGGGGACTACGAACACGGGGAGGCGGACCGGCTGACGGCGCGTTATCCGGACCGGGCCGCCCTGATCGCGCGACTGTGCCGTCCATGACCTTGCTGGCGGGCCGCACGGCCCTGATCACGGGCGCGGGCGGCGGCATCGGACGCGGTATCGCGCTGCGGTTCGCCCAGGAGGGCGCGGCAGTCGCCCTGCACTGCCGTACCGCGGTGGCGGCGGCCGAGGCGCTCGCCCGGGAGATCGGCCCCCGGGCGCTCGTGCTGCCGGGCGCCGACCTGACCGTCGAGGAGGAGTGCCGGCGGCTGGTGGCCGAGGCCGCCGAGTGGGGCGGCGGACGGCTCGACGCGCTGGTGAACAACGCGGGCGTGCAGCCGGTCCGGGAGCTGCCCGGGATGCCGGCGGCGGACTGGCGGACGGTCGTCGACACCAACCTGACCAGCGTGTTCGCCTGCACCCAGGCGGCGGCCGAGGTGATGCGGGAGCACGGCGGGACGATCACCCACATCGCCTCCGTGGAGGCCCGGATGCCGGCCCCGGGACACGCCCACTACGCCGCCGCCAAGGCCGCGGTGGTGATGCACGCCCGCGCGGCCGCCCAGGAGTACGGGCGCTACGGCATCCGCGTCAACACGGTCTCGCCCGGCCTCATCGAACGGGACGGCCTCGCCCAGGCCTGGCCGGAGGGGGTGCGGCGGTGGCGGGAGGCGGTCGCGGTCGGCCGGCTGGGCCGCCCGGAGGACGTCGGCGACGCCTGCGTTTTCCTCGCCTCGCCCCTCGCCTCCTGGGTGACCGGTCACGACCTGGTGGTGGACGGCGGGGTGTCGGCGCGGCCCACGTGGTGAACCCGACGCGGTCCTGAGCTGGACGCCGTGACCGGCCGGATGCTGGGGTGAACCGCATGGCGTATGCATCCGTACGTACCCCCGAGCACGCGAGTCTCGAGCAAGACGGAGCGGTGACGTGAGCGAAGGGCGCGATGGCGGACGACGGAGCAGTGGGCGGCGAGGACTTCAAGGGCTGGTGCTGCTGGGCACCGTGCTGGTCCTGCTCCTCCTCGGCAGCGGACCGGCCTCGGCGCACGCGGCCCTCAGCAGCACCGACCCCGCCGACGGAAGCGTCGTCAAGTCGTCCCCCCGCGGCATCACCCTCACCTTCACCGAATCCGTAGGGCTGCTCGACGACTCCTTCCGCGTCCTGGACCCCGACAACCAGCGGGTGCGGACGGGGAAGTCGGGGCACGTGGAGGGCCGTTCGGACACCGTGACGGTCGCCCTCCCCGAGAAGCTGGGCACCGGCACGTTCACGGTGGCCTGGCGGGTGGTGTCCGAGGACAGCCACCCGGTATCCGGCGCGTTCACCTTCTCCGTCGGCGAGCCCTCCGCGACCCGGGCCGTCCTGCCCTCCACCGCCACCGAGAATCCGGTCACCGACGGCCTCTACAACATCGGCCGCGACCTCGCGTACATCGGCGCCGCCCTGCTCATCGGCACGGCGGCCTTCGTCGCGATCTGCCGCCCGCCGGACCGCCGCCCGCTGCGCGTGCCGCTGCTCGCGGGCGGCTGGGCGCTGGCCGGATCGACGGTCTTCCTCCTCGCCCTGCGCGGCCCCTACGAGGCCGGCACCGGCCCCGCCGACCTGTTCGACCCGTCCGGCCTGACCAGGACCCTCGGCAGCCGCCCCGGCCTGGCCCTGCTGGCCCGCCTCGCCCTGCTGGCGGCGGCCGCCGTCCTCCTGGTGCGGCAGAGCAGGCGCGCACAGCCGTCCCGGGCCGCCCTCGCCACCGGCGGCGCGCTCGCCGTCGGCCTCGCGCTGACCTGGGCCGCCGCCGAACACGCGTCGGCCGGCATTCAGGTGCCGGCCGCGATGACCTCCTCGGTGCTGCACCTGCTGGCCATGGCCCTCTGGCTGGGCGGCCTTTCGGCCCTGCTGATCCTGCTGCACCGCGCCTCCGTGCCGTCCACCGTGGTCACCCGCTTCTCCCGGCTGGCCGGCGCCTCGGTGAGCGTCCTCGTCGTGACCGGCGTCTACCAGTCCTGGCGCGGCCTCGGCTCCTGGTCGGCGCTGACGGACACGACGTACGGACGGCTCCTGCTCGCCAAGCTGGCCGCGGTGGCGCTGCTGCTGGCGGCGGGCGCGTGGTCGCGGCGGACGCTGCGGCAGGGGACGGCCGTGCGGGTGGCGACCCGTGTACGGGAGCCGGTGGCCGCCCTCGTGGGCGGCTCGTCGGGTATGGCGGTGTCCCTCCCGGCCACGGAACCGGAACAGGAACCGGAGTCGGAAAGGGAATCGAAAAGGGAGCGGGAACCGGTCGCCTCGGATGGCGACGCGCCCCGGCCGGCCGTCCCGGCCGGGGACGCCCGGCGCCGGGCGCTGCGCCGTTCGGTCCTCGCCGAGGTCGCCGTGTCCGTCGTCGTGCTGCTGCTGACGACGATCCTGACGGGCACCCTGCCCGGCCGGGCGGCCGCCGAGGCGGCCGCCGCGGAACAGACCGCCGGACTGCCCGTCGCCTCGGTCACCGTCATTCCCTTCGACGCCGGCCGGGGCGTCCGCGGCAAGGTCCAGGTCACCCTCGACCCGGGCCGGGTCGGCGCCAACGCCGTACAGGCCGTGGTCTACGGCCCCGACGGCGGGTTCGTCAGCATCCCCGAACTCCGGCTGTCCTTCACCCTGCCGAGCCAGGACATCGGCCCGCTCGACGCCAAGCTCGTCGACCGCGGCGGCTACTGGGCCTCCGACGACCTCAACCTGCCCATCCCCGGCACCTGGGAGATGAAGGCGACCGTCCGCGTGTCGGACGTCGACCAGGTGAGCGAGACGCAGCCGGTGGAGATCGTCCGCTGAGCGGACGACGGGCCCCCGATGGGGCCCGGGTAGGTAACCTCATGGGGTGAACACCTACTGGCACGTCGTTCTCCCGCCTCTCTGCGCCTGACCGGGCGCAGACACCGGCGGTGTGATCCCCGCCCCCTACCGGCCCATGTCCGGGTCAGGGGGTTCTGTCGTGCGCCCGTTTCGGATCGATTCCCAGACGATGCGACGACGGAAAGTTCACGACTGTGCCGAACCGCACCTCTCCCCTCTCTCCCGCGCGCCCGACGACGCCCGTCGGCACGCGGCCTTCCCGCACCACCGGCCTCCTCGGCGGCCCCGCCCCCATCCTGATCGCGGCCGTCATGTGGGGTACGACGGGTACGGCCGGCTCCCTGGCCCCGGCCGGTGCGCCGGCGGCGGCCATCGGCTGCGCCGGTCTCACCCTCGGCGGCCTCCTGCTGTTCCTCACGGCGCGGGGTGCCCGCTCCCTGCCCGCCCGCTGCACCCGGCGTGAGCGGTGGCTGCTCGTCATGGGCGCGCTCGCCGTGGCCGGTTATCCGGTCACCTACTACCCTGCGGTGGCCCGCACCGGCGTGGCCGTGGCCACCGTGATCGCGCTCGGCAGCGCCCCGGTCTTCGCCGGCCTGCTGTCCTGGCTCACCGGCCGGGCCCGGCCCACGGCCCGCTGGACCGCGGCGACCGCGGCGGCGGTGCTGGGCTGCACCCTGCTGGTCCTGGGTCCTGAGCTGTCCGGCCGGTCCACCCCGATGGACCTGACGGGCGTGGCGCTCGCCGCCTGCGGCGGCCTCTCCTACGCCGTCTACTCACACATCGGCGGCCGGCTCATCACCCACGGGCACTCCTCCGGCGCGGTGATGGGCGTGCTGTTCGGCGCGGCCGGGCTGCTCGTCCTGCCGTTGGTCCTGCTCACGGGCCCGCACTGGCTGACGACGGGCCGCGGCGGGGCGGTGGCCGTCTACCTCGCCGTCTTCACCGTCTTCCTGGCCTACCGGCTCTTCGGACACGGCCTGCGCCGCACACCCGCGTCGGTCGCCACGTCCCTGACCCTGGCGGAACCCGCCGTGGCGGCGGTCCTGGGCGTCACCCTCCTCGACGAACGCCTCCCCCTGCCCTCCTGGTCCGGCCTGGCGATCCTCACCCTGTCCCTGATCCTCCTGACCTTCCCGACCCGGGAGGCTCGGGCTGCCTAGCCGCGTGCGCTCAGCCGCTCGCCCCGGCCGCGTGGCCCTGCTCCTGGTACGACGTTCGGGCCAGGAGGAGGGGCCGGGTCGGCCGGTGGTGGGCTACAGGCCGCGGAGGGCCTCGTGGAAGTCGGCGTAGGCGCTCCAGCAGGTGATGCTGCCGTCGGCGTTCAGGGTGCCCATGTACCAGTCGTCGTCATCGAAGGCCTTCACCAGGCAGAGATCGTGGAAGCCCAGGACGATCTCGGGGCGGAGCCACTCGTCCCACACCGGCCGGCCCGTCACCGTGCGGTCGGTGTCGAGGGGGATCGCCTCCCGGTCGCCGGAGACCTCGCGGATCTCGTCCAGGGTCCAGCCCGCCGGCAGTCGTCCGTTCGCCATCCGCCGATCATGACAGCCACCGCGCCGGCCGGTCCACGGTCGGGTCGGGCTCTGCCGGGATCCGGCCGGTCACGGGGGAGCGGACGTGGTCCGTCAGGTCAGTGACCTTCGTACCGCCTCGACCAGGGACGCCGCACGAGGGTCGTCGGGGGTTTCGACGATGTGGTTCATCACGTAGGCGAAGGCGATGCCGTGGTCCGGGTCGGCGAAGGCGAGGGAGCCGCCGCGGCCGGCGTGGCCGAAGGAGCCCGGTCCGGTCATCGGGTTCGTCTCCGTGGGCAGCATGTACCCGGAGCCGAACCGGCTGGGGATCAGCATCACCCGGTCCGTCCCGGCGGCCTGTTCCCGGGCCGCCGCCGCGACGGTGTCGGGGGCGAGCAGCCGTACGCCGTCCACCTCGCCGATCAGCGCCGTGTACATACCGGCCAGCCCGTGTGCGGTGCCGATGCCGTTGGAGGCCGGCATTTCCGCGGCCTGCACCTCGGGCGAGTCGAAGTCGATCTCGGCCGGGTCGGTGACCGTGAACGCCCGGTTGCTGAGCGAGTCCGGGTCGCGCAGGGCGGCGACCAGTTCGCGGAACTCCGGGGGGATCGACTCCGGAGGCAGGGTGGTGAGGTCGACCTCCGGCTGCCGGTACACCATCCGGCTGACCCGGTCGCGTTCCCCGGCCGGCAGGCCGATGAAGAAGTCCAGCCCCAGGGGCGCGGCGATCTCCTCGGCGACGAAACGGCCCGGCGTGCGGCCCGACACCCGGCGGATCACCTCTCCGACCAGCCAGCCGAAGGTCCGGCCGTGATAGCCGTGCGCCGTGCCCGGCGTCCACTGCGGACGCTGGGCGGCCAGTGCGGACACCATCGGCTGCCAGGCCAACGCCTCCTTCAGCGGCACCGGTTCGTCCAGCGCGACGAGGCCGGCCCGGTGGGACAGCAGCTGGCGCACCGGGATCTCCGCCTTGCCCTGTGCGGCGAACTCCGGCCAGTGGTCCGCCACCGGCGCGTCCAGGTCCAGCGCGCCGCGCTGGGCCAGCAGATGGGCCGCGGTGGCGGTCACCCCCTTGGTCGCCGAGTAGACCAGTTGCAGGGTGTCCCGCGTCCACGGACGGCCGGTCCCGGTGTCGGCGACCCCGCCCCACAGGTCCACCACCGGTCGGCCGTGGTGGTAGACGCACACCGCCGCGCCGATGTCCCCGTGCCGGTCGAAAATTCGCCACGAACGCCTCGTGCACCCGTTCTGACCCGGCCGCGGTCTCACCCTCGATCGTCGTCATGCCGCCCATCCTGGCACCCGGGCCCCTGCGCCGAATGTCCCGCGATCCCTCATCCAAGGGCGGGCGCCGCCGTCAGACGTGATCGGCGCAGCAGGGCGTCGGGTTGGGGACTTCGAACGGCGCGAGCGCGCCGCCCGCCGCCGGGACGAGGGCGAGGGTCAGACGTCCGGCCCGCCATTCGGGCCGTACGTGGTCGCGGGTGAGGACGGGCGTCGCGGGGTCGGGTCCGGGCGCCGCCGTCGCACCTGCGGTGCCTGCGGTGCCTGCGGTGCCTGTGGTGCCTGTGGTGCCTGTGGTGCTCGCCGCCCTGCCCGCCGTGCCCGCCGTGCCCGCCGTGCCCGCCGTGCCTGCCGTGCCTGCCGTGCCTGCCGTGCCCGCCGTGCCCGCCGCGCCGACCACCACGAGCCGTTCGACGGCGGTCAGGGCGAGCAGGTCCGCGACGGTGACCGTGCCCGTGAGGCGGTCGACCCCCGGATAGAGCACGGCCCGCCCACCCTCGCGCCGGGCGTGTTCCCCGGCCGCCAGCGCCGCCGCGCATACCGCCGGTGCGGGGCCGTACACCCGCTCGGCCAGCACCGCACCCGCGCCCAGCTCCGCCAGCGCGTCGATCCGCGTCCACACCGCCCCGGCCGCACCGGCGTCGGGCAGGGCGAGGGAGACGGCCGTACCCCTGCGCTCGTCGGTGCGGATCAGGTGCGTGCAGGCGACCGTGCCCGGCGGGAGGCCGAGCCGGTCCACCAGGTCGTGGACCAGGTGATCGGCCTCCCGCAGGCTCGCCGTCCCGGCGTCCACCCCGATCACGGAGCGGACGCCGGACGTGTCGTACGCGGTGCTCATGCGGGCAGGACCCACATGGGGTTGGAGTAGAACCACAAGTCCTTCCACGGGTCCGCGTCGCCGATGACGTCCATCGCGGGACCCGCCGGGTCGACGGCCGCACCGTGGATGCCGACGGCCGTACGGTTGCCGTCGGTGCCGCGCAGCCGGACGTAGAACGGCTTGTCGGCCCGGCCGAGCGCGTAGGTCAGCCGCACCGAGCCGGTGGACCTGTTCACCTCGAAGGACTTCACGACCTTGGTGTTCGGCGTGGTGAAGACGTCCTTGTCGGCGACCGGACCGGTGACGGCGCCCTGGATGACGTCCACGCGGGCCAGGACCGGCACGAACTGGGACCAGTTGGGGCCGTTGGCCAGGCTGATCTCGATGACCAGGTCGACCTGGGCGCCGCGCCGGACGTGCAGCGAGTCGCCCAGCGTCACCGCGCGGCCGCCGGAGCGCAGCTGGGCGTCGAGGCCGCTGATGAGACCGCCGTGGTCGACCCAGACGCGGCCGGCGCGGATGCCGTCCATGACGGCCTTGTAGGAGAACGAGGCCGCGCCGACGTGCGTCCGGCTGTACTGACCGGGCCAGAAGTCGGTGTCACCGAGGCTCAGACCGCCGCCGTAGACCGGGTCCGGGTACCGGCCGTCGGCCTTGAAGTCGCCGCCCGGACCGCGTACGGCGGAGTCGGCGTGGACGTTGTGGGAGTCGGAGTTCGCGGTGATCCACCAGGGCTTGCCCTCGGCGAGCAGGCTGTCCCACAGGCCGCCGACGGTGGAGGTCATCCAGTCGAAGCCGCCCCAGGTGCGGTAGCTCTCCAGCGGGTAGGCGGCGAAGGAGTCGGCGCCGGGGCTGTTGTCGTAGATGCCGCGCGCGTCGCCGGGGCCGGTCGGGGCGGGCAGGCCGCCGGCCTGGTGACCGGGGGCGCCCTCCATGCCGACGGCGATCCTGGGCTGGGCGTCGCGCCAGCCACGGATCTCGTGCGGGGAGTCGATGCCCTTGCGGGCCGGGTGGTTGGCGAGGAACAGGGCGTCCTTCACCTTGCGGCGCTGGACCTGCTCGGCGAGGAAGTTGAGGCCCGCGATGGCGAGCGCCTCGTTCGCCGGCGTGCTGCTGCTCGCCTTCTTCACCGAGCCGTCGAAGGAGGTTTCGAACTCCTTGAGGACGGCCACCTCGTTCTTGCCGGGGTGCACGAAGACCGTGCCGTGCTCGGCGGCCGGGATGTTCCACTCCAGGCCCTGGAAGACCAGCGTGTCGTCGATCTTGTCCCGGGCGGCGACGATGTCCGGGTT
Organism: Streptomyces sp. NPDC041784; assembly: GCF_055591025.1. Lineage (NCBI taxonomy): Bacteria > Bacillati > Actinomycetota > Actinomycetes > Kitasatosporales > Streptomycetaceae > Streptomyces > Streptomyces sp. NPDC041784. Next base: position 387,810 of record NZ_JBVJAB010000006.1, read on the forward strand.
GACCTTCTCCACACCGATCTTGGCGTGCGTCTCGCTGCCGTGGTCGGTGATGACCATCCAGTCCAGACCGTGCGCGTTGGCCTGCCGCACGTGGTCGATGACCCGGTATTTGCCGTCGGAGCTGTACTGCGTGTGGATGTGGTGGTCACCGGCCAGCCACAGGAAGCCGCCGGCGCGGTCGCCGTACGAGCCGTACGAGCCGGACGAGCCCGTCGAGGTGGGGACCGCGGCCGCGGCCTGCCCCGACCCGGCGAGGACGCTTCCGGCCGCGAGGCCCGCGCCCAGCAGACCGGTGCGGCGCAGCATGGAGCGCCGCGACAGCTGGCTGGGGGTCAGCTCCTCGTCGGGCACCGACAGGTCGAGGGCGAGCGGGAGGGAGGTGGCGTCACCGCCGCCGTCGTGGTGGTGGTGATGGTGATGACCGTGCTCATGACTGTGACCATGACTCATGCTCAACTCCCGTGGGCGGCAAGGACGTACACGCTGGGGACGTGCAGATTCTGAGAAGTCCGCATGAACGACGGGGGTCCGAGCGGTGGGGGGACGCCGAACGGCTGATGTGGGGTGAGGGCGGAGGGGCGGAGGGGCGGAGGGGGACAGAGGGGTGAGTGGGGTAGATGTAGATGGGGTGAGGGGGGTGCTGGTGCCTGGAGTGGTGCTTGTGGTGCGGCGACGGATGGTCGAAGGGGGTGGGTGGTGCGCCCGTCAGTCCAGGACGTGCCGCAGATAGGCCTGCGGGTCGGCGAGGTAGCGGCGCCAGTGGTCGACCAGGGCGAGTTCGCCCCAGGCCACCCGGCGCATGCCGTGGTCGCCGACCTCGACGATGTCCGCACCGGGCAGCGCGGTCAGCAGCGGGGAGTGCGTGGCGCAGATGACCTGGCCGCCGCGCTTCACCAACTGGTCGATGTGGCCGAGCAGTTCGAGGCAGGAGGTGAACGACAGCGCCGCCTCCGGCTCGTCCATCACATACAGGCCGGGCTGGAGGAACTTCCCCCGGAACGCCGCGAGGAACCCCTCGCCGTGACTGACCGAGTCCGGTGCGAACCCCTCCCGGTCCAGCGCGTCCAGCGCGGTCTCCGCACGCAGGAAGAAGCCCTTGCGGGCGGACCAGCTGCCCAGCATGGACCGCCCGCGCGGCGCCGCGTCGAAGCGGATCCGCTCGCCCAGTACGGACTTGGGGCGGTGGCTGGCGTAGCGCCAGTCGTGCGAGCCGCCCCAGGAGTCCAGGCCGAAGCCCTCGGCGAGCGCCTCGACCAGGGTCGACTTGCCCGAGCCGTTCTCACCGACCAGATAGGTCACCGGCGCGGTGAAGCGCAGCCCGTCCGCCACGAGCCCGCGCACACAGGGCACGGACCAGGGCCATTCCCCCGCGTCGGGCGAGGCGACATGCGCGTACGCGCGTTCGACGATCACCTTCCGAGTCTCCCTGTCCGCCGTCTCAGCCGCGCAGCAGGGCGAGCTGCCGCTGGACGGCGGCGGTGACCCGGGGCACGTCGTCCGTGGCGAGGAGGTCGAGCAGGGCGCCCCGCAGGACCGCCAGCGCCAGGGTGCGACGGGTGGAGCCGTCCTCGCCGTCCCGCTCGGCGCGCGGCTGGCAGGCGGCGAGGACGTCGAGCCAGTCGTCCACGGTGGCGCGGGCGAAGCCGGCCCAGGCGCCGTCGGGTTCGACGAGGGAGCGGGCGTACGCCTCCGCCCACAGCCGCAGCAGCGGGCGGTGTTCGTCGGCGGCGAGCCATGTCCAGACCTGGTCGACCGCCGGGACCAGACCGACGGGGTGGTCGGCCCGCCTCAGGCGGTCCAGGAGCGCCAGCTCGTCGGTGCGGGCCCGTTCCAGCAGCGCCCGCACCAGCCCGTCCTTGTTGCCGAACAGGAACATCAGCACCCGGGTGCTGGATCCGACGGCCTCGGCCAGCGGGCGCAGCGACAGGTCGGCGAGACCGTGGGTGAGCGCGTACCGGTAGGCGGCCTCCAGCAGTTCGACCTGCCGCGCGGACGGGGTTGCCGTTCTCGGGGACATGGACCTAGCCTAAATCCACTGACACGAACGTGTCAGTAGCGTTGGGTAGTCGATACGAGACGGAAAGGGAGGGAGGGGAAGGGCATGTCCTCCGACGCCCCCCGGCGGCACGTCGTCGTGCGCCGCGCCGACCGTCCGGGCGACCTGGGCTGGGTCGTGATGGCCCACGGCGAGATCTACGAGCGGCAGTTCGGCTGGGACACCCGGTTCGAGGCCCTGGTGGCCGGGATCGTCGCCGACTACGGCACCCGGCACGACCCGGCCGTGGAGGCGGGCTGGATCGCCGAGGTCGACGGCGAGCGCGCGGGCTGCGTCTTCCTGGTCGCCGACGACCGGCCGGGGGTGGCCAGGCTGCGCATCCTGCTCGTCACCCCGGCCGCCCGGGGTCTCGGCCTCGGCACCCGTCTCGTCGAGGACTGCCTGACCTTCGCCCGCGAGGCCGGCTACCGGCAGGTGACGCTGTGGACCAACGACGTCCTGGTGTCCGCGCGCAAGATCTACGAGAGCTTCGGCTTCACCCTCGCCGACGAGGAACCCCACCACAGCTTCGGCCACGATCTCGTCGGCCAGAACTGGACCCTCGACCTGCGCGACGCCACCACGGCGGACTGAGGACGAACGGGCTTCCGGCCAGGGCGACGACGACTTCAGCGAACGGCGGTCTCCGTCCGGGGGTGCGGGCCGGCTCTGGGACGGCTCCCTCAGTCGGGCATGACGCTCATGACACTGTGGATGCGGGAGAGGGTGAAAACGCGCTCGGCGTCCCGCAGGTGACACCAGCCTTCGAGGTAGGGCGGGTCGAGCAGGAGGCGGCTGAGGGTGCGCACGGTCCGGTTGCCCGAGGTGGCGACGTACTCGACGGTGATGGCCTGACCGGCATCGATGGCATGCGCGAGGATGGCATGCGCGAGCTGGCGGACGTCGCTGTACGGCAGGTGCTTCGCCCATCCTGCGACGATCTCCTCGGTGTCCGTGGCGAAGGGCGGTCCCTCCGTGGAACGGCGCGGGGCCGGGAAGCATGGGCGGGGTTGCCAGCAGTCGGGTCGCCAAGGAGTCCGGGTCGACGGCGACCGTGCGCCGCAGACGGTCCTGCCAACTCCCCCACCGAACGCGGTCCCGGAGGGGACGCGGCGTCCTTCCGCGTCCCGAGCACGCGTGCCAGACGAGAGGCGTCGAGGCTGCCCAGCCATGTCGCCGGCGTCGATCGGGACAAGGATGGCGTATCCCGTGATCCGAGGGTGCCGCTTGAGGGCAGGTTCCCCCTTGGCGGGCGTCGCACCACCGGGGCACCTCCGGGATTCCTCACCCATGTCTACTGGCGGCGAATCCTATTTACTACTCAAGGGGAATTGAGAAGACAAACCGCTCGACTCATAACGTGCGGAGTGAGGCGCGGATTACATTAATTAAGAAACGCTCTCATCAACGTTTCCCCACGTCAGGGTCACTCTTTTGCCGCGCATCTGGAGGAGAGGGAGCGGCGTTAGCGGGATATGACGAAAGCAAGGTCCCATGGCTTGCCTCACCGCGGCACGGGGAAGGATGAACTGCCTGCGACCCGTGATGTGACAGCGGGGAAATACACTTACCTGCCCGGTGTGGCACGCCCAACGCTTGAGTCGCGTAGCACCTTGCACGGGGGCGGCGCGCGGGTCGACGTCCAGGTTACCGAGTCACTGCTCCGCGAGTTCCTTGTGCTGCTGGAGGCGGTCCAGGAGGAACTCAATCAGCGGTGGAACGACCAGGAAGAGTCCGGCTGTCACGCGGGCCACGCGTGACGGGGGCGGAAATCCATGAATCACGACTATGCAGATCCCTCCTTTGCGCGGCGTGAATGGTATTCCGACGCATACACGTACGGGTCGGGTACTGGCTGGCACGGAAGTCCTGTCGACGCCGTGCACTCAGGGGTTCCCATGGCACCCCCCGACTCGGGCTGGGACCCGGTCGAGGAACTCGCCTACCTCTTGCAGGAGGCTGTTCCGCCGGAGCAGGCGGCCGTGCCGCCACCCCGCAGCGAGTCGCCCTCCGGCGTCGACTTCACCGACCCGATGGAGAACCTGGCGCAGATCACCGCCCAGCTGCCGCCCATCCGACGCTCTGCTGGGCATCGGAAGAATCGAGCCCGAAAACTCCGGCTCAAGTGGTTGCAGACCGGCAGCTTCGTCATCGTCGCCTTCGTTTCCGTCATCGTGGCGATGGTCAGCGTCTTCGGCGGCATGGTGGCCTACGGGCCTCTGCAGAACATCTCGTCCGGCGCGGAGAGCGGGATGATTCCTCAGTGGCCTCTTCTCGTGTACGGCCCCTGGATGGTGGCCTCTCTCTCCATCCTGCGAACCGCCTTGCATCAGCGCCGGGCTCTGCACTCATGGTTCATCGTTCTGCTGTTTTCCTCCGTCGCGATGATGCTGTGCGTAGCTCAGGCCGACAAGACCTTCACCGGTATCGCCGGAGCCGCCCTCCCCGCGCTCGCGTCCCTGGCATGCTTTCAGCAACTCGTCCGACAAATCACATTGACTCTGCCACCGAGAACAGGGTCGTCCCGTCACCGCCAGTAGCGCCACTCCCTCACGCTTGCAGGGCTGGAGCGGGGCGGAGACGGGAGCGAGCCGCCGAGACGGTCCCCTTCGCAAGAACCGGCCGCGCCCCAAGTACTCAAGATCTTCCGGCAGCACCAGGAAGCCCAGAAACGGGAGCGGATCGTGGCCGGTGCCGACTGGGAGGGCAAGGGGTACGTCTTCGCGTCGCCGACCGCGGCGCAGCCACGGCGGGCCGCTGAGCCCGAGCACCGACTTCCACATCTGGAAGCGGCTGCTTCGGGACGCCGGCGTACGAGACGGCCGCCTCCATGACGCTCGCCACACCGCAGCGACTGTGCTCCTCATCCTCGGCGTCCCGGACCAGGTAGGCGACACGCTCCGGGGTGTCGTCTGACACCCCGGAGGGCTGCTGGTGCCTGTGTGCGGCTCAGTTGGTCGCGAGGATCAGGCTCAGTGCCAACAGGGCGAGCCCCGCCACGGCTACGACGCTGCCGACGAGCTTGAAGAACCCGGGGCCGAGGCTCCAGGTGTCTGCGAGGCTCAGGTTGCCCGTGAGCCGGCCCCGCAGCTCCAGAGCGGCCCGTCGGCGCGCCGGCGTTGCGTCTACGGCACCGCGCAGGTTGAAGGCCCACCTCGCTCCGATGAAGACGGCTGTGGCCCCAGGGCTGCGAGGAAGATCAGGACCCCTGTCGGGTCGGATGAGGCTGCGGCCGATGGGATGGTGATCATGGACATGGCACGCAGCATCCTAGGCGGCTGAACCGGATGTCACCGGATCGGTGAAGTGCGGGAGGGCTCTGACCTGCGGTGCGGCTGTGGCGGGTGGGGCTCCTGAACGGTGCTGTACGGAGGCGAATGCAACCGGAACTGCAACCACGCCCGCCTATTTGCCGCTCTCCGGGCCGTACCACTGGAGAGCCTGGCCGGTCACTGCCGCGATGCAGGCGAAGTCGTGGTCGCGGTGCAGGAGGGTGAGCCCTTGCAGCTCAGCCGTCGCGGCGAGGACGAGATCCACCGCACCCGCACTGCGATGCTTTCCCTGCTTGGTGAGAGCTTTCTGGACCTGCCGGGCGCGGTCGTAGGCGCGGTCGTCGACGGGAACCCAACCGAAGATCAGTCGCATGTCCTCGATGCCGCGCGCCCTGTCGGCAGCCGACCGGGCGCTGTAGAAGAACTCAAGCTCGGTGATCGGGCAGGTGGCGATGAGTCCGGCGGCTGCCGCCTGGTCCCAGCCGTACTGCTCCGCGTCCTCGCGCATGAACCGGGCGAGCGCGCTGGTGTCGATCAGGAACTGGGCCGCGTTCACCGGCGGTAGTTCCCCTTGTCCTCGAACAGCTCCAGATCGAATGCGCCGTCCCCGGCCGCGGCCCGCAGCCGGGCGAGAGCCAGGGCGCGACGCCGACTCTCCAGCACCTCGCGAAGAGCGGTGTTGACTGTCTCCTTCTTGGTGCTCGTCCCGAGGGCTTTAGCCACGTCCGCGACCAGGTCGTCGTCCAGGTCGATAACCGTCCGACTCACGAGTGCCTCCTTGATATCAAATATGGGGTCAAGTATATCTCGCGAGGTGTCCCGCGAGGTGGCATATTCGGGCATCCGGGTACCCGGCCCGGCCGCCGAGCCCTACGCGGGCATCACGCTATGGATGCGGGAGAGAGTGAAGACGCGTTCCGCTTCGCGCAGGTGGCACCAGGCGTCGAGGTAGGGCGGGTCGAGTTCCAGGTCGCTGAGGGTGCGTACGGTCCGGTTGCCCGAGGTGGCGATGTACTCGACCGTGATCGCCGCACCGGTGTCGATGGCATGGGCGACCTGGCGGATGTCGCTGTACGACAGGTGCTTCGCGTATCCGGCGACGATCTCCTCGGTGTCCGTCGCGAAAGGCACCCCGCTGCCGAACGGGTCGGGTTCCGATGGGGGTCCCCCCGATCGAGCGAAGCCGAGAGTGGGGGACGTCGGCGGGGTCTTGAGCAGCCGGTCGGCCAGGACGTCCATCCCGGCGTCGGTGGGCATGTCCGAGGCGCGGGTTGCGGTGGTCCGGGGGCCGCGCCGCCCGACGTTCCTTCGCGGGGGAGGGACGGCAGCGGCGGCCCTCTGAGGCACGCGCTTTTCGATGCGTACCGTTCCCCCGGCGGTCTCGGCGACCGGGGCGTAGCCCGCAGCACGGAGCGCGGCGAGAGTCGTCGCGGGTGGGCTGCCGCTGACCAGGACCGTCGGGGCGAGCTGCCGCAGGGCGAGCTTGGACAGTGCGCGGTGGGCGGCGAGTTCGGCGAGGAGCGCGGGTTCGTCGCCGTGGATGACACAGGCCGCGGGGGCGATGCGCACCCGTCCGTGACCTCGTGCGGTGTCGGCGATGAGATAGGTCAGCGGCTGTGGCAGGGCCGTGGCGGAGCCGGCTGCCAGGTCGGCTGTGATGTCGTCCGGGGTGCGGCCGGCGTCCAGGGCCCGGCGGATGCTGCCGGCGCTGAAGCGCCATACCGACGCCGTGCCACTGGTCTCCCGGTCGGCCATCGAATCCAGCAGCGCCGCGAGTCGCGCGGACGGGGTGCCGGTGACGACGGCGGTGAGGTCGGCGCCGATCCGGGCCGTCGTGGTCGCGGGGGGCAGCAGCCGCCGGGCCGTGCTGTCGAGCTCTTCGTCGGCGTGGGCCGCAAGGTGGGCACCGAGTGGGGATAGCGCACCCCGTGCCAGCACGCCCAGCAGTTCGCCTTCGCGGATCACGGTGCTGAACGGTGCCGTGTCCTCGGGCGAGGCGTCGTCGGCGAGCGGACGGTGCCAGGCCACGAGTGGCCCCAGCTCCGAAGCGACCTTCACACCCTGTCCTGCCGGGAGCCCCGCTGCCGCGGTGAGCAGCCCGTGGCGGGCCTGCAGACAGCCGCCGCAGTCTGGCGCACCGGCGAGCGCGGGAAGCGCCTTGTTGTCCTCGTCGCGCGCCCGGGTGGGGGTGAGCGGCAGGTCCCGCCATGCCCGGAGCAGTACGGCGAGTTGTTGTGCGGGCTCCTGCTCGGCCCAGGCGTCGTACGCCTCGGTGGGAGGTACGCGATCGCCGTCGCGGGCCAGCAGTCCGGCGGCGTACGCGGTCTCCAGGGCGATGCGTACGACGGCGTCGTCCGCTTGGGCGGCCTTGCCGAGCCGGGCCAGTTCACGCGCGCCGATCCCGCCCGACTTCAGCCGGGTCGGTGGAGCGGTCGCGCACGCCGAAAGGACGGAGGCGGCCTGGGCCGCGAACGCGGTGGCGGCCACCGCGGCCTCCCGCTCCACCTCCAAGGAGGTGATGGGCACCAACTGTGCGACGGGCGGCAGAGGTTCGAACGGAGCGTGCCAATCGGTGCCCCGCAGAGCCAAGGCCACCTCGACCGGCATCCGGACGGGCCCGTACCGGTGACGGTCCTGGAGCAGAAGCCCGCGGTCGAGTGCCCATCGGGCGCCTGGTCGGAGGTCGCGGCCAGGAGCCCCGAACACGTCGAACAGTGACTGACGCGGCGTGGACCTGGCGCTCTGCTCAAGCAACTTCCGTGTGGCCGCCGGTGCCCCCGCCACCAACGCGGCGACCCGTTCCGCGTCACTGTGATGCTCCACCAGAGCCGCGAGTCGCTGCTGCTTGGTGCCGGGTGGCTTGATCCCCAGGATCGCCAGCATGCCGCGCAGTTCCTCCGAGGTGGTGCCGGCCAGCAGCTCTTCCAGCGGGGCGTCAAGTCCCAGGGGCGTGCTCCACGCCTGCCGCAAGGGCGTAGGCATGCGGAGTGCCTCGTTGCCGTCGTGCCACACGAGCGCCCGATCCGACAGCGCCTCCAGGGTCGCGTCCAGCGCGTGTACCGCCGCAGGGGATGTCGAGCCGAGCAACTCCGCGAGGCTGTCCCGGGTCGCTCGTGCTCCCAGGGCTGCCAGCGCCTCGGCGGCCTGCAAGCACGGCAGCGTGAGTTGCCGCAGGACGAGTGCCACGGACCCCGGACGTTGGAGACGGTCCGCCAGTTCCCCCACCGAGCGTGGTTCCGGAGAGGAGGCTGCGTCCTTCCGCATGGCGAGTACGCGTGCCAGGCGGGAACCGTCGAGTTCGCTCAGCCAAGTCGCAAGCGTCGATCGGGACTTCATGAGCGTGCACCTCGACAGACCGGGAACGTCACAGGGCGGGCCGAAGCTGCTTCGGCGCCAAAGTCAAGGATGGCGCAGTTCCATGATCCGCGGATGCGGTACGAAGACAGAGTCCGGGGCACCTCTCCGCCGCGGGCCCAGCCCGACGAGACGAGCCGACGACAGTAGAAGATCTGGTTACCCGCTCGGTGAAATATCCTTAATGGGAGGATGTAAATGCAACCAAAACTGCAACCAGCGCACGGCGAAGAGCCGAGCCGCGATTGCGGCTCGGCTCTTCGTTTCGCCTGTTCAGGCGGCTGCGGAGGATACGAGATTCGAACTCGTGAGGGGTTGCCCCCAACACGCTTTCCAAATGTTCGTACGGCCGTCCGGCGGCGGCCGTGCCCGTCCTGACCTGCGGCGGAGAGTGTGTGGTTGGCTCACGCGGACGCTGCTGGACGGTGGCGAATGAGACCAGGACTGAGACCAGGAATGAGACCAGGGCGGCGACCCTCCGGGCGAGCATTGACCCGCCGGGCGCCCTGATCGCTGCCATCGCCATCGCGAACGGCTGGACCGTGGGGAGCCGGAACATCAAGTATCTGGCCCGGACAGGCGCGCTCACGCTGAACCCATGGGGGTACGAGACATAGGCGCGCTAGTGTCGGGCTGCTCGGTTCGCACGTCCACTGCGACTCGGCCCCCGGAGGCCGATGCTCATCGTGCGCCTCACTCCTTCCCAGGGCCGAGATCCGCAAGCGCGGCTCCCAGCCGACGCACACCTTCGGTCAGCTCGGCAAGGTCGGCTGTGGCAGCGAACCCGATACGCAGGTGAGCCGCTGGTGGCTCGGTGGCGAAGTAGCGGCTGCCGGCGCTCACGGCGACGCCGCGTTGCCGGGCGGCGCTCGTCAGTACGGTGTCGTCCACGCCGGGCGGCAGGCGAACCCACAGGTGGAGTCCGCCTGTGGGCAGCGCGGGCAAGGCCGTGCCAGGGATGTCCTGGGCGACCGCGGCGGCCAGCACGGCGCAGCGCTCCCTGAGCGCCGCGCCGAGAGACCGGACGTGCCGGTCCCAGGACGGGGAACTGAGCACCTCCAGCGCGGCCTCTTGGAGCGGGCGGGTGACGAAGAAGTCGTCGATCAGGCGCACCGCCCGCATGCGCTCCATCACCGGCCCGCGGGCCACCAGCGCCCCGATCCGCAGGCTCGGTGCCGCGGGCTTGGTGAGTGAGGTCACGTAGACGACTGTGCCGTCGCGGTCGTCGGCCACCAGTGGCCGCGGTACGGGGCCGCCATGTCCCAGGTTTCGCGCGAAATCGTCCTCGATCACGAAGGCGCCCGAAGCGCGGGCCACATCGAGGATCTGGCGGCGCCGTTCGGACGCCAGCACGGTGCCGGTCGGGTTCTGGAAGGTCGGCTGGCAGTACAGCAGTCGCGCGCCGGTCATCGCGAACGCGTCCGCCAGCATGTCGGGCCGGACGCCGTCGGCGTCGAGTGGTACCGGAACCGGCCGCAAACCCGCGGCGCGGGCGGCGGCCAGGGCCCGGGGATAGGTGGGTGACTCCACCAGGACCGGGCTGCCGGGCCCGGCGATGGCCCGGAACGCGATCGACAGGGCGCTCTGCCCCCCGGCGGTGACCAGCACGTCCTCCGGCGCCACGCTGCCGCCGACGAACCGGGCGAACACGGTGCGCAGCGCCATCAGGCCGCCGGCCGGGGCACGGTCCCAGGCGTCCGGACGGCGTGCCGCCCGCGCCAGCGCCGCGCTCAGGGCCCGGATGGGCTGGAGCGAGCGGTGCACATAGCCGCCGTCCATGGTGATCGTCCCGGCCGGCGGCGGGCCGAGCGGGTCGGCGATCAAGTGGGTGTCGACGGCGCGGTCGGTGAGGGCGACCGTCTGCCAGGCTGCGTCGGTGGCAGCGGCATTGGCTCCGTCGTGGAGCCGGGTGCGCTGCGCCACGTACGTCCCACTGCCCGGACGGGTCACCACCGCGCCCTCGGCGGCCAGTGCGGCGATCGCCCGCGCCACGGTCGCAGGGCCGACCCGGTACTCCTTGATCAGCTCCCGGCTGCTCGGCAGCCGGTCGCCGGGCGAAAGACGGGAGAGCAGCGTACGGAGACTGTCGGCCAACTCGCCAGAAGTGCTACCGTCATTCATGAGAGATAAGAATAGCGCTATTGGGTCTGCTCCGGAAGCACTTCAGCTGGACGTCGCCGCCCTGCGGGCCGACACCCCGGGGTGTCGCCAGGTCATCCACTTCAACAACGCGGGCTGCGGCCTGCTGGCAGCCCCGGTCCTCGACGCGATGGTCGGCCATCTGCACCTCGAGGCGCGGATCGGTGGTTACGAGGCGTCGGCCGCCCGAGCCGCCGAAGTCCGCGAGTTCTACACAGAGATCGCCGCCCTCATCAACACCACGCCCGACAACATCGCCTTCGCCGGCAGCGCCACCCACGCCTACGCCAACGCGCTGTCGTCGATCCCGTTCGAGGCCGACGACGTCATCCTCACCACCCGCGACGACTTCGTCTCCAACCAGATCGCCTTCCTGTCCCTGCGCAAGCGATTCGGCGTACGCATCCTCCACGCGCCCGACACACCCGAGGGCGGGGTCGATGTGGAGGCGATGGCCGCGCTGATGCGGATCCACCGCCCGCGCCTGGTGTCCGCCACCCATGTCCCCACCAACTCGGGCCTGGTCTCGCCGGTTGCCGAAATCGGCCGTCACTGCCGCGAGTTGGACCTGCTCTACCTGGTCGACGCCTGCCAGTCGGTGGGCCAGTTCGTCATCGACGTGGAAGAGATCGGCTGCGACCTCCTCACCGCCACCTGCCGCAAATTCCTCCGTGGCCCGCGCGGCTCCGGATTCCTGTACGTCTCCGATCGCGTCCTGCGTGCGGGCTACGAACCACTGTTCATCGATATGCACGGTGCCCGCTGGACCGAGCCGGGCGGCTACGAGCCTGTCGGGACGGCGGCCCGGTTCGAGGAGTGGGAGTTCCCATACGCCACGGTGCTCGGCAGCGCCGCCGCGACGCGCTATGCCCGCAAGGTCGGCATCGAGGCCATCGAGCAGCGCACACCGGCGCTCGCGGCCCGACTGCGCGACCGGCTCGAACCCCTCCCCGGGGTGCGCGTGCTCGACCGCGGCCCGCGTCTTGCCGCGCTCGTCACCGTCGGCGTGGAGGGGTGGCAGCCGCAGCCGTTCAAGGCAGCCATGGACGCCCGCGGCGTCAACTCGGCACTCAGTTTCCGTGAGTTCGCGCAGTTCGACTTCGGGGCAAAGGGCGTCGAATGGTGCCTGCGCCTGTCGCCGCACTATTACAACACCGAGGAGGAGGTGGACCACGTCGCCGACGCGGTCGCGGACCTCGCCGGCCAGGGACGGCGATGACCGCCGCGCAGACACGCACCGTAGAACCGTCCAAGGAAAGCCTCTGGCGCAACGGCGACTTCCTCAAGTTCTGGCTCGGCGAGACACTCTCGCTCCTCGGCACCCAGGTCACCAACCTCGCCCTGCCGCTGACCGCAATCATCGCCTTCAACGCCACTGACGAGCAGGTCGGTGTCCTGCGCTTCCTGCAACTCGTCCCGTACCTCGGTCTCGCCCTGGTCTTCGGGGTGTGGGTGGACCGGGCCCGGCGGCGTAGGATCATGCTCGGCGCCAACCTCGTCCGGATGATCCTGCTGGCGCTCGTACCCGTCCTGTACTGGACGGACGCGCTCAGCATGGTCTCGCTTCTTGTGATCGCCTGCGCCGTCGGCGTCGCCTCGGTGCTGTTCGACGTGAGCTGGATGTCGTACGTACCCACTCTCGTACGCGACCCCGAGCACTATGTCGAAGCCGGCGCCAAGATGGGGATGAGCTCATCGGCGGCCGATGTGGCAGGGCCCGGACTCGCGGGTGTCCTGGTCGGCGCCCTGACCGCGCCTGTGGCGCTGATCGTCGACGCGTTCTCCTATCTGGTGTCCCTGATCTCACTGCTGCTCATCCGCACGCCCGAGTCCCGCCCCGAACCGTATGCCGCACGACGGCACCTGCCGACCGAACTCCGGGACGGCCTGCGCTGGGTGCTGAAGAACCCGGTCCTGCGGTCGCTGGCCCTGATCGGGTTCTGCTGCAACTTCTCCATGATCACCGTGTGGACGATGTTCCTGCTGTACGGAACACGCGACCTGCACCTCGACTCGACGACCCTCGGCGGCATCTTCGCCACCGCCTCCGTGGGCGGACTGATCGGCGCAGCGATCTCCCGGAAGGTCATCCGGCGCTTCCGGCTCGGGCTGGTCTACCTCGTCGCCCAGTCGGTCCTTCTCACCGGCCCGATGCTGATCGTCCTGGCCACCGGCCCCCGGCCGGTGATGGTGGGGATGTTCGTCCTCTCCTTCTTCGCCACCTACCTCGGACTCGGCGTCGCCGGCGTCATCATCGTCAGCCTGCGCCAGGCCAGCACCCCGCAGTCGATGATGGGCCGGATGACGGCGGTCTTCCGCACCCTGCTGTTCGGCGGCGGCGCACTCGGCGGCCTGTTCGCGGGCCTGCTGTCCGGACGGATCGGCGCCCAGGGCGCATTGACCGCGGCGGCGATCGGGTCCGCCGCCGTGGTGATCGCGCTTGTCCTGTCCCCGGTGAGCCGACTCCGTGGCCTGCCAAGGGCACCCGAAGAACCCGTCACGGCGGCAGCGGACGGGCAGACCACGGCCTGAGACCACGCACGTCGAAGGGCCCCACCGTTCACGGTGGGGCCCTTCGACATCGTGCCCGGTGAGGCACTGGCGGAGGATACGAGATTCGAACTCGTGAGGGGTTGCCCCCAACACGCTTTCCAACTGTGGTGGTGGGGTCTTGGGCGTCGTTCGGGGCCGTTCACCAGAGTTCATGGGCGGTTGGCCACTGGCGTGGAGACGACTCCGGGTCTCGCCTGAACGACCGTGAACGGGGCTGAATGAGACGGAAACTGAGACGGTCACGACAGTGAGTGATGCACCAGGAAGGCCGCTACGAGAGAGGGTCGTCGCAGTACTGGGCCAGCAGAGCGATGGTGCCAGCACTCGCCGGGTCAGCGACCGCATCCAACTGTTCCTTGAACGTGGCTACGTCATCCGCCAGGGCCAGCGGCGCCAGAACCTCGGCCGACGACAGTCAGCCACGACGGCGGGCGCGCCGACTGATCAGGCGCGCGTGTGCCTCGCTGCACCCCCGCCGGCCTCAGCCACGCTGCCATGCCGTCGACCAGAGCAAGCCTCGTCGGCGGGAGCGTGGCGGTGAGACCTTGGGTGATGACTTCTTCGTCCTGAAGCAACTTGGGTGAGGACTCCGCCTTGGGCTGGTGTGGCACTCACCTGTGCTGATGGTCCGCAGACGTTTGCGTGCGTCCGCCGCTGCTCGTCGACATTCGGGGGGCTGGCTCCGTCTCATACACGTGACGGTTGCCTCCGAAGCATTCTTCGACGGGGGCGGGCGTGCCTGGGGGCAGCACAGGGAGGAACTGGGGTCGTGACTTGCCTGCCGATGATGATGACACCCATGATCTTTTCCATTCGGCTCAGGAGCAGTGCTGATAGCACCCCACGGGCCTCGGTAGCTGCCCTCATAGCAGCCCTCAGCTCCCTGACCCGATCGTCGTCCTGATGACCACCTCTGATGACGGCAGCTCGTGTCAGGGATGTCAAGTCATCAAGCGCGCACACAAGACGGATCGTGTCTGAGCGCTCAAGACTGGGCGTGTGAGGGGAGTAAGGTCCAGCACCTGGCTGTTCAGGTTGTCGCAATGGGTATCCGTAGTTGGTTTGCTGGATCCAGATTCCATCATGTGTTGCGTGATCTAAAGCGGACTGCGCGTCACTTCGTGCGATTCTGACCGCATCGTTGAACGCATCCGCGTTAACGTGACCCCCGAGTTCGAGATCCTCAATGGTCCGCTCTAGAAGATCGCTCCACGTGCGGACCTTTGTTCGTATGAGGATGATGCGCTCAGCCTCGGCCTGCCTGCGGATCCGACCTTCCGATTGACTCGCCGCCCTGCTCGTCACAGCCGAGAGCCTCAAGGGGCCCCAGAATGCTGCTGAACCGGTGATGATTGCCCCACCGAGCGCGCCAAGTAACCCGAAGACCGCCTCTGACATGTTCATTTCCCCCATCTAAGGCGGTGCACCTACCGCCGTCTCTGCCCGGTCGACCCGTCGCATGACGGAACTATGGCTGGGCCATCACGCCTTGCTCGTTGGCCGTTTTCTTTTCCCCGCCCACGGCCTGGATACCCATCAGCGATACCCACGCAATCTGCACAGGAACCACTGCTCTCGCCATGGCCGTCGGGGCTCGCGCCAAGGTGACTGCTAAAGCCCTGTAGTCGACCGCCCTAGCCGCGATGTAGCCCTTATCTGGCATCAGGCGGCTGATTGTCATGAGCGCGGCATGGGTGCCGGCCGGGCTGGAGCGGGGCGGAGACAGGAGCGCAGGCCCGGCCGGGGGCCGGGCCGCGCGCGGTGAGCGGAGCGAGCCGCCTTGAACCCGTGAAGAAGGTTGTAACTCAGTCGGTGTCTTGGGGCGTGTCCGGTCCCGTGTGAGGCTTGAAGTCGTATGCGCACCTGGGGAGTTCTGCGCTTTCGCGGTGTGCGAGTGGCAGGAAGGTTGCTGGTCGGACTGTCCAGGTGATGCGTGTGCTGGCGTGGGTGATGGACACGGCGAAGTGCTCGCGGCGTAGAAGGGCTCGTCTCGTGTCGATCCGTTGGTCGTAGAGCCGGTTCCAGGCTTCTTGGGAGGCAGCGGTGTCGAGTGCCGGTGAGATGGTGCGGAGGATCGTCGCCACCCAGTTGTTGGCCTCGACTGCGGAGTGGGCGTCGTAGGCCCCGAAGAGTGCCGGCACCGACTGCCCGTCCAGGTTCTGTGTCCAGCATTCGCACCAGAAGCCGGGTCGGGGTTTCGTCATCGACATCGGTGGCCTCCAGCCTGGGTGTTTGTGAGGAGCTCCGCGGTGACTGTGGATCCGCCGTCGTTGCCGTGGGCTTCCTGAGGTGTGTCGGCTTGGTGGGTGCGTGGTTCGGGAGTCAGGGGCACGGCGCTGACTCCTGTGCCTGGGCGCGGAGCTCGGCGGTGATGGTGCGGCCGGAGTCGTCGCCCTGGACCGTGACGCTCTCGGCGAGTGCGGCGACCATCCCGAGCCCGCGGCCGTGAGTGGCATTGAGGGGCGGGTGCTGGACTTCGGGGATGGTCTTCGTGTGTCCGGAGTCGGTCACCGCGATCGTGACTGCCAGTTCCGAGATGGTGAGGGTGACGTGGAAGGAGCCGGCTCCCTCGCCGCTGGCGGTGTGCGTGAGTGCGTTGGTGCCGAGTTCGCTCACGATCAGTGCGGCGTCTTCGGAGTGCGGGTGGCCGTTCAACGTGGCGCGGGTCCAGCTGCGCGCGGTGCTGAGTTCTTGGGGATCTCCGGGGAAGGTGCGTCGATGGGTGGGCATGGGTCCTCCATGGCGGTGACCTGCTGCTTTCTGTGCCAGCTGTGCCGACCGGCTGACACGGACCATGCAGAGCCGTACAATTAGTACTAGCACCGTACCGAATATGCGCGTACTGAGAGTGCGGGTTCGTACTTTTCGTGCGGGCGGAGTGGCGCATAGCGTTCGCCGTGTGGTCTGGTGCTGGTCTGGAAGCCATGGAGAGAGGACCGCGCATGTTCGGACTGATGGTGCGTTTTACCTGCAAGGACGAGGTGGCGGCGGCTGCCTTCGATGATCTGGTTGCGCGCACCGGGGAGCAGATCCGCGCGCATGAGCCCGGAACGGTGATCTATGCCGTGCACCGGGTTGACGGCCGTCCTTTGGAGCGCATGTTCTACGAGCTCTACCGGGACGAAGAGGCCTTCGAGATGCACGAGTCGAAGGACTACGTGCGGGCCTTCCTCTCCGAGCGGGACCGGTACCTCTCCGGCACTGAGGTCGACCGCCTGGACTTCGTGTCCGGCAAGGGTGTGGACGTTGAGCACTGAGTATCAGAAGGCGCTCGGTCGCAAGATCGCCTTCAATCGCAAGCGCCGGGGGTTGTCGCAGAAGGAGTTCGCCGGCTTGCTGGGGCGCTCGGAAGCGTGGGTGTCCCAGGTGGAGCGGGGCGTACGTCGTATCGACCGGATGACCGTGCTGGAGAAGGTCGCCGAGGTTCTTGAGCTGCCTGTTGCCGAGTTGGCGGCGGAGGCGCCCATCGTGGCGTCGGTGGCGGAAGGTGAGCCGCCCGGTGCGAGTCGGCTGCGGCTAGTGCTGAGTGCTGCCCACTCGCTGAAGGCGATCCTCGGTCATCAGACTGCATCCCCGGACGTGTCTGCGCTTCGTGTCGATGTCGACCGTGCTTGGTCGCTGACGCACCACGGCAACTACGCCGACCTGGCCGAGCTGCTCGAAGGGCTGGTTCCCCGGCTGGAGTCGGCCACCCGGTCGGTTCCGGAAGCGGAGCGTCCCGAGCTGTTCCGCCTTCTGGCTGTCATGTATCACACGTGCAGTGGCGCGCTGGCGAACATGGGGGAGCCCGAAGCGGCCTGGATCGCCGTTGATCGCGCCGTGGTCGCTGCGGAGCGTGCGAACGACCCGCTGTTGATGGCGGCCGGTGAATTCCGTCTGTCTCTCGTCTTCCTCGGCGCGCGTCACTTCGAGCAGGCGGCCCAGGTGTCCGGGAGTGCGGCTGACGCTTTGCGGCCCCTGGCGGATTCTGGACAGGTCGAGGCGGTGGCGCTGCGTGGTGCGCTGACGCTGCAACGATCGGTCGCCGCAGCCCGGTTGAACCTAGCGGATGAGGCGTACGGGTATCTCCGCGACGCTCGCGCGCTGGCGGACCAGGTCGGTGATGGGCGCAACGACTACAACACGGAGTTCGGGCCGACCAATGTGGGCTTGCACGAGGTGGCCGTCGCGGTCGACCTGGGAGACGCCGGCGTCGCCCTGAGGGCCGCGCAGGGTGTCGATGCGTCGGGTCTGTCGGCGGAACGGCAGACGCGTTTTCAGATCGATGTCGCCAGGGCCTATGCCCAGCGTCGCCAGGTTGCTGACGCGGTTTCGGCGCTGCTGCGGGCACGCGAACTGTCGCCCGAGATGGTGCGGGCCCTGCCGGTCGTGAAGCAACTCGTGGCGGACCTGCTGACCATGAGTCAGCCACCCTCCGAGGAACTGCGAGCCCTGGCAGGAGAGTTGGGCGTACACGAAGTACGGACTGGTACCTGAAGTACTAGACAGTACTTGGAGTACGGGTTACTGTGGTTGTCGTCAGTATGCCTCTTCGCGCCCAGCGGAGTTGGTGATGCGGGCATGCGAACGTGCCGGAGCAGGAAGGCAGACCTGCGCCGACACGGGAGCGAAAAGGGCCACAGAAAGCAGATGTGGCCTGAGCGGGAGGCAGCCCACTCAGGCCGGGTGCGTCGTTGGCATCAACGCTCTTGGAGCGTATCGCGCCCAGTCGGTATGCGGTCAACCTCCCGTTGCGTAGTCATTCATCACTGAATGCACCGTCGCGCGTGCGTGCGGTGCAGCGCAAGGGAGATCAGTTCTGTGCGTGTAATCCGTGTGGAGACCTCGGCGGCCACCATCCTGCTGACCGAGGCACCAGAACCGAAGGTCCGGGACCGGCAGACCGGCGAGATCGCGAAGGACGCCACCAGCGGTGAGACGCTGATGACCATCGGCGTCGTCTACATCGAGGACGGCGAGTCCTCGCTGATCAAGGTCACCGTTCCGGAAAGCGGCGTCACTGACGGGCTGACGCTGGGCGCCCCGGTCTCGCTGGTGGGCCTGGTGGCCCGGCCGTGGGAGAGCGTGTTCAACGGCCAGCAGCGGCACGGCATCGCTTTCCGCGCGGCTGCGGTCGCGCCGGCCGCGTTCCCGTCCGTCGTCGGGGCCCCGGTCTGATGTCGGACTGGACGACGTTACTGGAAATAGGTGGTCCCCTCGCCGCGCTCGGCGGTGGGGCCGCCTACACCCGGGCTCGTCACCCGGGCGTCTACTGGTCCACGGTCGGCCTGCCGATATCGACGGTCCGGCTCCTGGGCTCGTACGGCTCCGTCATGGAGGCGTGCGGCCTGACGGTGCAGCCTTCCCGGCTGCGCGTCCTCGCCGTCAGGGCGACGACTCGACGTGAGATCCGTCCGGTTCCACCGCGACGCGGCATCATCCGGCCCACCGCAACCGGCCTGCGGCTTCGGCTGCGACTGGCACCCGGGCAGGAACCGGCGGACGTTGCCGCCTCGGCAGAGAGGCTGCGGCACGCCTGGGGCGTCCACGCCGTGTACGTGAAAGACGTCAAGCCGGGTGTGGTGGAACTGCGGCTAGTCGGCTTCGACGTGCTGCGCGACGTGCGGATGCCCAGGAAGGCGGGCGGCGGACTCCTCAAGGTGCCGGTGGCGCTGAGGGAGGACGCGACGGCCTTCGTACGGGACTACCGCTCCGTCCCGCATCAGCTCACCCTCGGCGCGACGCTGTCGGGCAAGTCCATGTACCTGCGGCACCTGGTCACCGGACTGGCGCGGCAACCGGTCGCACTGGTCGGGATCGACTGCAAGCGGGGCGTGGAGCTCGCGCCGTTCGCTCCGCGCCTGTCGGCCTTGGCGACCGATCCCCAGCAGGCCGCCGAGCTGCTGCCGGTCCTCGTACGCGAGATGGAAGACCGCTACGACCTGATCAAAGCGCGCCAGGGCATCGCGCCCGGCACTCCGAACGAGGAGATCACCTCCGACGTCTGGGGCCTGCCGGAACACCAACGGCCCTTCCCCGTCGTGCTGTTCGTCGACGAGGTCGCCGAACTCTTCCTCATCGCTACGAAGAAGGACGAGGAACGGCGCGACGAGATGGTCACTCAGCTCATCCGCCTCGCCCAGCTCGGCCGCGCGGCCGGCATCTACCTGGAAGTCTGCGGACAGCGCTTCGGCGCCGAACTCGGCAAGGGCGCCACCATGCTCCGCGCCCAGCTCACCGGCCGGGTCTGCCACCGCGTCAACGACGAAGCCTCCGCCAGAATGGCTCTTGGCGACATCGCCCCCGAAGCGGTCCATGCCGCCTGCGCCATCGCCCCGGAGATGCCCGGCCTCGCCGTGGCGGGCGACACCTCTGGTGGCTGGTCCCGCATTCGTACGCCGTTCCTGTCCCTCGCCGACGCGGCCGGGGTCTGCCGTGAGTCGGCTCACCTGGTCCCCGACCTGCCCGAGCTCGACCCGTTCCGGCCCGCAGTGCCGGTCCGACCGATCGAAGCACCGGCACCACCGCTGACCCCGGTCCCGGTCACCGAATAGCCCACTCACCACCGACCCCAAGGGGCCGGCATGTCCGCCTCGTGCCGAGTCCCTACCCCGGCACGCCCGAAAACCGAGGGAGTCACTGTGTCCCGCCCGTCTATTTCCGAAGTCAGTTCACTCCTGGCCGACTTGGCCGACCACCGCAAGTTCGGAGTCGGCGACTACGCCGACCTGATGAGCCGTAAGGCCGAACTGCTGGAACGCATCGCCGCCGACCGTCCCGACGACACCGAAGCGGCCGAGGTCGCCGCCGCTGCCCGCGCACGGGTCGACGAACTCAAGCCCACCGACTGACCGCATCGGAAGGAACCCGATCGTGCGCACCCACCTGGCCCGCGTCGACGCGGTGCTCGTCCAGGCGGTCATCGCCGCCGCGCTGTCCTTCGCTCACCTGCACGACCTTGCCTCAGCTGCTGGACAGGACGGTTGGAAGGCGTGGGCCTATCCGGTCTCCGTCGACCTGCTGTTGGTGGCGGCCTGGCGGCGGCTGCGCTCCGGGGGGTCGAAAGCGGCCGGGTGGTGCTGGTTCCTCGTCGCGCTGACCGCCTCGCTCGGCGCCAACGTCGCCACAGCCGGCCTCCTCGACCTGGACGCCGTACCTGCCTGGCTGCGCATCCTCGTCGCCGGATGGCCCGCGGTCGCCTTCCTCGGCGGCACCCTCCTCGCCCACACCCCACACCAGACGGCCGAAGATTCCACACCGGCGACTCCGGAGCCGACCGCAACCGCCCCTGAGCCCGAACCACGGCCCACCGCCGTCGCCGCTCGCCCTGTACCTGTCCCGGTCGCCCTGGTCGAACACGCCCGCAAAGTCGCCGCCGAGCACCATGCACGGACCGGAACCCCCATCGACACTCCGGCCCTCCGTGTCCGGCTCGGCGTCCCCGCACCGCTGGCCGAAGCCATCGCCGCACAGCTCTGAAGGGAGCTCCCATGCCCGCCAACCCTCGCTTCCGCCGGGTCGTCCGTATCGGCCCCGTTCAGGTCGGCACGTACTACGACGGCCGGGGCCGTGAGAAGCACGCCGCCGTCTGTACGGCTCCGCGCTGCGGCTTCTCCGCCGACTACGACAGCCGCACAGCCGCCGAGCTCGCCGCCCGCACCCACCGCTGCCGCGTCCGCTGAGGAGAACCGGTGACCGTCTCGTTCCCGCTCGTCTTCGTCCTGGGTGTCATCGCCTGGTTTGCGATCAAGTTCCTCGGCGTCCGCCTGTGGGTCGCCGTCGTGATCGCCCTGTTCGGCTTCTGGCTCTCCCACACCTTCCTCGCCCCCGCCATCGAGACCGGCACCCGTACCGGGGTCGGCGTCGTCAACGGCGACAACCGCTGAAAGGAGCTCTGCCATGTTCCGCCCCAAGCTGCCCGACGTCCCCACTCCGCCGTCGACGCTCGTCCCTCAGCACCACCACAGCCCGGCGCCGATGACCGGCCGCTCGCTCAGCCCCTACGCGGGCCCGGTCGCAGCGGTCCTCGTCGGCGGGGTCGTCCTCACCGCGCTCCTGGCGGCCGTCGCCATCACGGCCATCTCCGTGGCCATCGCCGCCGTGGTCCTGCGCTCTCTGCTGAACAACGCCAACAGGCGCTGACCGGCCGCCGGGGCGGCAAACGCCGCCAAGCATCCCGCCGCCCCGGAGCCGTCCCTTTCCACCGCCGTAACAGCCGAAAGGAAGTCCCGTCATCACCCGGCAGACTCCGCCCCCGCTGGCGGAACTCTCCATGCTGGCCTCCCTCGGAACCATGCCCGAGCTGGCCTGCCAACTCTCCACCCTGGGCGGCTGCACCCACCCTGTCCGCCTCGAAGGCCACCGCACCGAATACGCCGTAGACACGGCAACCGGCGAGATCGGCCGCACCCTGCACCACCTCGACTCGACCGCCCTCCCGGCCGGCCAACTCCTCGTCCGCTGCAACAACCGCCGCGCAACCCGCTGCCCGGCCTGCGCCGAGACCTACCGCCGCGACACGTACCACCTGATCACCGCAGGGCTACGGGGCGGCAAGGGCACCTCGGACCAGGTCGGCACACACCCGCGCGTCTTCGCCACCTTCACCGCCCCCGGCTTCGGCCCGGTCCACAACCGCCGCACCGACGGACGCCCCTGCCGTTGCGGTGCCCGCCATGGCGAGGACGACCGGGCGCTGGGCACGCCCCTTGACCCGGACCGGTACGACTACGAAGCGGCCGTGCTGTGGAACGCCCATGCAGGGCTCCTCTGGCGGCGCTTCTCCATCTACCTCCGCCGGGAGGTCGCCAAGCGCGCCGGCCTCACCCAACGCACCTTCCGCGACCACGCGCGCATCTCCTTCGCGAAGGTCGCCGAGTACCAAAGGCGCGGTGCGGTCCACTTCCATGCGGTCATCCGCCTCGACGGCCCGGAAGGCGGCGACACCCCACCGCCGGCCTGGGCCACGCCAGAGCTCCTCACGGACGCCATCCAGGCCGCAGCCACCGCCGCCCGCGTCGACGGCCCGACCATCGACGGCCGCGCGCACACCTTCGCCTTCGGCCGCCAACTCGACGTCCGCACGATCCGATCCGCCGACTTCGACAACGGCCAGGAGCTCACCGAACGAGCCGTCGCCTCGTACATCGCCAAGTACGCCACCAAAGGCGCTGAGACGGCGACCGGCACCCTCGACCGCCCGCTCAAGTTCCTCGCCGAGCTCGCCCAAGCGCGCATCTCCGACCACGCCCGACGCATGATCCGCGTCGCCTGGACCCTCGGCGCACGCCCCGAGCTCGCAGAGCTCCGCCTACGCGCCTGGGCGCACATGCTCGGCTTCCGCGGCCACTTCTCCACCAAGTCCCGCCGCTACTCCACCACCCTCGGCGCACTCCGCACCGCGCGCGCCGAATGGCGCCGAGCACAAGCCACGCCCGCGACGGTCCCGCAGGACGGCGAAACCACGCTCGTTCTCGCCCACTGGGTGTTCGCCGGTACGAACCTCACCGCTGCTGAGGAATGGCTCGCCGCATCCCTTGAACCCGCCCCCGGAACGGAAGGAGAACCGACCCATGGCTGAGCCCAGGGGCACCACCGCTCCCGAGACCTTCGACCCGTCCTTGGTTCTCCTGACCGTCGAGGAGGCGGCCCGGCGGCTCCGCATCGGCCGTACGACGTGCTTCCGGCTCGTCCTCGCCGGAGAGATCGAGTCCGTCACGGTCGGGCGGCTCCGCCGAGTCCCCGCCGACGCCTTACCCGCCTACGTGGCCAAGCTGCGCCACCGACCTGCCCACGCGGCCTGAGGGGGACCACATGGCAGAGAAGAACCGCACACGTCAGCCCAACGGTGCCTCGTCGATCTACCTCGGCAAGGACGGCAAATGGCACGGGCGGGTGACCGTCGGCGTCCGCGATGACGGCAGGCCCGACCGCCGCCACATCGAGCGCAAGACCAAGGCTGAGGTGACCAGAGCCGTCCGTGAGATGGAGCGGGCGCGGGACGACAAGAAGCTCAGGAAGCCCGGGCAGAGCTGGACGCTCCAAGCCTGGCTTGAGCACTGGGTCGAGAACATCGCCAAGCCGTACGTCTCGGAGAACACGTACGACGGGTACGAGGTCGACGTCCGCGTTCACCTCGTCCCCGGCCTGGGCGCCCACAAGCTCGACCGCCTGGAGCCCGAGCACCTCGAACGCTTCTACCGGAAGATGCAGGCGTCCGGGAGCTCGGCCGGCACCGCCCACCACGCCCACCGGACGATCCGGGTCGCCCTCGGTGAAGCCGTCCGGCGTGGGCACGTCGCGACGAACGCGGCCGAGATCGCCAAGGCTCCCCGCCTCGAAGAGGAGGACATCGAGCCTTACACGATCGAGGAGGTGCAGAGTCTCCTCGTTGAAGCCGCCAAGCTCCGCAACAGTGCGCGCTGGGTCGTCGCCCTGGCGCTCGGCCTCCGCCAAGGGGAAGCGCTCGGGCTGCACTGGGAGGACGTCGACCTCGACGCGGGGTACGTCCGCATCCGCAAGAACCGGCTGCGCCCGAAGTACGCGCATGGCTGCGGGGCCAACCCGTGCGGCCGGAAGGCGGGCTACTGCCCTCAGAAGGAGCAGACGCGCCGTGAGCACAAGTCCACCAAGTCCCGCGCGGGCCGGCGCACCATCGGCCTGCCCGATCCGCTGATCAAGATTCTCCGCCAGCACCAAGAGGCCCAGGAGCGGGAGCGGATCGCGGCCGGTGCCGACTGGGAGGGCAAGGGGTACGTCTTCGCCTCGCCGATCGGCGGAGCGCTGAGCCCGAACACCGACTTCCACACCTGGAAGCGGCTGCTTCGGGATGCCGGAGTCCGGAACGGCCGTCTTCATGACGCTCGACACACCGCCGCGACCGTCCTCCTGATCCTCGGCGTCCCTGACGTCGTGATCGACTCGATCATGGGTTGGGAGCCTGGGGGAGCGGCCCGGATGCGCGCCCGCTACATGCATGTGACGGGGACCATGCTCCGCAAAGTCGCGCAGCAAGTCGGTGACGCTCTCTGGGAGCTCCCGGAAACGGACTCAGAGACGAACTGAGACGGAAACTGAGACGGGCAACGACGAAGGGCCCCACCGCAAGCGGTGGGGCCCTTCGACATCGTGCCCGGTGAGGCACTGGCGGAGGATACGAGATTCGAACTCGTGAGGGGTTGCCCCCAACACGCTTTCCAAGCGTGCGCCCTAGGCCTCTAGGCGAATCCTCCGCGGCAAACAATACAAGACGTTGAGGAGTGCTCGCGAACTCGTTCCCGCCCGCTCGCATCAGGTACTGTTTGGGCAGCCCCTCACGCGGCGCTATCTGACTGAACTCCCCCAGGGCCGGAAGGCAGCAAGGGTAGGTCGGCTCTGGCGGGTGCGTGGGGGGCGCTTGCGTTCGCGGGGCCTCGGTTGTCGGTGGGCGCCTATAACCTCGTAAGCGTGTCGTCTCTCGCGCTGTACCGCCGCTATCGCCCGGAGTCGTTCGCCGAGGTCATCGGGCAGGAGCATGTCACCGACCCGTTGCAGCAGGCGCTGCGCAACAACCGGGTCAATCACGCGTACCTGTTCAGCGGCCCGCGCGGATGCGGCAAGACGACCAGCGCGCGCATCCTGGCCCGCTGCCTGAACTGCGAGAACGGCCCGACGCCCACGCCCTGCGGAGAGTGCGAGTCCTGCAAGGACCTGGCCAGGAACGGGCCGGGTTCGATCGACGTCATCGAGATCGACGCCGCGTCCCACGGTGGTGTGGACGACGCCCGTGACCTGCGCGAGAAGGCCTTCTTCGGGCCCGCCCGCAGCCGCTACAAGATCTACATCATCGACGAGGCCCACATGGTCACGTCGGCCGGCTTCAACGCGCTGCTCAAGGTCGTCGAGGAGCCGCCGGAGCATCTCAAGTTCATCTTCGCCACCACCGAGCCCGAGAAGGTCATCGGGACCATCCGGTCGCGGACACACCACTACCCGTTCCGGCTCGTGCCGCCGGGGACGCTCCGCGACTACCTCGGCGAGGTCTGCCGGCAGGAGGACATCCCCGTCGAGGACGGCGTGCTTCCGCTCGTCGTGCGCGCGGGAGCCGGGTCCGTACGTGACTCCATGTCCGTCATGGACCAGCTGCTCGCCGCCGCGAGTGACGCCGGTGTGACGTATGCCATGGCCACCTCCCTCCTCGGGTACACGGAGGCCTCGCTGCTCGACTCCGTCGTCGAGGCCTTCGCCACGGGTGACGGCTCCGCCGCCTTCGAGATCGTGGACCGGATCATCGAGGGGGGCAACGACCCCCGGCGCTTCGTCGCCGACCTGCTGGAGCGGCTGCGGGACCTCGTCATCCTCGCCGCCGTGCCGGACGCGGCCGAGAAGGGGCTCATCGACGCTCCCGCCGACGTCATCGAGCGGATGCAGGCCCAGGCCGGCGTCTTCGGCGCCGCCGAGCTGAGCCGCGCCGCCGACCTCGTCAACGAGGGCCTCACCGAGATGCGCGGCGCCACCTCGCCCCGCCTCCAGCTCGAGCTGATCTGCGCCCGCGTCCTGCTCCCCACCGCCTACGGGGACGAGCGCTCCGTGATGGCCCGCCTCGACCGCATCGAGCGCGGCGTGAACTTCTCCGCCGGCACCGGCTCGCCGACCGTGCCCGCGATGCCGGCCATGGGGTACGTGCCCGGGCCGGAGGCGCACGCCGGGGGAGCGGGCCCGGGTGCGGGTGCCGGTGCGCAGGCCATTCCGCCCGGGGGCGGGGCCGCCGCCGCGCGGGCCGCGGTGCGGGGGCCGGCGGCGGGCGGCGGGGCGGGGACCCCGCCTTCGGCCGTACCAGCCGCACCCATGGCACCGACCGCACCGACCGCACCGACCGCACCAGCCACACCAGCCACACCCGTCTCGCCCATGGCGCCGGCTGCACCGGCCGCACCAGTCGCACCCGCCGCGTCAGCGGCACCCCCGGTCCCGCCCGTGGCCCCTGCTCCCGCGCCCTCTCCCCAGCCCACCCCGGCCCCCGCGGAGGCCGCCCCGGCCGCTCCCGGCGCCTGGCCCACCGCCACCGCCGCGGGCAGCGGACGTCGGCCCGGCGGCTGGCCCACGGCCGCACCCGCCGGCGGCGGCGCACGGCCCCAGGTCCCGGCCGCGCCACCGACCCCCGCCGCCTCCGCCGCCCCTCCGGCCGCGGCCTCCGCCTCCGGCCCCGCCGCCTCCGCGGCCTACGCACCCCCCGCCGGCGGCCTCGACCCCCGCATGCTCTGGCCCAACATCCTGGAAGCCGTCAAGAACCGCCGCCGCTTCACCTGGATCCTCCTCAGCCAGAACGCCCACGTGGCCGGCTTCGACGGCACCACCCTCCAGCTCGGCTTCGTCAACGCCGGCGCCCGCGACAACTTCGCCGGCAGCGGCAGCGAGGAAGTGCTGCGACAGGCGCTGGCCGAGCAGTTCAACGTCCAGTGGAAGATCGACGCGGTCGTCGACCCGTCCGGCGGCTCGGCACCCGCGCAGTCCGGCGGCTTCGGCGGCGGTGGCGGCGCACCGGGTGGCTACGGCAACACCGGCGGCCCCGGTGGGTACGGCGCACCCGGCGGCGGCTACGGCGGTGGCGGTACGCCGTCCCCCCACCCCCCGGCCCCGACCGCCTCCCCCGCCGCTCCGGCCCGGCCCACATCCCCCTCGGCCGCGGCACCCGCACCCGCTCCGGCCAGCCCGGCACCTCCGCGCCCCGCAGCCCCGGAACCGGTCGCCCCCGAGGACGACATCCCCGAGGACGACGACCCGGACCTCAACGAGTCGGCCCTCTCCGGTCACGAGCTGATCGTCCGCGAACTGGGCGCGACGGTGGTCGAGGAGTTCACCAACGAGTGACGGCCAGGGGTGACGGCCACGGGTGTCCGACCGGCGAGTCCCCAGCCGTCTCCCAGTCGTCCCTCACCCGTCCGCCGCCCGTCCGCCGCCCGTCCCCGGCCCGTCCGTCGCCCCCACTCGTAGATTCCTACGACGATCCACACCCCGCTCCCTCGGAAGCCCGCACAAACCCACCCCGCCGCCTGCCGTTAGGCTGACCCCGTGAACGTCCTCGTCATCGGCAGCGGCGCCCGCGAACACGCCCTGTGCCGCTCACTGTCCCTCGACCCCGCTGTGACCGCGCTGCACTGCGCCCCCGGCAACGCCGGCATCGCCGAGGTCGCCGAGCTGCACCAGGTCGACGCCCTGGACGGCAAGGCCGTCACCGCGCTGGCCGTGGAACTCGGCGCCGAGCTGGTCGTCGTAGGCCCGGAGGCGCCGCTGGTCGCCGGGGTCGCCGACGCCGTGCGCGAGGCGGGGATCCCGGTCTTCGGGCCGTCCAAGGAGGCCGCGCAACTGGAGGGCTCCAAGGCGTTCGCGAAGGACGTGATGGCGCGGGCCGGTGTTCCCACCGCCCGCTCCTACGTCTGCACGACCGCCGAGGAGGCCGCCGAGGCCCTCGACGCCTTCGGCGCGCCGTACGTCGTCAAGGACGACGGTCTCGCCGCCGGCAAGGGCGTCGTCGTGACCGATGACCTCGACGCCGCGCTGGCCCACGCTGCCGCCTGTGAGCGCGTGGTCATCGAGGAGTTCCTCGACGGCCCGGAGGTCTCCCTCTTCGCGATCACCGACGGCGAGACGGTCGTCCCGCTCCAGCCCGCCCAGGACTTCAAGCGCGCGCTCGACGGCGACGAGGGTCCGAACACCGGCGGCATGGGCGCGTACTCCCCGCTGCCGTGGGCCGATCCGAAGCTGGTCGAGGAGGTCATGGAGACGGTTCTCCAGCCGACCGTCGACGAGATGCACCGCCGCGGCACCCCGTTCTCCGGCCTGCTGTACGCCGGCCTCGCGATCACCAGCCGGGGCGTGCGGGTCATCGAGTTCAACGCCCGCTTCGGCGACCCCGAGACCCAGGTCGTCCTGGCCCGGCTGAAGACCCCGCTCGCCAGCGTCCTGAACGCCGCCGCCACGGGCAGCCTGGACATCCTCGAGCCGCTGCGCTGGAGCGACGACGCTGCCGTCACCGTGGTCGTCGCCTCGCACAACTACCCCGGCACCCCGCGCACCGGCGACCCGATCACCGGCCTCGACGCGGTGGCCGCGGAGGACGCCCCGCACGCGTACGTGCTGCACGCCGGGACCAGGCAGGACGGCGACGCGGTGGTCAGCGCGGGCGGCCGTGTCCTGTCCGTCACGGCGACCGGCGCGCACCTCACGGAGGCCAGGGAGCGGGCGTACCGGGCGGTCGCTCGCATCCGCCTCGACGGTTCCCAGCACCGTACGGACATCGCCGCGAAGGCGGCGGCGGGCGCGTGACCCGCGCCCGGGGCGGGTCCCACCCGCCCCGGTGAGGCTCCGGTCACGCCCCCTGGCGCTCCCCCTGGCACGCCCCCTGGCGCTCCCCCTGGCACGCCCCTGGCGAGCTCTCGGCACGCCTCGGTGGCACCTCCCCGACACGCCTCTCACCAGGCATTTTCCAGGCCCCGGGCCACCACGGGATTCCGCAAGGGATCCCCTGGGAACCCGGGGCCTGATCGTTGCCGACCGTCATCCACCTTTCCCCTGAGCCATTCCATCGAGTGAGCGCTGCCCCATCCGGCTGACGTGGGCCGGAGCGCCAACTAGGGTGCGGCGCAAGCGTTCCGGCACTTGGCCCACCGGCATTGCGATGTCAGTGGCGGGTGCCACAGTGGGGGAGTGAGCAAGACC
The DNA here is from genome assembly GCF_055591025.1 of Streptomyces sp. NPDC041784. Classification (NCBI taxonomy): domain Bacteria; kingdom Bacillati; phylum Actinomycetota; class Actinomycetes; order Kitasatosporales; family Streptomycetaceae; genus Streptomyces; species Streptomyces sp. NPDC041784. Next base: position 416,838 of record NZ_JBVJAB010000006.1, read on the forward strand.
GGAAGAGCCAGGAGACCGAGACGGGGAGGGGGTGAGATCCCGACGTGAGCGGTATGGGAGTGGAGGCGGGCGCGCAGGCCGCGCGAGCCCGGGCGCTGGCGGTGCTGCGCATCCGCAGCAGGGCGCTCGCGATCGCCCTGCTGCCCGCGGCGGCCGCCGTGATCCTGCTCGTCGGCGGCTCCACCGGGCACCTCGTGGGCCCGGGGTGGGATGCCGCCCGCGGGGTGGTCTCCGCGGTCGCGCTCGTCGTCCTGCTCGCCGCAGGGGTCGTCGCCCTGGTCGTCGCCCGGTCCCGTCCGGCCGTCAGTCCCACGGTCGCGATCGCCGAGGAGGCGGCCCCCGACCTGTACCGGCTGGTGCGCGACCTCGCCGACCGCCTCGACGTCCCCGCGCCCTCCGCGATAGCCCTCACCCCGGACTGCGACAGCTGGCTGGAGGACCGCACCCACCCGGCCCACGGCCCGCCCGCGCCCCGCTCCGGGGACGAGATAGCGGGCACCGGCTCCGCCCGCCACCTCCACCGTCGTACGGCGACCGCGCCCGTCCTCGTCATCGGCTCGCCGTTCCTGTGGTGGATGCGCGTCGGAGAGCTGCGTGCCGTCCTCGCCCCGGTCGTTGCCGGTACGGGCCCCTCCGCGCACCCGGACATAGCCGCCGCCCGGCGCTTCGTGCGAGGGCTGGACGCCGCGGTGGCCGTCTCCGCCGACCGCGGGCGCTGTCCCGGCGTACGGCTGGCCTGCGCGGGCATCGGCTGGGTCGCGCGACTGATGCTGCGCGGCTGCCAGACGCACGCCTCGGAGATGGAGCGGGGCGTGGCCGCGGCCGCCGCCGAGCGTGCACAGGCTGTGGACTACGGGCTGCGGATCGTCGCGCAGGAGCAGGTGGGCCTGGCGTACGCGGGCTGGGACCGGCTGCTCACGCGCGTGGCGCTGCCCGCCTGGCGGATGGGCCGCTGGCCCTCCCGGCTGGACGCGGGCGTCGTCGCCGCCCTCACCGAACTGTCCCGGCGTGACCGCCTGGCCGAGGGGTTCGCCTCTCGGCTCGGCGAGCGTCCCGCCTGTGACCTGCTGGAAGAGCCCGGCGCCATCGACGAGGCCACGTCCCTGCTCGCCGCCCGCCTCTTCCACGGCGGCCCGGCGGAGTCCGGCCCGGACTGGTCTCCGGTGGGCTGGCAGGAGTATCCGGACGAGGTCGTGGACCGCAAGTGGCGCACCGACGCGGCCCGTCTCCACCGCGTCCTCGACGCCGTCGGCGTCCGCCGTACCCCCGGCCCCACGGCGCCCCACCCCGGCCCCACCCCCGACCCCACGATCCACGCCTCCGCCGGCCCCACCCTGGCCCGCGTCCTCGACCACCTGACGCCCCCGCCCGGCCCCGGCTCCGCCCCCACCCACGCGCCCGAGACCCCGGCCGAGCACCCTGACGGTTACGGCGGCGCGGGCCTCGCCAGACACCGTGACGGTTACGACGAGGCAGCCCGCGCCGGACTCCACGAGGGCTACGACGACACAGCCCGCGCCGGCCACCCCGACGGTTACGACGACGAAGCCCCCGCCGGGCACCCGGACGAACACGACCGCGACCACGAACACGACCGCGACGGGGACCACGACCGCGACGGCGCCCACGTCCACGGCCACGGCCATGCCCACGCCTCCTACGGCCACGCCGACGAAGACGACTCCCTCCCCGCCTCCAACCCCCGCAGCACCGACCTGGCCACCCGACTCGGCGCGGAGCTGGCCCGCGAGGAGGAGGCGGCGGCCACGCCCTCCGCCCCCGCCGCCGGAGGCCAGAGCCCCGACGGCTCCCTGTGGGACAACGGCGGGCTCCCGCTCTTCCCCCTCCAGCCCCCGCGCACCGACCGTGAACTCCTCGCCGATCACGTCACGGCGATGGTCTGCTGCGCGGCGATGGACACCGTCGGCGCGACCCCCGGACTCGACTGGCTCGACGGCCCGACGCTTCTTGTCGACGGCGTGCGCGTGGCCGACCTCGCGCCCCGCGTTCTCAGCCTCGTCGAGGACGGCGACGCGGCCCCGCTCCGCGCCTGGCTCGTCAAGCTGGGGATACGCCCGGAAAAGCCGGTCCGCCTCGGCTGAGACCGCCCGCCGTCGCTCCTGCCGTAACGGAGAACCTGGTTCCACTTTCGGCCAATTCGCAACGAATAGTGACTGTCTGCGCGCGTTATGTGATGTGCTGGGACCGATAGCGCCCATGGCAAGCGCTCGCGACATAAGACAACGCGCCCGAAGGCAACGCGCCCGAAGGCAACGCGACCCAAGACAGCACAACAGAAGCGCGACCCGACACAGCGCGACAGAAGACGACGCGACCGAAGTCGAACCGCGCACGCCGACCACGTGTGCGGGCCGCGGGCAGTGTGTCCGCACGCAACCACCGACGGGGGCCCGAGGGAGGGGAGCACCATGGCACCGGGACCGGAGCACGTTCGCCGATGGGAATCGGGAGCACTCGCCCACGCCGTGACGGACCCCTTCGGCCAGGGTCCCGTCCCCTGGCTGCGCGGCAGCGAGACGTACTTCGACGCCACCGGGCAGGTCGTCCCCTGGTACGTCGACCAGGCCCCGGCGCCGACCCGGACCCAGGGACCGGCCCAGGGGTCTGCCCAGGGAGCGGCCCAGGCGCGGCACCGGGCCGAGGCCGCGCCCCGCGTCCCCGGCCCCCGCACCGCGTCCGGGCCCGGCGGCCCCCGCTCCGCCGACGACGTCCGGCGTCAGATCAAGGGCTTCATCTCCACCGGCGCGGTCACCCCCGGCGAGGCCGCCGACTTCCACATCACGGTCGACCCGCCCCAGGAATTCAGCGTCGACATCTACCGGATCGGCCACTACGACGGTGACGGCGCCGCCAAGATCACCACCAGCCCGCGGCTCCCCGGCATCGTCCAGCCCCCGCCGCTGACCGCCGACCGCACGGTCTCCTGCCACCACTGGTGGCTCTCCTGGCGCCTTCAGGTCCCCTCGTACTGGAGCGCGGGCGCGTACGTCGCCGTCCTCACCACCGCCGACGGCTACCGCTCCCACATCCCCTTCACGGTCCGCGACGACCACCCCGCCGACCTGCTGGTGGTGCTCCCCGACGTCACCTGGCAGGCCTACAACCTCTACCCCGAGGACGGCCGCACCGGCGCCAGCCTCTACCACGCCTGGGACGAACACGGCCGGCTGCTCGGCGAGGCCGACGCCGCGACCACGGTCTCCTTCGACCGGCCGTACGCGGGCGCCGGCCTGCCGCTGCACGTCGGCCACGCCTACGACTTCATCCGCTGGGCCGAGCGCTACGGCTACGACCTCGCCTACGCCGACGCCCGCGATCTGCACGCCGGCCAGGTCGACCCCACCCGCTACCGAGGCCTGGTCTTCCCCGGCCACGACGAGTACTGGTCGCAGGCCATGCGCCGCACCGCCGAACTCGCCCGCGACAGCGGCACCTCGCTGGTCTTCCTCTCCGCCAACACCATGTACTGGCAGGTGGAGTTGGGGCCATCGCCGTCCGGCGTCCCCAGTCGGCTGTTGACCTGCCGCAAACGCAAGGGCCCCGGCAAACCCGTCCTCTGGCGCGAGATCGACCGCGCCGAGCAGCAACTGGTCGGCATCCAGTACGCGGGCCGGGTCCCCGAGCCGCACCCCCTCATCGTCCGCAACGCGGACCACTGGCTGTGGGAGGCGACCGGGGCGCACGAGGGCGAGGGCATCGAGGGCATGGTCGCGGGCGAGGCCGACCGCTACTTCCCGCGCACCGCGCTCCCACCCCACGAGGAACGCATCCTCCTCGCCCACTCCCCGTACACCGACGCCGACGGTGCCCCGCGCCACCAGGAGACGTCCCTCTACCGGGCCCCCTCCGGCGCCCTGGTCTTCGCCACCGGCACCTTCGCCTGGTCCCCGGCCCTGGACCGCCCCGGCCATGTGGACCCCCGCGTCCAGCGCGCCACGGCCAACCTCCTTGACCGCATCTGCAAGCGGGACTGAGACCCGTCCTCCTGCCGCGACCGGCATTCGTTCCTGTGCCGCCGCCCGCCGCCCGCCGCCTGCCGCCTGCCGCCTGCCGCCCGCCGCCTGCCGCCTGCCGCCTGCCGCCTGCCGCCGGCCGCCTGCCGCGCCCGAACCCCGTCCCCGCTGCGGCCGACCCTCTGTCCTCGATCAATCCCGATGTACGGGACAATCAAGCCACTAGGACAGAACCACGGGGAGGAACCGTGTCCGGATTCGTAGAAAAGCCCGAGCCCCTCGAGGTGCCGGGCCTGGTGCATCTGCACACCGGCAAGGTGCGCGAGCTGTACCAGAACGAGGCGGGCGACCTCGTGATGGTCGCCAGCGACCGAACGTCCGCGTACGACTGGGTGCTGCCGACCGAGATCCCCGACAAGGGCCGCATCCTCACCCAGCTCTCCCTGTGGTGGTTCGACCAGCTCGCCGACCTGGTCCCCCACCACGTCCTGAGCACCGAACCGCCCGCCGGCGCCCCCGCCGACTGGCAGGGCCGCACGCTGGTCTGCAAGTCGCTGAAGATGGTCCCGGTCGAGTGCGTGGCCCGCGGCTACCTCACCGGCTCCGGCCTCGCCGAGTACCAGGAGTCCCGCACGGTCTGCGGCCTCGCCCTCCCCGAGGGCCTGGTCGACGGCAGCGAACTCCCCGCCCCGATCTTCACCCCGGCCACCAAGGCCGCCGTCGGCGAGCACGACGAGAACGTCTCCTACGAGGAGGTCGCCCGCCAGGTCGGCGCCGAGACCGCCGCCCAGCTCCGCCAGGCCACCCTCGCCGTCTACGGCCGCGCCCGCGACGTCGCCCGCGACCGGGGCATCATCCTCGCCGACACCAAGTTCGAGTTCGGCTACGAGGGCGAGACCCTGGTGATCGCCGACGAGGTCCTCACCCCGGACTCCTCCCGCTTCTGGCCGGCCGACCAATGGCAGCCGGGCCGCGCCCAGGCCTCCTTCGACAAGCAGTTCGTCCGCGACTGGCTGACCTCCGCCGAGTCCGGCTGGGACCGCGCGAGCGAGCAGCCCCCGCCGCCGCTGCCGGAGCGGATCGTCGACGCGACCCGCGCGAAGTACGTCGAGGCGTACGAGCGTCTGACGGGCACGACCTGGGCCTGACACCCCGACGCGCCGGCCCCCGACGCGCCGGCCCCCGACGCGCCGGCCCCCGACGCGCCAGCCCACGACGCGCCAGCCCACGACGCGCCAGCCCACGACGCGCCAGCCCCCGGGAAACCGGGGGCACCCGCGGCACTCGAGGCACCCTGGACACCCGAGACACTCGGGTCGCTCACGCCACTCGGAAGGAACCCGAACGGGCATCCGCGGACATGGCGACACGAAAAGACCCCGGTCCGATGGACCGGGGTCTGATTCCCGAGCGGACGACGAGGCTCGAACTCGCGACCTCAACCTTGGCAAGGTTGCGCTCTACCAACTGAGCTACGTCCGCATGCGCCGTGGCGCGAGGCCAACTATACCCAACCCCGCTCGCGGGCGAGACGCACCGCCGCGTGACGATTCTCCGCCCCGAGCTTGGTCGCGGCCGACGAGAGATAGTTCCGCACGGTCCCCGGCGACAGCGCGGCCCGCTCGGCGATCTCCGTGACCGGCGCCCCGTCGGCGGAGAGTTCGAGCACCTCGGCCTCGCGCGAGGTCAGCGGAGAGTCCCCGGCGGCGATCGCGTCCGCCGCCAACTCCGGGTCGACGTACCGGTTCCCCGCGTGCACGGTCCGGATGATCTCCGCGAGCCGCTGTGCGCTCACCGTTTTCTGGACGAACCCCCGCACACCCGTCGCGAGCGCCCGCTTGAGGTGCCCCGGCCGGCCGTGACTGGTGACGATCAGCACCTGGCAGCCGGGCAGTTCGGCGCGCAGGGATGTGGCGACCTTCACACCGTCCCCGCCCGGCATCTGGAGATCGAGGACGGCCACGTCGGGTTGGTGGGCCCGCGCCATCGCCAGCGCCTCCATCCCGGTGGCCGCCTCGGCGACGATCACCAGGTCGTCCTCCAGGGAGAGCAGCGCGGCCAGCGCACCCCGGATGAGGTGCTCGTCGTCGGCGAGCAGCACCCGCACCGTCATGAAGTGACCTCTCTCACAGCTTCCTTTCCTGCCCTTTCGCGGACAGCTTCCGCTCCCTTTCCCACAGTTCCCTTCCCGCTCAGCGGCACCTCGGCCACCACCCGGAACATGCCCGCCCCGGCGAACCCGGCCTCCAGCGTCCCGTCCACCTGCCGCAGCCGCTCCCGCAGCCCGGCCAGCCCCGTTCCGCCCGAGGAAACCGACCCACGAGCGCCCGCCGCCCCACCGACACCCGACGAACCACCAGCGCCCGACGATCCATCGACACCCACCGATTCACCGGAGCCCGATTCACGGGAGCCCGCCGACTCTCCAGAGCCCGCCGATCCGCCCGCGCTCCCCATGCGCCCCCCGCTCCCCTTACGCCCGGCACCCCCGGTGCGCCCGGCACCCCCCATTCGCCCGGCACCCCCGGCGACCGGCTCCGCGCCGTCGTTCTCCACGGTCAGCACCACCCGCCCCTCGGTCACCCGCAGCCCCACGGAACACCGCCCCGCGTCCCCGTGCCGCAGCACGTTGGTGGTCGTCTCGCGCACCACCCAGCCGAGCGCCGACTGCACTCCGGCGGGCAGCCCCTCGGCCTCCCCGCGCACCTCGCAGACGATCCCGGCCGCCGTCAGCACGCCCTGCGCTCCGGCGAGTTCGACGCCCAGGTCGGCTTCCCGGTAGCCCCGGACGACCTCGCGCACCTCCCGCTGGGACTCCTGCGCTATGCGCTGCACCTCGATCATCTGCTCGACGGCTTCTGGCCGGCCGCGCCGGGCTAGCTGCACGGCCAGCTCGCTCTTCAGGGCTATCACCGCGAGGTTGCGCCCCATCACGTCGTGCAGGTCCCGCCCGAACCGCAGCCGCTCCTCGGCGACGGCGAGCCGGGCCTCGATCTCACCGGCCCGCTCCGCCTCCCACAGCACCGCCAGGTTCCAGGCGCCGCAGCGGCAGGCGAACAGGGAGAAGCCCGCCCCGAAGACGGTCATGAGACCGACTATGAGGATCCCGGCCGGATCCGGGTCCGCCCAGCCGAACAGGGCCATGAGCACCACCGCGAGCACGACGGACCGGAGCACGAAGACCCGTACGGGGGGCATGACTCCGTAGAGCATCCCGAAGGGCAGCAGTACCGCTCCTATCGAGAGTCTGACGGTGGCCGGGTCGGCGGCGTCCAGCACGGCGAGCAGCAGCGTCAGGCTCAGGCCGACGGCGAGCAGGGCCCCCGAAGGGACCAGGGCACGCGGCGGGAGTTCGGCGCGTCGCAGATAGTGGTCGAGGGCGGGCCGGGTGAGCCGGTTCGCCTCGACGCACTGGGACGCGGAAACCAGCAGGAGCAGACAGCCGACGGCCATCGGCACGGGCCGCCGCTCCAGCTCGCCCAGCAGGGGCAGCGCGAGCCAGGCCAGGGAGAAGAACCACGTCGTGAAGTACCAGGTGCCCAGCGTCTGCAGCTCGACCCGCTGGGCCTTGCTGCGGTCCTTCCAGTGGCGCCGCTGCCACCCCCGAATGCGCCCCAACATCCTGCCCCCCTGACGTCGCGTTCCCCGGCGTGGTCAGCGCCGCGGCTCCCACCGGAACCACCGTCGTACAGCAAACACCGCCAGCACGGTCCAGGCCAGCGCGGTGGCTGTGGCACCCAGGGCCTCGTACGCCGAGAGGTCACCGGTCCAGCCGCCGCGGATCAGGGCGACGACCGGGGACAGCGGCAGCAGTTCGCAGACGGAGGCGAGCCGGTCGGGCAGCAGCTCCAGAGGGACGGTGACCCCGGAACCGATCATCGAGACCAGGACCATCGGCATCGTGGTGATCTGGGCGCTCTCCACCGTGCGCGTCAGCGTCGCGGTGACCGCCGCCAGCGCCGCGCAGATCGCCAGTCCCGACAGCAGTCCGATCACGGCGAGCTGGGGCGCCTTGGGTGCCGGTACGTCGAGCAGGACCGTACAGCCCGCCACCAGCACGAGGGACTGCATCAGCGCGGTGGCGAGGACCGGCAGCGCCGATCCGGCGAGGATCTCGCCGTCCCGCAGCTCGCCGGTGCGCAGCCGCTTCAGCACCAGCTCCTCGCGCCGGGCGGTGTAGATGGCGGCCAGCGCCGAGTACACCGCGAACAGCAGGGAGAAGCCGACCGCGGCGCTCAGCATGACGACCCCGGTGGTGAGCCCGGCGTCCTCGACGCCCATGCCCTCGACCGTCGGCGCCAGGCTGGCCGGCAGCACCAGGGGCAGCAGCACGGCCGTGACGAGAGTGCTCTTGCTGCGGCCGAGCAGGGTCAGCTCGGCGCGGGCCAGGGCGGCCATACGGCTCGCCGGGGTCGTCACCGAGCGCACCGGACCCACCGGCCGCACCGTGCCCTTGACCACGGCCCCACTCGCGCCCCCGCCGAAACCTCCGTTCATGCCCCCTCTCGCGCCCTTGCCGATACCCCCGTTCACGCCCCCACTCGTGCCCCCGCTCATGCCGCCACCGCCGCGTCCGCCGCTTCCTCCGACGCCTCCCGGGCTATCCCCAGGAACGCCTCCTCCAGTGAGGCCGACCGCACGTCCAACCCGTGCAGTTCGACCCCGGCCCGCTCGGCCCACACCAGCAGCCCGGTGGCCGCCCGCTGAAGCTCATGGGTACGCAGCCGGACGAGCCGGCCCTCCATCTCGTGTGCGGACACGCCGAGTTCGGCCAGGGGCGGCAGATCGCCGACGAAGTAGCCCTCGGGCAGCCGGAAGGTGATCCGGGAGGGCTGCGCGGCGGTCACCTCGGCGGGTGTCCCGGTGGCCGCGATGCGTCCCTTGTGGAGGATGGCCAGCCCGTCGGCGAGGTGCTCGGCCTCCTCCAGGTAGTGCGTGGTCAGCAGCACCGTCGTACCGGAGTCGCGCAGGGCGCGGACCAGGTCCCAGGTATCGCGGCGGCCCTCGGCGTCCAGGCCGGTCGTCGGCTCGTCCAGGAACAGCACTTCGGGGTCGCCGAGCAGGGCGAGTGCCAGGTCGAGGCGCCGCCGCTCACCGCCGGACAGCTGCTTGACCCGGACGCGGGCCCGCCCGGTGAGCCCCACCAGGGCCAGCGCCTCGTCGACCGGGCGGGCGCCGCTGACGCATCCGGCCCACATCCGCGCCGTCTCGGCGACGGTCAGCTCGGAGGGGAAGCCGCCCTCCTGGAGCATCACGCCGGTGCGCGGCCGGACGGTGGCCCGGTCGGCGTGCGGGTCGTGGCCGAGGACGCGGATGCGTCCGCCGTCGGGCCGGGCGAGGCCCTCCAACAGCTCGACGGTCGATGTCTTGCCGGCGCCGTTGGTGCCGAGCAGCGCGAAGATTTCACCGCGGCCGACGTGGAAGGAGATTCCACGGACCGCTTCGAACCCGCCCCCGTACACACGCCGGAGGTCGGTGACCTCAATCACGTGTTCATTCGTGTCCATGCCTCAAGGCTCCCCGCGGACGGAGGCTCGCGGCAGTGCGAGGTGTCACCACTCCCCATGACAAATGTCAGAAGGCCACCGGACATCGGACCCCGAGCCCACCGACCAAAGACGCCAAGCACCCTGCACCCTGCGCGCAGCACACAACACACAGCACGCAGCACGCACACGAAAAGACCCCGGTCCAATGGACCGGGGTCTGATTCCCGAGCGGACGACGAGGCTCGAACTCGCGACCTCAACCTTGGCAAGGTTGCGCTCTACCAACTGAGCTACGTCCGCATTGCCTCCGACCGGCTTTCACCGATCGGCGCGAGCACCAGCCTACCTGATCCACATGCGTGGTCGGGACGGCGGTGCAGAGCGGGTGACAGGGATCGCACACTGCGCCTTCCCCCTGGAAGGGGGATGTTCTGCTACTGAACTACACCCGCGTGGCCTCCGTGAGCTGGGCTTTTCGGCCCCGCCCGGCGGCGTGCTCCAGACATTAGCCGACCATGTGGGGGGTAGCGCAAGTCGGTTGTCCTCGGGGTCCGCTGACGGGCCCCGAGGACGCCGGGCGGCGCGGCTCATGCGCGCCACGGCTCACTGCGCGTCGGCGAACGCCTCGTAGACCTTCTTGGGGATGCGGCCGCGCGCGGGGACCTCCATCTTGTTGGCCTGGGCCCAGGCGCGGACGGCCGCCGGGTCGGGCGCGACCTCCGTCTGCTTGTACGCCTTGCCGGACCTCGACCGCTTGCGGCCGGCCTCCACGTAAGGCTCGAGCGCCTTGCGCAGTTTCTTGGCATTGGCTTCATTGAGGTCGATCTCGTACGACTTGCCGTCGAGCCCGAAGGCGATCGTTTCCGCCGCTTCCGAGCCGTCGATGTCGTCAAAGAGAGTGACCACGACCTTCTGCGCCACGAATATCGGTCCCTTCGTGCGACAGCTCTGCGATGACGTGCCAAGACGTCACGGAGATGTCGACTGTCAGCCAGTTATGGGGCAAAGTATCGGCTATTGCCAATTCATTTGTACAGTGCCCGGCAATCGAATGTGAAGCCCGACTAAATCTGCCTGCGTGTCCCAAGAATCAAGGGGGAGCGCCGGCGACTTCGATTGAGGGTGGTGGTGGGAGACGGGTGGGCGCAATAGGGGGCACCGGTGCACCCCGGATCTTTCCCTGAATTTTTCGCGAAGGCACTGGTCCGATACCTGATCGTGATGGCGCTCACGTAGTTTCCTACAACTCTACCCGCGTAGAAATTTTGTACGGGTAGTCTGAAGACACCTGCTGGAGACACCACCAGGAACCTGCTCAGCACCACACCACCGGGAGTGCCAGTGGCACGCGTCGTAGTCGACGTCATGCTCAAGCCGGAGATCCTCGACCCCCAGGGCCAGGCGGTGCAGCGCGCACTGCCGCGGCTGGGTTTCGAAGGCATCTCCGACGTACGTCAGGGAAAGCGATTCGAACTGGAAGTTGACGGGCCGGTCGACGAGGCCGCCCTCGCCCGCATCCACGATCTTGCGGAATCCTTCCTCGCCAACACCGTGATCGAGGACTTCACCGTCAAGGTGGAGGAAGTCGCGGAGGCCGCGAAGTGACCGCTCGTATTGGCGTCGTCACTTTCCCGGGCAGCCTCGACGACCGGGACACCCAGCGAGCGATCCGGCTCGCGGGTGCGGAACCGGTCGCTCTCTGGCACAAGGACAAGAACCTCCACCAGGTCGACGCCGTCGTCCTCCCCGGCGGTTTCTCCTATGGCGACTATCTGCGGGCCGGCGCCATCTCGCGCTTCTCGCCCGTGATGGAGACCGTCATCGAGCAGGCGAAGGCCGGGCTGCCGGTTCTCGGTATCTGCAACGGCTTCCAGATCCTCACCGAGGCGCACCTGCTGCCCGGCGGGATGCTCGGCAACGACCACCTCCACTTCATCTGCCGCGACCAGAAGCTGCGGGTGGAGAACGCGGACACCGCCTGGACCGCCGACTACACGGCCGGCCAGGAGATCCACATCCCGCTGAAGAACATGGACGGCCGGTACGTCGCCGACGCGTACACGCTCGACAAGCTGGAGGCAGAGGGCCGGGTCGTCTTCCGCTACCTGGACTTCAACCCCAACGGCAGCCTCCGTGACATCGCCGGCGTCACCAACGAGGCCGGCAACGTCGTAGGCCTCATGCCGCACCCGGAGCACGCCGTCGAGCCGCTCATCGGGTCGGGCCGTACCGACGGCCTGCCGTTCTTCACCTCGATCCTCAAGAAGCTGGTCAACGCATGAGCCGGACGCCTCTGGACACGGTCGAGCACGCGGCCGCGACCCCCGACGTCGAGCTGCCCTGGGCCGAACTCGGTCTGAAGAAGGACGAGTACGAGCGGGTCGTGGAGATCCTCGGCCGCCGGCCCACCGGTGCCGAGCTCGCCATGTACTCGGTCATGTGGTCCGAGCACTGCTCCTACAAGTCGTCGAAGGTGCACCTGCGCCAGTTCGGCGAGAAGGCCCCGCAGTCCGACGCCCTCCTCGTCGGCATCGGCGAGAACGCCGGTGTCGTCGACGTCGGCCAGGGCTACGCGGTCACCTTCAAGGTCGAGTCGCACAACCACCCGTCGTACGTCGAGCCCTACCAGGGCGCGGCCACGGGTGTCGGCGGCATCGTCCGCGACATCATCGCGATGGGCGCCCGGCCGGTGGCGGTCGTCGACCCGCTCCGCTTCGGTGCGGCCGACCACCCCGACACCAAGCGGGTGCTCCCCGGCGTCGTCGCCGGCATCGGCGGCTACGGCAACTGCCTGGGCCTGCCGAACATCGGCGGCGAGGTCGTCTTCGACTCCTGCTACCAGGGAAACCCGCTGGTCAACGCCGGTGCCATCGGCGTCATGCGGCACGAGGACATCCACCTCGCGAAGGCCTCTGGCGCGGGCAACAAGGTCATCCTGTACGGCGCCCGCACGGGCGGCGACGGCATCGGCGGCGCCTCGATCCTCGCGTCCGAGACCTTCGACGACGCCAAGCCGTCGAAGCGCCCGGCCGTCCAGGTCGGCGACCCCTTCCAGGAGAAGCTCCTCATCGAGTGCACCCTGGAGGCCTTCAAGGAGAAGCTGGTCGTCGGCATCCAGGACCTCGGCGCCGCCGGTCTGTCCTGCGCCACGTCCGAGCTGGCCTCCAACGGCTCCGGCGGCATGCGCGTGACGCTGGACGACGTACCGCTGCGCGACTCCACGCTCTCGCCCGAGGAGATCCTCATGAGCGAGTCGCAGGAACGCATGTGCGCGGTCGTGGAGCCGGAGAAGGTCGACCGGTTCCTGGAGATCTGCGACAAGTGGGACGTCATCGCCACCGTCATCGGCGAGGTGACCGACGGCGACCGCCTGGAGATCTTCTGGCACGGCGGCAAGATCGTCGACGTCGACCCGCGCACGGTCGCCCACGACGGCCCCGTCTACGAGCGCCCCTACGCCCGCCCGGACTGGCAGGACGCCCTCCAGGCCGACGACGCGAACCGCCTGCCGCGCCCGCAGTCGAGTGACGAGCTGAAGGACCAGGTCCTGAAGCTGGTGGCCTCGCCGAACCAGGCGTCGAAGAAGTGGATCACGTCCCAGTACGACCACTTCGTGCAGGGCAACACCGTCCTCGCCCAGCCCGAGGACTCCGGCATGATCCGGATCGACGAGGAGTCCGGCCTCGGCGTCGCCATCGCGACCGACGGCAACGGCCGGTACGCCAAGCTCGACCCGTACCACGGCGCCCAGCTGGCCCTCGCCGAGGCGTACCGCAACGTCGCCACGACCGGCGCCAAGCCGCTCGCCGTCTCCGACTGCCTGAACTTCGGCTCGCCCGAGGACCCGGCCGTCATGTGGCAGTTCGCCGAGGCCGTCCGCGGTCTCGCCGACGCCTGCCTCCAGCTCGGCACCCCGGTGACCGGCGGCAACGTCTCGCTCTACAACCAGACGGGCGAGGTGGCCATCCACCCGACCCCGGTGGTCGCCGTCCTCGGCGTGATCGACGACGTGACCCGCCGTACGCCGGTCGCCTTCCAGGAGGAGGGCCAACTGCTCTACCTCCTCGGCGACACGCGTGAGGAGTTCGGCGGCTCGGCCTGGTCGCAGGTCGTCCACGACCACCTCGGCGGCCTGCCCCCGAAGGTCGACCTGGAGCGCGAGCGCCTGCTGGCCGAGATCCTGATCTCCGCCTCCCGCGATGGCATGATCGACTCCGCGCACGACCTGTCCGACGGCGGTCTGATCCAGGCGGTCGTCGAGTCGGCGCTGCTCGGCGGCAAGGGCGCGCGTCTCGTCGTACCGGACGGGCTCGACGCGTTCACCTTCCTCCTCTCCGAGTCCGCCGGGCGCGCCGTCGTGGCGATCCCGCGCTCGGAGGAGGTCCGCTTCAACGACATGTGCGGCGCCCGGGGTCTCCCGGTCACCCGCATCGGCGTCGTCGACGGTGACACCGTGGACGTCCAGGGCGAGTTCGCGCTCACCCTGGAGGAGCTGCGCACCGCGCACGAGGCGACGATCCCGGCACTGCTCGCATAACCGGTCGTACGACGACGAAGGCCCCGCCCGTTGACGGCGGGGCCTTCGCCGTGTCCGAGGGGCCGGACGACAAGGCGTCCGGTATCCGTCCTCAGGGTGCTCGACTCGCCAACGCACCCGGTGGGAGGGGCAGTTGTGTCAGTCTGAGAGCCGCACGGGCACGCGGCGGCGCGTGGGCACGAGGAGTGGGCGGATGAAGATCAGGTTCCAGGCGTCCGGACCCGACGGGGAAGAGGAACTCGGGTCCCTGTTCGACTGGTTCACGGACGACAGATCGCTGCGCGGGCACGTCCAGGTGGAACGGATCGCCCACGACGCCCCGGGGCGGATGGGGCCCGGTCTGGAGGCGGTGCTGACGGTGCTGTCCACGGCCGCCGGGGTGGCCCAGCTCCCGCTGTCCTATCTGGCGTGGCGCCACGCGCGCAGGCCCCGGCCCCCGATCGTCCTCACCGTCGTCGGCGGGGACCCCGCCGAGGTGGAGGACCTGCGGCGCAGGCTCCTGGGCGAGACCGGGGAGGACGGCGCCCACGGGGCGGACGGAGAGGACGGGGAGGGCAGGGCGTGACCGCGACCGTACCGGGCCAGGGCGGGGGCCCGGGCAGGGGCGAGAGCGCGGGCTCGGGCTCGGGAAGGGGCTCGGCCTCGGGTGCGGCCCCGGACGCCGCCGGTGAGAACCTCACCCGGATCGACCCCCTCCGGTCGGCCTGTGTGCTGATCGGTGTGGACGACTACGCGTCCCTCGACCCGCTGCGCAGCGTCCGCCACAACCTCGTCGAGCTGCGGGACGCGCTCACGAAGGAGGAGATCTGGGGCATCCCCGAGGACCGGGTCATCACGGTCGCCAACCCCCGCGCCCCGGCCGATCTGGTCGGGCCGATCCGGGAGGCGGCCTGGCGCGCCGAGGACACGCTGATCGTCTACTACGCGGGCCACGGGCTGCTCGACCGGCACGAGCGGCAGCTCCTGCTCACCCTGCCCGACTCGGTCGAGGGCCAGCCGGACACCTGTGTCCGCTCCCGTGACGTACGCCTCGCCATCCGCGACACGGGCACCGCGATGCGCAGGGTGCTGATCCTCGACTGCTGCTTCAGCGGGCAGGTGCTGAACGAGATGGCCGGCACCGACCGCGGCACGCAGGGCGGCGCCGCCGCGGTGCAGACGCTGGACGGCGTCCAGGGCTCGTACGTGATGACCTCCGCCCCGCGCGACCGGCCCTCGCACGCCCCCAACCCCCGGCGCTGCACGGTCTTCACCGGCGCCCTGGTGGACGTCATGAACCAGGGGCTGAAGGACGGGCCGGACATGCTGGGGCTGCACGCCCTGTTCCAGGCCGTCAAGGAACGCATCACGGCCATGCGGCCGACGATGCCGCAGGAGCCGCAGGACGAGGACCGCAACGGCGTCGGCAGGCTGGACTTCGTCCGCAACCGGGCGGTGGCACCCCCGCCCGCCCCACCCGCCTCGTCCTCACCGCAGCTCCCGGCCGACCTGCCGCGCCGGTCCCGCCTGCGCACCCTGGTGTGGTCGCTGACCGCCGGGGCGGTGGGCCTCGCCCTCGGGCTCGGCGTGGCACCGGCTCGCGACTGGTGGGACGACGCCCACCCCGCGGCCGCCACCGGCGACTGCGGGACGCCGGCCCGACCCGATGCGCCCCGGGCGGTCCTGCTCGACCACTCCGACGCCCTGAACAAGACGGACGTCGACTACGAGGACATCGAGGGCATCTCGTCCCTCGCCCTCCTCTCCCCCCAGGGGCAGGAAGTCAGGGCCCTCGCGCTCGCCGACAACTCCCCGGGCCGTGTCTTCCCCCTCGTCCTCGGCACCGCCTTCGACCTGCGGCCGGTCGCCGGGACCGCGGACACCCTGCGCCGGGCGAACGGCGAGGGCTTTCCCGAGTGGTACGACGGGGAGGCCCTGGTGGTCGAGAAGGGCGGCCGGACGATGCTGATCGGCTCCGAGACCGGCCCGGCCATCCGGCGGTTCGACACGGCCTCCGGCCGCCAGATCGGCGAGGACCTCCCCATCCCGAAGGACCTGCGGTACTGGCCCCAGGGCTGGGCCCAGATCGGCCGCAGCATCGAGTCCCTCGCCCTCTCCCCGGACGGCCGTCACCTCTACGCGGGCTGGGAGTCGCCGCTGGCCAAGGACGGCGACACCCGGGGCCGGGGCATCATCCGCATCCAGCGCTACACGGGCAAGCCCGGCGGCACCTACACCCCGGACGCCCAGTACGCGTATCTCGCCGGCGACGGCATGAACCTGGTCGAGCTGGTCGCCGTCGACGACTCGGGCGGCCTGCTCGCCCTGGAGCGCCAGTACACGGCCGGCCTCGGTACGGCGGTCCGGGTCGTCCAGCTGTCCCTGAACGGGGCACGGGACGTGACCGAGGACGACTCGCTCTACGGCCTGCCCGCGGACGTCTTCGCCAAGGGCGAGCCCGTGTTCAGCCTGGTCGACTGCCCCGCGGGCGGCCCCGGAGTGGTCGCCACCCCCGGCTCCGCGCAGCTCAACCCGCTGATCGACAACGTGGAGGGCATGGCCCTCGGCGCCCCCTGGCCCACCGGCCGCTACCAGGGCTGGCGCCCCCTGTACCTGATCTCCGACGACAACAGCAGCCCCGATCAGATCACCCGCCTGTACTCGTTCGCGGTGCGCCTGACGCTCTGACGCTGTGACGGGGGACGTGGGACGTGGTGGGGGATGCGGTCGCCGGCCCGGAAACTCCCCCGGACACCCCACCGTCCGCGACTAGGCTCACCGCCATGCCCCCGGCCAAGAAGCGCACCCGTACCTACGACCCCGTCAGGACCCGGACGGCCGTGCTGGCCCAGTTGCGGAGCGTGCGGACGGCGGTGGCCGGCCTCGCGCCCGAGCAGCTGGCGCTGCCGACGCGGCTCGGGGAGTGGACCGTACGCGAACTGGTCGCGCACATCGGGATGGCGGTCACCGCGGTGCACCGGGCGCTCGACCTGTCGGAGCCCGCGCGGCAGGACGCCGTGCTGCTGGACTGGCCCTTCGCCACCGTGGCCAGCGCTTCGGCCATCGACGACTTCACCCGGGATCTCACCGACCGGCACCCTGATCTCGACGCCTACCTCGCCGACATCGAGCGGAGCCTGCCCGAGCTGCTCGACGCCCACCCCGCAGGCCGGCTGCTCCAGACCAACGCCGGTGCCCTGCCCCTGGCCGACTACCTCGTCACGCGTACCGTCGAACTGGCCGTCCACACCGACGACCTCAACGCCGCCGTCCCCGGTCTGGATGTCCCGATCGACCGGCAGGCCCTCGCCGCCGCCACCCGGCTGCTCGCCGACGCGCTCGCCGCCAAGGCACCCGGAGGTGCGACGGAGGTGCGCGTTCCGCCGTACGCCGTCGTGCAGTGTGTGGAGGGACCGCGGCACACCCGCGGCACCCCGCCGAACGTCGTCGAGACCGACCCGCTGACCTGGCTGCGTCTCGCGACCGGGCGGCTGACCTGGAAAGAGGCCCTCGCGCAGGCCAAGGTCAGCGCGAGCGGCGAGCGGGCGGACCTGGGAGCGCTCCTGCCGCTGATGTCCTGACCGAGCGGGACCGAATGATGTGCGACACCTCACTCATGCATACGGAACGCGACCGCGGACGGCTGCCCCGGCCACTCGAAGGATCACCGTCGGAACCTCATTCAGGCCATCTGACCTGCGAAAATCAGTCGATCATGGATATGTCCACCGAACGATGATCCAGTTACCCGCAGGTATCCCCAATTCGGACCAGTGGTCGATCTCGCCTACACTCGGAGCCGTGCCACGTGGTGACGGTCGACTCAGTCATGATCTGCTCCCCGGCGAGAAGGGCCCCCAGGACGCTTGCGGCGTCTTCGGAGTCTGGGCTCCCGGCGAAGAGGTCGCCAAGCTCACTTACTTCGGGCTGTACGCCCTCCAGCATCGGGGCCAGGAATCCGCGGGAATCGCGGTCAGCAACGGCTCCCAGATCCTCGTCTTCAAGGACATGGGCCTCGTGTCCCAGGTCTTCGACGAGACCTCGCTCGGTTCGCTCCAGGGTCATATCGCGGTCGGACACGCCCGCTACTCGACCACCGGCGCCTCCGTGTGGGAGAACGCCCAGCCGACGTTCCGCGCCACCGCGCACGGCTCGATCGCGCTCGGGCACAACGGCAACCTCGTCAACACCGCCCAGCTCGCCGAGATGGTCGCCGACCTGCCCAAGCAGGAAGGCCGCACCCCGCGCGTCGCGGCGACCAACGACACCGACCTGCTCACCGCGCTCCTCGCGGCCCAGGTCGATTCGGACGGCAAGCCGCTGACCATCGAGGAGGCCGCGCACTCGATCCTCCCGCAGGTCAGAGGCGCCTTCTCGCTCGTCTTCATGGACGAGCACACGCTCTACGCCGCCCGTGACCCGCAGGGCATCCGCCCGCTGGTCCTCGGCCGCCTGGAGCGCGGCTGGGTGGTCGCCTCCGAGTCCGCCGCCCTCGACATCTGCGGCGCCGCCTACGTCCGCGAGATCGAGCCGGGCGAGTTCATCGCCATCGACGAGAACGGCCTGCGCACCTCCCGATTCGCGGACGCGAAGCCCAAGGGCTGTGTCTTCGAGTACGTGTACCTGGCCCGCCCCGACACCGACATCGCCGGCCGGAACGTGTACCTCTCCCGCGTGGAGATGGGCCGCAAACTGGCCAAGGAAGCGCCCGTCGACGCCGACCTGGTCATAGCGACCCCGGAGTCCGGCACCCCGGCCGCCATCGGTTACGCGGAGGCGAGCGGCATCCCGTTCGGCGCCGGCCTCGTCAAGAACGCCTACGTCGGCCGGACGTTCATCCAGCCCTCGCAGACCATCCGCCAGCTCGGCATCCGCCTGAAGCTGAACCCGCTCAAGGAAGTCATCAAGGGCAAGCGCCTGGTCGTCGTCGACGACTCGATCGTGCGCGGCAACACCCAGCGGGCCCTGGTCCGCATGCTCCGCGAGGCCGGCGCCGCCGAGGTCCACATCCGGATCTCCTCGCCGCCCGTGAAGTGGCCCTGCTTCTTCGGCATCGACTTCGCCACCCGCGCCGAGCTGATCGCCAACGGCATGACCATCGACGAGATCGGCACCTCACTGGGCGCCGACTCCCTGGCGTACATCTCCCTCGACGGCATGATCGAGGCGACCACCATCGCCAAGCCGAACCTCTGCCGCGCCTGCTTCGACGGCGAGTACCCGATGGAACTCCCGGACCCGGAGCTGCTCGGCAAGCAGCTCCTGGAGACCGAGCTGGCAGCCGGTCCGGCCGCCACGGCCGCGGCCGACGCGATCCGTCGCCCGTAAGCCCCGCCGTACGACACGAAAGTTCTCACAAAGCCATGTCTGAGACTCCGATTGCCGAGGGCGGCGCCAGCTACGCAGCCGCGGGCGTCGACATCGAGGCGGGCGACCGCGCCGTCGAGCTGATGAAGGAGTGGGTGAAGAAGACGCAGCGCCCCGAGGTCCTCGGCGGCCTCGGCGGCTTCGCCGGCCTCTTCGACGCCTCCGCCCTCAAGAACTACGAGCGCCCGCTGCTCGCCTCCGCCACGGACGGCGTGGGCACGAAGGTCGACATCGCCCGCCAGCTCGGCGTGTACGACACCATCGGCCACGACCTGGTCGCGATGGTCATGGACGACATCGTGGTGTGCGGCGCCGAGCCGCTGTTCATGACCGACTACATCTGCGTCGGCAAGGTCCACCCCGAGCGGGTCGCCGCCATCGTCAAGGGCATCGCCGAAGGCTGTGTGCTGGCCGGCTGCGCCCTGGTCGGCGGCGAGACGGCCGAACACCCGGGCCTGCTGGGCGCGGACGACTTCGACGTCGCCGGCGCCGGTACGGGCGTCGTGGAGGCCGACCGGCTGCTGGGCGCGGATCGTATCCGTACGGGTGACACGGTGATCGCCATGGCGGCCTCCGGCCTTCACTCGAACGGATACTCCCTGGTCCGGCACGTCCTGCTGAACCAGGCCGGCCTCTCCCTCGACGCGCGGATCGACGACCTCGGCCGCACCCTCGGCGAGGAGCTGCTGGAGCCCACCAAGATCTACTCGCTGGACTGCCTGGCCCTGACCCGTACGACGGACGTGCACGCCTTCTCGCACATCACCGGCGGCGGACTCGCGGCCAACCTGGCCCGCGTCATCCCCGACGGCCTGCACGCGATCGTCGACCGCTCCACCTGGACCCCGGCCCCGATCTTCGACCTGGTCGGCAGGACCGGGAACGTGGAGCGGCTGGAGCTGGAGAAGACCCTGAACATGGGCGTCGGCATGATGGCGATCGTGCCGGAGGAGTCGACGGACGTGGCCCTGGCCACCCTCGCCGACCGCGGCGTCGAGGCCTGGGTCGCCGGTGAGATCACCGAGCGCGGCGAGCACCCGACCGGCGCGGAGCTGGTGGGCGACTACGCCTGAGACCGTGCGGGCAGCACAAGACCCGGTCGGTGACCGAAGTCACCGACCGGGTGGGTGCTCAAAGCAAGGTCAAGCGCCGCGACGGTGTTGTTGCGAGGAGTCCTCGCCGTCGTCCTCGTCGTCGTCCCCGTACAGCTCGGCGTACCGTGCGTACGGGTCGTCGTCTTGCTCATCGTCATCGTCCTCGAACGGTTCACCATTCGGCGGAATGTTCGATGGCGATGCGCCCAGCTCTTCGGCCAGGCGTGAGAGATCCGTCCCGCCGCTGTTGTACTTCAGCTGGCGGGCGACCTTCGCTTGCTTGGCCTTGGCCCGGCCGCGCCCCATGGCTCGACCCCCTCAACGACGGGGCTCGACGGCCCCAGGTTGACACGCGTTCATGATCCAGGACGGTCTCTCCTCGGAGAGCCCGTCGTAGGGCTCCCACGGTACCTGAGCCCACGCCCGTACGGTACGTCGCCCGTAGCACGCGCGTGTGCGCAGAACCTTTGAGGCGCCCCGTCCTCGCTGGTCAGTGGCGATTTTAACCACTTATCGGCGGACGACCCGCCGGGAAGAGTGAGAGTTCTCTCTAACTTTCCACCCGGCGGTACCGCCGAAACACCCGGGACGCTCCTGGACGGACCCGTCCCGGAACCTCACCGCCCGCGCGCGCGGGCGGCCTCGTGCATGCGCTGCTCGGCGATCCGGTCGGCCGCGGCGGCCGGCGGAATCCCGTCCTCCTTCGCACGTGCGAAGATCGCGAGGGTGGTGTCGAAGATTCCCGACGCCTTCGCCTTGCACCGCTCGAAGTCGAACCCGTGCAGCTCGTCGGCGACCTGGATGACACCGCCGGCGTTCACCACGTAGTCCGGCGCGTAGAGGATCCCGCGGTCGGCGAGGTCCTTCTCCACACCCGGGTGGGCGAGCTGGTTGTTGGCCGCGCCGCAGACGACCCGGGCGGTCAGCGCCGGGACCGACGCGTCGTTCAGCGCACCGCCCAGCGCGCAGGGCGCGTAGATGTCGAGCCCCTCGACCCGGATCAGCGCCTCGGTGTCGGCGACCGCCGTGACCCCCTCCGGATACCGGTCCAGGATCCGGCGCACGGCGTCCTCGCGGACGTCCGTGACGACGACCTCGGCGCCCTCGCCGCGCAGGTGCTCCACCAGGTGGTGGCCGACCTTGCCGACGCCGGCGACGCCGACCCGGCGACCGCGCAGCGTCGGGTCGCCCCACAGGTGCTGGGCGGAGGCCCGCATGCCCTGGTAGACGCCGAAGGCGGTGAGCACCGACGAGTCGCCGGCGCCGCCGTTCTCGGGGGACCGCCCGGTCGTCCAGCGGCACTCGCGCGCCACGACGTCCATGTCGGCGACATACGTGCCGACGTCGCAGGCGGTCACGTACCGCCCGCCGAGCGAGGCCACGAAACGGCCGTAGGCCAGCAGCAGCTGTTCGGTCTTGATCACTTCGGGGTCACCGATGATCACGGCCTTACCGCCGCCGTGGTCGAGCCCGGCCATGGCGTTCTTGTACGACATCCCGCGCGCGAGGTTCAGGGCGTCGGCGACGGCCTCCTCCTCGGTCGCGTACGGGTAGAAGCGGGTACCGCCGAGCGCGGGGCCCAGAGCGGTGGAGTGGAGGGCGATGACGGCCTTCAGGCCGCTGTCGCGGTCCTGGCAGAGCACGACCTGCTCGTGACCCCCCTGATCCGAGTGGAAGAGGGTGTGCAGGACGCCGTTGGAAACGTCGGTCACTGTGGTGACTCCCGGGTAACTCGCGGCGGTCGGGACAAGGGCTCCCGTACGGGTGGCGGGGCCTGTGGGATGAGCGTAGAGCCTGCACAGCCCGGCGGCGGCGCACTGGTCGGGATCACCTCCGCACGGCGTACTGCCGTGCGACGATTCGGATGGTTTTCCCGTGTCCGCGGGCACGGGTTCCGCAGGTTTCCCGGTCGGCCCAGGGGGGAGGGAGCAGGCGTGCCCAAGGTGTCCTCGGTGATCGTTCCGTACGCGTCCTATCTGCGTGTGTACGAGCCGCTGGCCGCTTTCCCGGAGCCCGAGCGCACCCACTGGGCGCGCTACGCCCGCCGCCCCGAGCACCCCTCCTACCAGGACGAACTGCGCCGCTCGCTGGCCGACCTGCTGCCCACGCCGCCGGTGCCCGTGCCGGTGCACGAGAGCGCCGACGCGTTCGTGCTCGACGTGGACGGTGTGCTGTGCGTGTGCCCCTGGCGGACCCGGCTGCGCGGCTGGCAGGCCCTGGCCGAGCTGGACGACGAACTGCCCCGGCCGGTCCTGGAGGCGGTGCTCCCCGAGGTCGTGCGCCGGCAGGCCGCCCAGGACTACGAGCGCTGGCGGGAGCGCAACCCCGACGCCCGGCCCTGGATCCGCACGGCGACCTGGCAGGTGCCGCTGAGCTGGTTCGTCCTCGTCTCCGACGAGGAGCGGACGTACGAGAAGGGGACCGCGGAGCTGGCGCCCGTGCTGCGCTACCGCACCCCGATGGTGCAGGCGCGGCGGCGGGTGGCCCGGGGGCTGCGGGCGCTCAAGGACGCCATGGACGAGGGGCCGCTGATCGACGGCCTGCTGGACGTGGGGCGCTGGCTGGAGGAGTTCCATCCGCGTTCGCTGGTGGAACTGGACTACGGCGGTCTGGTCCATGCCGTGCCGGCCGGTGATCTCGAGGACGACCACTCGGCGAAGGACGTGGCGGACGGGATCGCCGCGCTGCGCCGCGGCGACGGCGCGGCGGCGGGCGAGGCGTACGCGCGGCTGGCGGAGCGGTGGCGATCGGTCCGGGACCGGCGGTCGGCGAACTGACGAGATCGGCCGACTGGCGACGGTCGGCCGACGGCCAACGGGCGGCGATCGGCCGACGCCGACTGCCGGAAGACGGCCGACGGCGACGCACAGACAGCACACAGACAGCGCACAGACAGCGCACAGACGGCGTGCGAATGGCAGACGGCTGACGGTGTGACAGACGCGACAGGAGCTCCAGGAGTGACCTGCGTCACGGACGAAATGGTTCGAACAGCGTACGGTCAGCGCCACTTCACGGAACTGACGGGACGTAGGTCCCGATCCGGGCTTATGTCGCAAGGGTGATGGACCGCACGTACACGGCCCTTGCGTCGCTTGCCCCTCCTCGTGCCAAAATAGGACAAGGAGTCCGGGGAGGACTCCGTCCGCCTACTTATGCTCCATGGTGGGGGGAATCTTCGGTATTGCACTGCTTTGGGGGGTCTGGTGACTCCTGAGCGCCCCTGTGACTGATCGTCACAGGAGCGTGACTGTCCGCTATGGCATGGTCCATCGGCTTCCGTCGCCGATGAACACCTGGGGGGCAATTCCATCGGTTTGGCCGACGCGGCTGGACAGATGGTGTAGTTGTAGTGCCGAGGACAAGCCGTTCGTCCTATAACCGACTCGACTCGCGTCCGCCATTTCGGGCAACGCGGGTCAAGGTGCAGAATTTAGAGGAAAGAACCGAGAAGGTTCGGTTCTCCCGAGGAGGCCGCTCATGACCGCTCGCACCCCTGATGCTGAGCCGCTGCTGACCCCGGCTGAGGTCGCCACCATGTTCCGTGTGGACCCGAAGACGGTCACGCGGTGGGCGAAGGCCGGCAAGCTCACGTCGATCCGTACGCTCGGCGGACATCGCCGATACCGCGAGGCCGAGGTCCGCGCCCTGCTGGCGGGTATTCCGCAGCAGCGCAGCGAGGCCTGAACAACTGAATAACCGGGCGAAACGTCAGGTCCCCCAACCTGTCGGGACGTCCGAACCCTGGCCACGAGCGACGCGGGTCTGCCCCAACAGGCCCGTCGTTCACAGGGAGCGTCGTCGATCGCGCTGGACTCCGCCGGGTCCAGCGCGATCTTTTTTGTGCGTCCAGGGCCGCTTGCGAAGCCGTATCAGGTGGCTCTGTGAGCGGGCTTGTCGGAGTCTGGGGAGGCTCTGGGAGGGTTCCTGGAGGCATCCTCCACAGTGGTGCAATTGCACATATTAAATTGACTTGTTGTAGGAGACCGGTAAGAACGTGGGGTTCCAAAACTTATGCGGTGACACCCGTCACATGCCAGTGGCCTTGTTGCCATGGGTGCGGGTGCGCTAATGGAAGCGCTTGCTGAACCGTCTCCCCCATCACCCCACCCCTGTACGGCTGTTGACGCCGCCACAGGAGGATCAGGCGGTCGGGGGGCTCTCGTTCTCCGGAGCGGCCTCCTCGGGGGCTTGTGCACCCCGTGGAGCGCCGTCCATCGCCAGCCGCAGCAGACGGTGGCAGATCGCGCAGTGACGAGTCAGATGCCCATAGGACGACGCGGCCGACAGATGCGCGCGGAGCAGGGCCCGCGTCTCGTGCCTAGCCGATGCCGCCATACGCCACCTCCAGAGGGCCACGCGGGAAGGGGCCCTGATTTCTGGGTACCGAGGGAATGTGACGGCGTCAAGGGCGGCGGGCTCCGCCGGCCGGGCGGCGTCGCGCGCATCGGCCGCCGGACACACGAAGAAGGCCCGCTTCCCTCGCGGGATGCGGGCCCTCTTTCTCACTGCGGTCCTGACGGGATTTGAACCCGCGGCCTCCACCTTGACAGGGTGGCGAGCACTCCAAACTGCTCCACAGGACCAGGCTTTGCGGCACTTTGTCTTGCGCTGTGCTGCGAGAAGGACTGTACAGGAGGGTGAGCCCGCTGGTCGAACTCACCCTCCGTGCAGTCTCCGTCACGGAGCCGCCGCGTCGATCGCCTTCACGATCCGCTTGTCCGAGACCGGGTACGCCGTGCCCAGCGCATGGGCGAAATAGCTCACCCGGAGCTCCTCGATCATCCAGCGGATGTCCAGGACCTGCTGCGGCACCGGCCGGCCCTGCGGAAGCTGTTCCAGCAGCCAGGCGTACTCGTCCTGCATCTCGCGGACCTTCTCCATCCGGGCGGTGTCCCGCTGGACGTTGGTCGCCATCTGCTGGAGCCGCCGGTCGGCCGCGACGAGGTAGCGCATCAGGTCCGGCAGCCGCCGCAGCCCCGCCCAGGTCACGAAACCGGGCTTCACCAGGGCGTCCAGCTGCTCCCGCACGTCCGTCAGGTTCGCCAGCAGCGCCGGGCTGCGTACGGCCTTCAGGCGACGCTCACAGGCCTGCCACGCCGCGAGGACCTGCTGCACCTGCCCGACCGTACGCACGGTCGTGTCGACGATCTCCGCGCGCACCTTGTCGTACAGCTTCCGGTACGACTCCTCGTCCCACGCCGCGCCGCCGAAGTCACCGATCAGCCGGTCCGCCGCCGCCATGGCGCAGTCGTCGAACAGGGCCTGTATCGACCCGTGCGGATTGGCCGACAGGGCCAGCTTCTGGGCGTTGGTGAGCTTCTCGGACGCGAACTTCGCCGGGTTCACCGGGATGTTGCGCAGGATCAGCCGCCGCGTGCCCTTCCACATCGCCTCCGCCTGCTCCGCCTCCGTGTCGAAGAGCCGTACGGAGACCGTGTCACCGTCGTCGACCAGTGCCGGATACGCCTTCACGGGCTGACCGGCGCGGCGCGTCTCGAAGACACGGGTGAGCGAGCCGATCGTCCAGTCGGTCAGACCGGAGCGCTCCAGGGACTCGCCGCCCCGCCGCTCGGCCGTCGCCGCGGCCGCCTGCGAGATCGCCTGGCGCGCCTTCGGCTTCAGACGGAGCCTCAGGGCCTCCAGATCCTTGTCCTCGGCCAGCTTGCGGCGCCGCTCGTCGACGATCCGGAAAGTGATCTTCAGGTGGTCGGGGAGCTTCGACCAGTCGAAGTCCTCGGCCTCGAAGGGAACCCCGACCATGCGCTTCAGCTCACGCGCCATGGCGGTGGTCAGCGGCTCCTGGAGGGGCACCGCCCGGTCCAGGAAGCGCTTCGCGAAGTTCGGCGCCGGCACGTAGTTGCGGCGGATCGGCTTCGGGAGGGAACGGATCAGCTCCGTGACGACCTCCTCCCGCAGGCCCGGGATCTGCCAGTCGAAGCCGTCGTCCGTGACCTGGTTGAGGACCTGGAGCGGCACGTGGACCGTCACACCGTCCGCGTCGGCCCCCGGCTCGAACTGGTACGTCACCCGGAACTTCAGCGGACCCTGACGCCAGGAGTCCGGATAGTCGGCCTTGGTGACCGCCTCCGCCGACTCCCGGATGAGCATCTCCCGCTCGAAGTCCAGGAAGTCGGGCTGCTCATGGCGCTTGTGCTTCCACCAGGAGTCGAAGTGGGCACCGGAGACCACGTGTTCGGGGACCCGCTGGTCGTAGAAGTCGAACAACGTCTCGTCGTCGACCACGATGTCCCGGCGCCGCGCGCGGTGCTCCAGCTCCTCGACCTCGCTGAGCAGCTTCCGGTTGTCCGCGAAGAACTTGTGGTGGGTACGCCAGTCACCCTCGACGAGCGCGTTGCGAATGAAAAGCTCGCGGCTCGCCTCCGCGTCGATCCGGCCGTAGTTGACCTTCCGCTGGGCGATGATCGGTACGCCGTACAGCGTGACCTTCTCGAAGGCCATCACCGCCGCCTGGTCCTTCTCCCAGTGCGGCTCGCTGTACGTCCGCTTCAGCAGATGCCCGGCCAGCGGCTCGACCCACTCCGGCTCGATCTTCGCGTTGACCCGCGCCCAGAGCCGCGAGGTCTCGACCAGCTCGGCGGACATCACGAAACGCGGCGTCTTCTTGAACAGCGCCGAACCGGGGAAGATCGCGAACTTCGCGCTGCGGGCGCCCAGATACTCGTTCTTCGCGCCGTCCTTCACGTCCTTCATGCCGATGTGCGACAGCAGACCGGCGAGGAGCGAGAGATGGATGCGGTCGCCGGAGGCGTCCTCCTCGTTGAGGTGGATGCCCATCTGCTTGGCGACCGTACGCAGCTGCGTGTAGATGTCCTGCCATTCACGGATGCGCAGGAAGTTGAGGTACTCCTGCTTGCACATCCGGCGGAACGACGACGAACCGCGCTCGCGCTGCTGCTCCCGGACGTACCGCCACAGGTTCAGATAGGCCAGGAAGTCGCTGGTCTCGTCCTTGAAACGGGCGTGCTGCTGATCGGCCTGGGCCTGCTTGTCGGCCGGACGCTCGCGCGGGTCCTGGATGGAGAGCGCGGCGGCTATGACCATGACCTCGCGGACACAGCCGTTCTTGTCGGCCTCCAGCACCATCCGGGCCAGCCGCGGGTCGACCGGCAGCTGGGCCAGCTTGCGACCGCTCTGGGTGAGCCGCTTGCGCGGGTCCCGCTGCTCGGGGTCCAGCGCGTTCAGCTCGTGGAGCAGCTGGACGCCGTCGCGGATGTTGCGGTGGTCCGGCGGGTCGATGAACGGGAACTTCTCGATGTCGCCGAGGCCGGCGGCGGTCATCTGGAGGATGACGGAGGCCAGGTTCGTCCGCAGGATCTCCGCGTCCGTGAACTCCGGCCGGGCGAGGAAGTCGTCCTCGGTGTAGAGCCGGATGCAGATGCCGTCGCTCGTGCGCCCGCAGCGGCCCTTGCGCTGGTTGGCGCTGGCCTGGCTGATCGCCTCGATCGGCAGCCGCTGCACCTTGGTGCGGTGGCTGTAACGGCTGATGCGGGCGAAGCCGGGATCGATGACGTACTTGATGCCGGGGACGGTGAGGGAGGTCTCGGCGACGTTCGTCGCCAGAACGATCCTGCGGCCGGTGTGCGGCTGGAAGACCCGATGCTGCTCGGCGTGCGAGAGCCGGGCGTAGAGCGGAAGCACCTCGGTGAATCGGTACTGCTTCTTCTCCAGGGCATCGGCGGTGTCCCGGATCTCGCGCTCGCCGGAGAGGAAGACGAGGATGTCCCCCCGCCCCTCGGACTGGAGCTCCTCCACGGCGTCGCAGATGGCGGTGATCTGGTCCCGGTCCGCGTCCTCGGCGTCCTCCTCCAGCAGCGGCCGGTAGCGCACCTCCACCGGATACGTCCGGCCGCTGACCTCGATGATCGGAGCGTCGCCGAAGTGCCGCGAGAAACGCTCCGGGTCGATGGTCGCGGACGTGATGACGACCTTCAGGTCCGGCCGCCGCGGAAGCAGCTGAGCCAGATAGCCCAGCAGGAAGTCGATGTTCAGAGACCGCTCGTGGGCCTCGTCGATGATGATCGTGTCGTACGCGCGCAGCTCGCGGTCCGTCTGGATCTCGGCCAGCAGGATGCCGTCCGTCATCAGCTTCACGAAGGTCGCGTCCGGGTTCACCTGGTCGGTGAACCGCACCTTCCAGCCGACGGCCTCGCCGAGCGGCGTCCGCAGCTCCTCCGCGACCCGCTCGGCGACGGTCCGCGCGGCGATCCGGCGGGGCTGGGTGTGGCCGATCATGCCGCGGACGCCACGACCGAGTTCGAGGCAGATCTTGGGGATCTGGGTCGTCTTACCGGAACCGGTCTCACCTGCGACGATGACGACCTGATGATCACGGATGGCGGCCGCGATGTCGTCCTTCTTCTGGCTGACCGGAAGCTGCTCGGGATACGTGACGGCCGGGACACGGCCGCGCCGCAGCGCCATCCGCTCCTCGACCTGAGCGACCTCCGACTCGATCTCGGCGAGGACGGCGGCTCGGGCCTCGGGCTTGCGGATCTTGCGCGCACCTTCGAGCCTGCGCCCGAGCCGGTGCGCATCACGCAGGGACAGCTCGGCCAGGCGGGGGGCGAGGGCGCCCAGGGCGGGGGCAGGGTGCGTAGACATACGCGATCCAGGATCTCATCCCCGGCAAAAACGTGGCTAACGCTTTTGCCCCGGCGGTTCGGCGGGATCCCTCACCCGGCCGACGGGCCGGCCGGGCCGCCGTCCGCGTCACGGCGCAGAGCGATCGACTTGGCCGTGTTCGACACCGCCTTGATGCCCAGATACGCGGTCGTCGTACTGCTCACCGCCGTGAAGGCGGCCGTCAGCACACCCACGATCACGGACTTGTCGCCGTCCAACTGCCACACCCCGAACGCGGCGGTCCCGGCTATCGCGAGATTGCTGACGATCACCGCCAGCAGCCCGTACCGCGCGCGGTCCTTCTCCAGCTCGACGTCCCGGCCCATCGCCGCCCCCGTCCCTCCGCGGAAGACATACAACAAGGCCCCGATCCGAAGATCGGGGCCTGTGCTGTGGCTGGGGCCGGGGTCGAACCGGCGACCTACCGCTTTTCAGGCGGTCGCTCGTACCAACTGAGCTACCCAGCCGAGAGGTTTCACGTGAAACCTCAGCGGTCCTGACGGGATTTGAACCCGCGGCCTCCACCTTGACAGGGTGGCGAGCACTCCAAACTGCTCCACAGGACCAAGCTGTTGTGTGCGAACCAGCGACGCTAAGTCTCGCACACCGTACTGCGTGCCCCCAACGGGATTCGAACCCGTGCTACCGCCTTGAAAGGGCGGCGTCCTAGGCCGCTAGACGATGAGGGCTATCGGCCCGCCTGGGCGCTTCTCAGCGCGTCGGGGACGTGAGAAGCATATGGGATGGGGGGAGGGATCGCCAAAACGGTTTACGGGGAGGGCGTGGGGGACGGACTGAGGGGCGGACTGGAGGGCGGGCTGGAGGGCGGGCTGGGGGACGGCGACGGGCTCGGTGTCGCCCCGGGCTGGTTCTCCTTGGGCAGGTGGCGGCTGACCTCGGCCGTGGTCAGGCCCAGGCCGCCCAGTTCGATCTCGTCCCAGGCCTGGAGGCGGCGGGTGTCGCGGTCGAAGTAGAGGATCGACGCCTGGATCGGGTCCGGGTACTCGCCCTCGACGGCGCGCAGTCCGCTGCCGCCGGTCGAGCCCTCCACGCGCAGTCGGGTGCCGTTCCTCATGACCTCCATCTCCTCGTGGTGGAGGTGACCGGCCAGGACGAGCGGGACGGCGCCGTCCGTGCGGCGGGCGGCGGAGGGCTCGTGCACGACGGCCACGTCCACCGGGGTGCCGGCCGCCTCCTGGGCGCGGAGGGCCGCCGTCAGACGGTCGCCCGCTTCCTCCTGGGTCGCGCCGGCGCCCGGCACGGTGGAGCGGTCGGGGGTGAACTGGGGGTCGCCGATGCCCGCGAAGCGCAGACCGGCGAGGGTCACGGCCCGGCCGTCGTCCAGGACGTGCACGTTCTTGATGCCGTCCAGGTAGCGCTGGGTGATCGGCGAGTCGTGGTTGCCGCGGACCCAGACGTAGGGCGCGCCCAGGTCGGCGACGGGGTCCAGGAAGCCGTTCTCGGCGGCTGTGCCGTGGTCCATGGTGTCGCCCGAGTCGACGATCACGTCGACCTTGTACTGCTCCACCAGCGAGGCGATGATCTTCCAGCTCGCGGGGTTGAGATGGATGTCGGAGACGTGCAGGACGCGCACCGTCGTGGGGTCCGGCTGGTAGGCCGGGAGCGTGGAGGTGACGTCGTACAGCTTGGTCACGTTCGTCACCAGGCGGGCGAGTTCCTGCTGGTAGACGTCGAACTCGGTGACGATGCTGCGGGCGTCGCCGACGAGGGACGGGGCCGAGGAGAGCAGGCCGGAGAAGCGGGGTTCCAGCACCGACTTGGGGTTCCAGGTGGCGTACGCGGTGGCGCCCGCGGCGGCGAGCAGGGTGAGGGCGAGGCCGCCGGCGGCCAGGGCGCGGCGGGGGCGGCGGTAGACGGCGAGGCCGAGGGCGGTGGCGCCGGTGACGACGGCGACGCCGGAGCGCAGGGCGAGGTCGAGGGTGCCGTGACGGACGTCGTCGGCGACCTCGTCCTGGAGGCCGGAGAGGCGTTCGGGGTGGTCGACGAGGGCCTCGGAGCGGGCCGGGTCGAGCTGGTCGACGTTGACGTCGAGGCGGACCGGGGCGGTGTGGCTGTCGAGGTGGAGCGCGCCGAGCGGCGAGATGTTGATCTTCGTGCCGCCGGTGAGGGAGGGGCGCAGGGTCATGGTGGTGTTCATGGGGCCGACCGGGGTGCGGACGTTTCCCACGATCAGCAGGCCCAGCCAGGCGCCGATCAGGACGACCGCGGTCAGTCCGGCGGCGCGGGCCCAGGGGTTGGGGCGGGCGGTGAGTTCGGGGGTGGCCGGGCGCCGCTTCCCGGGGCGGACGGCGTGCTTCAGGCGCCTCAGCGGTGCGGTGGGGGCGCGGAGGTGGAGCCGGGCAGGGACACGGGCACGGGCCATTGGTGCCGTATGCCCCGGTGTGGGGACGGGTATGCGGGCGCGGGGTGGGGGCGGGGGCGGCCGTCGTGCGGGTGCGGCCGTGCGGTTCGGGGGCTTCGTACGGCGGGGTCGTACCGGAGAATGGGGCTGTGCTGGAGATGACGCGCGAGGAGTTCGAGGAACTGGTCGCCGAGGCCCTGGACCGGATTCCGCCGGAGCTGACGCGGCTGATGGACAACGTCGCGGTGTTCGTCGAGGACGAGCCCCCGGCGGACGATCCCGAGCTGCTCGGGCTGTACGAGGGGACCCCGCTGACGGACCGCGGCGAGTGGTACGCCGGGGTGCTGCCGGACCGGATCACGATCTACCGGGGGCCGACGCTGCGGATGTGCGAGACGCGGGAGGAGGTCGTCGCGGAGACCGAGGTGACGGTGGTGCACGAGATCGCGCATCACTTCGGGATCGACGACGCCCGGCTGCACGCGCTGGGGTACGGCTGACCCGTTCGGCGCCGACCCGCCCGGCCCGGGGCGCGTGTCCTCTTGCGGGCGGCGGGAGTTGGGGAGGTGGACTCCATTTGCCTGCCCCGGAGGTGGCCTCGTGCGCCCCAAGTACGTACCCGTTCGCCTGGCCGCCACCGTTCTGGCCGTCGCCGCGGCCGCCGGCTGCATGAGCGTCGGGGACGGCGAGGGCGGTCGCGCCAAGCCGTCCCACTCGGCCGGTCAGCGCGGTGGTCAGGACCCGGACGGCGGGCCGGCGGGCGTGGGCGGCGGCTACATGGGCGCGGCCGGCGGCGACGGCAAGCACGGGCACGGGAAGGGCAAGGGGCGGCCGAGCGCGTCGGCGTCCGTGTCCGGGTCGCCCTCGGCGGGGGCGAGCGCGTCCGCGTCGGCGGGGCCGGTGAAGCCCGGGAAGACCGAGCAGCCGGGCGTGCCGACGCCGACGAAGGCGCCGCCGTCGGTGCCCACGCGTTCCCCCGACCCGGAACCGCCCGCGCCCTCTCCGCAGCCGCCGTCCCCGTCCCCGGAGCCGACGGTGGCCGAGCCGTCGTCCTCCGCGCACGAGTCGGGCGGCGGGACGGGCGGTTCGGCCCCGCAGCTGGTCGAGCGGGAGCCGGCGCCGGAGGCGGGAGCTCCGGTCTAGGGCGGGGGTCGCTTCCGAAGCGGCGTCGGCCCGCGCCGGCGCGGCGCGCTGAGCTGCGGAGATGCGGCCGGTTTGCCTTGAGGGGGGCAGGGTGCGTATGGTGGTAGATCGTTTGATCCCATTTGCCCGGCGCCACTGCAGAGCGCGCCGTGTGGCGCGTACTCTCCCCAGCCGTGGCTGACCGCATTGAGGCGGTCGTAATGCGAACACGGAGTTGACGGGCGCGTGCCGACGAGACTCCGGAAGGTTTCGCTTACGCATGTCCATTTCCAGTACTGATCACGCCGTCCTGCCCGAGAACACCGACGTCGTCCTCGACGAAGAGATCGTCGAGACCGTCGAGGTCGTCGAGGACGTCGACGCCGCTGCCGAGCTCACCTTCGCCGACCTCGGGCTCCCCGAGGGCGTCGTGCGCAAGCTCGCGCAGAACGGTGTGACCAGCCCCTTCCCGATCCAGGCCGCGACCATCCCGGACGCCCTGGCCGGCAAGGACATCCTCGGCCGTGGCCGCACCGGCTCCGGCAAGACCCTCTCCTTCGGTCTGCCGACCCTGGCCACGCTGGCCGGCGGCCGTACCGAGAAGAAGAAGCCCCGCGCCATCATCCTCACGCCGACTCGTGAGCTGGCCATGCAGGTCGCGGACGCGCTCCAGCCGTACGGCGACGTCCTCGGCCTGAAGATGAAGGTCGTCTGCGGCGGTACGTCGATGGGCAACCAGATCTACGCCCTGGAGCGCGGCGTCGACATCCTCGTCGCCACCCCGGGCCGACTGCGCGACATCATCAACCGCGGCGCCTGCTCCCTCGAGGACGTGCAGATCGCCGTCCTCGACGAGGCCGACCAGATGTCCGACCTGGGCTTCCTGCCCGAGGTGACGGAGCTGCTCGACCAGGTGCCGGCCGGCGGTCAGCGCATGCTGTTCTCGGCCACGATGGAGAACGAGATCTCCACGCTGGTCAAGCGCTACCTGAGCAACCCGGTCACGCACGAGGTCGACGCCGCCCAGGGCGCGGTCACGACCATGTCCCACCACATCCTGATCGTGAAGCCCAAGGACAAGGCGCCGGTCACGGCCGCGATCGCCTCCCGCAAGGGCCGCACCATCATCTTCGTCCGCACCCAGCTCGGCGCCGACCGTATCGCCGAGCAGCTGCGTGACGCCGGTGTGAAGGCGGACGCGCTGCACGGCGGCATGACGCAGGGCGCGCGGACGCGGACGCTGGCCGACTTCAAGGACGGTTACGTCAACGCGCTCGTCGCGACGGACGTCGCCGCGCGCGGTATCCACGTCGACGGCATCGACCTGGTCCTGAACGTGGACCCGGCGGGCGACCACAAGGACTACCTGCACCGCGCCGGCCGCACGGCCCGCGCCGGCCGCACCGGCACGGTCGTCTCCCTCTCGCTGCCGCACCAGCGCCGCCAGATCTTCCGTCTGATGGAGGACGCGGGCGTCGACGCCGGGCGTCACATCATCCAGGGCGGCGCCGCCTTCGACCCGGAGGTCGCCGAGATCACCGGCGCTCGGTCGATGACGGAGGTCCAGGCCGAGTCCGCGGGCAACGCCGCCCAGCAGGCCGAGCGCGAGGTCTCCCAGCTCACCAAGGAGCTGGAGCGTGCGCAGCGCCGCGCGTCCGAGCTGCGCGACGAGGCCGACCGGCTGGTCGCCCGGGTCGCCCGCGAGCGTGGCGAGGACCCCGACGCCGCGGTGGCCGAGGCGCAGGAGCAGGCCGAGGCCGAGGTCCAGGCCGCCGTCGAGGTCTCCGTGCCGGAGCAGCCGGCCGCGCAGGACGTCGACCGGGTCGCCCGCGAGGAGCGCGCGCCGTCCACGTCGTCGTACGAGCGCCGTGAGCGCCGTGACGACCGTGGTGGCCGTTCCTTCGAGCGTCG
Organism: Streptomyces sp. NPDC041784; assembly: GCF_055591025.1. NCBI lineage: Bacteria > Bacillati > Actinomycetota > Actinomycetes > Kitasatosporales > Streptomycetaceae > Streptomyces > Streptomyces sp. NPDC041784. The sequence goes on from NZ_JBVJAB010000006.1 coordinate 451,319, forward strand.
CGACGACCGTGGTGGTCGTTCGTTCGAGCGTCGTGACGACCGCGGTGGGTTCAACCGTGACCGTGACGACCGTGGTGGCCGTGGGTTCAACCGTGACCGCGATGACCGTGGTGGTCGTTCGTTCGAGCGTCGTGACGACCGCGGTGGGTTCAACCGTGACCGAGACGACCGTGGTGGCCGCGGGTTCAACCGTGACCGCGATGACCGTGGTGGCCGTTCGTTCGAGCGTCGTGACGACCGTGGCGGCTTCAACCGTGACCGTGACGACCGTGGTGGCCGTTCGTTCGAGCGTCGTGACGACCGCGGTGGGTTCAACCGTGACCGTGACGACCGGGGTGGCCGTTCCTTCGAGCGCCGCGACGACCGTGGCGGGCGTACCTTCGAGCGCCGCGACGACCGCGGTGGCTTCCGCCGGGACGACCGCACCGGTCACCGTGGCAGCGACCGTCCGTTCAACCGTGACCGTCGCGACGACCGTCCGGGCTTCCGCACCGGCGGCCACGACCGCCCGCAGGGCCGTCGTGACGACCACCGCGGCGGCACCGGCTCGACCGGTTCCACCGGCTCCTCCTTCGGTCGCCGTGACGACAAGCCGCGCTGGAAGCGCAACGGCTGATCGGGACTGAGTGAACGCCGTGGCCCCCACCGATTCTTCGGTGGGGGCCACGGCGTTTCCCGGATCGGTCCGGGGATCACCCACATCTTTCAGCCAAGTTGTGACGTGTGTCATACCCCGGGCGGGGGAATTGCTGGGGGCATGACAGATGACGCCATAGGGAGTGGGCTGTCGGACGAAGAGCGGCTGGCCCAGCTCGGTTACACGCAGGTACTCGCCCGGCGCATGTCGGCGTTCTCCAACTACGCGGTCTCCTTCACGATCATCTCGGTCCTGTCCGGCTGTCTCACGCTGTACCTGTTCGGCATGAACACCGGCGGCCCCGCGGTGATCATGTGGGGCTGGGTCGCCGTCGGCCTGATGACGCTGTTCGTCGGCCTCTCCATGGCCGAGATCTGTTCGGCGTACCCGACCTCGGCGGGCCTGTACTTCTGGGCGCACCGGCTGGCACCGGCCCGGTCGGCGGCGGCCTGGGCCTGGTTCACGGGCTGGTTCAACGTGCTCGGCCAGGTGGCGGTGACCGCCGGCATCGACTTCGGGGCCGCGTCCTTCCTCGGCGCCTACCTGAACCTCCAGTTCGACTTCACCGTGACCCCGGAGCGCACGATCCTGCTCTTCGCGGGCATCCTGCTGCTGCACGGTCTGCTGAACACCTTCGGCGTCCGGATCATCGCCCTGCTCAACAGCGTGAGCGTGTGGTGGCACGTGCTGGGCGTCGGCGTCATCGTGGGCGCGCTCGCCTTCGTCCCCGACCGGCACCAGTCCGCGTCCTTCGTCTTCGGCGAGTTCGTCAACAACACGGGCTGGGGCAGCGGGGTGTACGTGGTCCTGCTGGGCCTGCTGATGGCCCAGTACACCTTCACCGGCTACGACGCCTCCGCCCATATGACGGAGGAGACCCACGACGCGTCGACGGCGGGCCCCCAAGGCATCGTGCGGTCCATCTGGACCTCGTGGATCGCCGGATTCGTGCTGCTCCTCGGCTTCACGTTCGCGATCCAGTCCTACCAGGGGGCGCTCGAGTCCCCGACCGGCGCGCCGCCCGCCCAGATCCTGCTGGACGCGCTGGGCGCGACCGCCGGGAAGCTGCTGCTCCTGGTGGTCATCGGCGCCCAGCTGTTCTGCGGCATGGCGTCCGTGACCGCCAACAGTCGCATGATCTACGCGTTCTCCCGGGACGGTGCCCTGCCCTGGTCCCACATCTGGCACACGGTCAGCCCGCGCACCCGCACCCCCGTCGCCGCCGTCTGGCTGGCGGCCGGCGGCGCGCTGCTCCTCGGCCTGCCGTACCTGATCAACGTGACCGCGTACGCGGCCGTCACCTCCATCGCCGTGATCGGCCTCTACATCGCGTACGTCATCCCGACGCTGCTGCGGCTGCGCAAGGGGGACGCCTTCGAGCGCGGGCCGTGGCACCTCGGCCGCTGGTCCCGGCCCATCGGCGTGGTGTCCGTGGCGTGGGTGGCGGTGATCACGGTGCTGTTCATGCTGCCCCAGGTCTCCCCGGTCACCTGGGAGACCTTCAACTACGCCCCCGTCGCCGTGCTCGTCGTCCTGGGCTTCGCGGGGCTGTGGTGGGTGCTCTCGGCCCGCGAGTGGTTCCTCGACCCGGCGCACGAACGGACCGTCGCCTGGGAGGCGGCACGCACCCGAACCTCCCCGGAACCGGCGGATCCGTGACCGATCCTCATCGCTTCGCGCACCGCGGCGCGGCCGTGTCCCCGATACCCGATCGGCGAGACGGCCGCGTCCGGCTATGCTCGGGGAGGCAACATCGCCTGGGCCCTTAGCTCAATTGGCAGAGCAGTGGACTTTTAATCCATTGGTTGTGGGTTCGAGTCCCACAGGGCCTACCTCCAGCAGGCGGGGAATCACCCCTCCGACCTGCGGTGGGGGGGGGGGGGGGGGGGGGGGGGGGGGGGGGGGGGGGGGGGGGGGGGGGGGGGGGGGGGGGGGGGGGGGGGGGGGGGGGGGGGGGGGGGG